>JABJAO010000098.1 GCA_018666065.1 Microbacteriaceae bacterium | reverse complement strand
GCTCGAAAGCGTGCCGGGAACCGCGGGGATTATGGTTCCCCCCGCCGGATATCTCGCGGGAGTGCGCCAGCTGTGCGATCGGTACGGAATTCTCATGATCCTCGATGAGGTGATGGCGGGCTTTGGTCGTACCGGCTACTGGTTTGCGTTCCACGCTCACGATGTCGTCCCCGACATGATCACCTTCGCCAAGGGCGTCAACTCGGGATATGTCCCGGTTGGTGGTGTGATTTTCCACCAGAAGATTTCTGACTATTTCGAGGACACGATGTTCCCCGGCGGTCTGACCTACTCCGGTCACCCCTTGGCGATGGCCTCCATTACGGCGGCACTGGGAGCCATGAAGGCTGAAGGCATGGTCGAGAACGCCAAGGCCATGGGGGATAACCACTTCCGGCCAGGGCTTGCCACGCTCGCGGCTGCCCACCCCGTGATTGGCGACGTCCGAGGGCTTGGCTGCTTCTTTGCTCTGGATTTGGTGGCTGACCCGGTGACGAAAGCTCCCCTCGATGCTGCGTCGATGGGTCGCATCAAGGGAGAGCTTCTCGCGAGGAGACTCTTGCCCTTTGTGGTGGATAACCGCATCCACGTGGTGCCTCCGCTGATTGTCACGCCCGAACAGATTGATACGGCGCTGGGAATCTATGACGAGGCACTCACCGCCGCAGGCTTCTAGACTGGGGCCATGGCCACCGCACAGAACGCCCTCGTAGTCGGGGTCAAAGACCTCGTCCACAAAGCGGGGGAGATGCGCGAGCTCACCCTCGACGTGGTGGCCCCGGAGAAATACGGCGAGGCAATGGCGATTGTCCCGGAGGGCTCAGAGCTTACGATTGACCTTCGTCTGGAGGGCCTCCACGAGGGAATTTTGGTCACCGCAGAGGTGACAACACAGGCCGAGGCAGAGTGCGTGCGGTGCCTCGATCCCTTCACCACGGAACTCCAGGTCGATTTCCAGGAGCTTTTCGCGTATTCTTCTACCGATTCCGATTCTTACACGGTGGTTAATGACTCTGTCGATCTCGGCAGCATCATGCGGGATGCGATAGTTCTCGAACTTCCCTTCCAGCCGGTGTGTAAAGCGGAATGCTACGGATTAGATCCGGCGACTGGTGAGAAACGCACTACTGCGCCGGATGAGTCCGCAGCAGATGAGATTGACCCACGGTGGCAGGAACTTAGTAAACTCCTCGAGTCTGACTCCTCCACACCCCAAGAACCCTAAGAAAGCAGAAGACCATGGCTGTACCCAAGCGGAAAATGTCACGTTCGAACACTCGTTCTCGTCGTTCGGCGTGGAAGGCTGAGGTGCCCACCCTGGTCAAGAGCGTAGAAAACGGCAAGACCGTCTACAGCCTCCCTCACCGCGCACGCGTTGTGGAAGACTCTGCTGGCACCCCCCTCTTCATGGAATACAAGGGCCGCAAGGTCGCCGACGTCTAAGGTGCCTGAGGGTATGGACGAAGCCCCCGCGGCTTTGGATCCGAGCACACTCCTGGACAAAATTGGAGTGGAGCTCTCGGGCGACATGATCGCCCAGGCGCTCACGCATTCGTCCTATGCCTATGAGCAAGGCGGAGTCAACAACGAGCGACTCGAGTTCCTCGGGGACGCCGTGGTGGGTCAAGCCATCACGGCCGCCCTCTACAACCAGTTCCCGGACCTTCCCGAGGGTGAGCTTGCCAAACGGCGAGCCAGCATCGTCTCAACCGGTGCCCTGGCCGAGGTCGCCCACGGAATTGGTTTGGGTGACTATCTGCGCTTAGGCCGCGGTGAGGAACTCACCGGAGGCCGCGAGAAGCCCTCTCTGCTGGCCGATGCGCTCGAGGCTGTTGTGGGAGCAATCTTTGTTGACAAAGGCCCCCAGGCCGCTCACGACGCCGTTCACCATCTGATGGGGGATCTGGTCAAGCGCGCCGACGAATTGCGCGAGAGCAGTGACCCCAAGACTGCCCTGCAGGAGTGGGCTGCCAAGAATGGCGGTGGCGCTCCCCACTACAACATCACCGACTCGGGGCCCGACCACCAGAAAGTCTTCACCGCTGACGTCTTCCTCGTTCGTCGCGACCACTCCAGCCAGGCCGTTGGCCACGGAACGGGAAGTTCCAAAAAGGCTGCGGAGCTTGCTGCCGCTCAGGCGGCGCTGGAGACGGTGCGAAACCCGTCGGCCAGCGATGCCTGAACTTCCCGAAGTAGAGGTCGTTCGGCTCGGTCTCGAACCGGCCCTCAGCCATGCCACCATCGACCACGTCGGTGTTCTGGATCCCCGCAGCCTCAAGCGCCACCGGGGCCCGGTCGAAGATTTTGTTTCCAGGCTGGAAGGAGCAACCATCGCCGCGGCCGTGCGACGAGGAAAGTTTCTCTGGTTTCCCCTCGAGGGAACACAGGACGCGCTGGTGTGTCACCTGGGAATGAGCGGGCAGGTGCTCTTGGGTGATGCGGGTTCAGATTGTGGCAGGCATCTTCGCATTCGATTCGACATCACCACCGCGGGGGGTGACCCCATGACGGTCGGGTTTGTGGACCAGAGAATCTTTGGCTCGATGGCTCTCGATGAGCTCATGGAGAGCGGGGATGGTCTCCCCGCCGGGCTCGGATCAACGGATAGTCGAATCCCACGATCCGTGGCTCACATCGCGCGCGATCCCCTCGACCCAGCTTTTGACGATGCAGCTTTCTCCCGGGCGCTCCGAGCGAAAAATACTGACCTCAAGAGGGCACTGCTCGATCAAAACCTGATCAGTGGAATTGGCAACATCTATGCCGATGAGGCCCTCTGGGGAGCAAGGCTGCACTACCTCATGCCCACCCGGCGCCTGAGTGCCGCACAGGTACGCACACTCTTGGCCGAGGTTCGCGCCGTGTTGACCAAAGCCCTCACCGAGGGTGGGACAAGTTTTGACGCGCAATATGTGAACGTGAATGGTCAAGCGGGCTACTTCGCCCACTCTCTTCACGCTTATGGCCGACAGGGAACAGGGTGTGATCGCTGCGGCGGAATTATTCGACGTGAGCCGTTCATGAACCGCTCCTCGCACCGCTGCCCCTCCTGCCAACGCGCCCCCAGAAACCGGTAGGTTTGAGGGTGCGAAGAGCACAGTGTTATCGCGAATTTCTGGAAGGTCGGTGAGCAGGTGCATCTGAAATCCCTCACCCTCAAGGGATTCAAGTCCTTCGCCCAACCGACCACCTTTGAGTTCGAACCCGGTGTGACCTGTGTAGTGGGTCCCAATGGTTCGGGAAAATCCAACGTCGTTGACGCACTGGCGTGGGTGATGGGTGAGCAAGGCGCTAAGACTCTGCGCGGTGGATCCATGGAGGACGTCATCTTCGCGGGAACCGCGAATAAGGCTCCGCTGGGTCGCGCCGAGGTGGTCCTCACTATCGATAACTCCGATGGCGCACTTCCCATTGAGTATTCCGAGGTCACCATCTCACGAACCCTCTTTCGCAACGGTGGAAGCGAATACGCGATCAACAAGGAACCCTGTCGTCTGCTCGATGTGCAGGAGCTGCTCAGCGACAGCGGTTTGGGTCGCGAAATGCACGTCATCGTCGGACAGGGACAGCTCGATCAGATTCTGCACGCTAGCCCTGAGGACAGGCGCCGCTTCATCGAAGAGGCAGCGGGAATCCTGAAGCACCGCAGGCGCAAAGAAAAGACGGTGCGCAAGCTCGAATCCATGCAGGCCAACCTCACACGGCTCAATGATCTCGCCGGCGAAATTCGACGCCAGCTCACGCCTCTGGGGCGTCAGGCAGAAATTGCCAAGCAAGCCCAAACCATCCAGGCCATTGTGCGAGACGCCAAAGCGCGCGTGTTGGCCGATGACATCGTCACGTTGTCGCAGGCGCTGGAGTCGTTCCACCGCAACGAACAGGAGCGCTCCACCGAGCGCGCCACGCTGCAGGAGCAGCTCGAAGGCTTCCGTCGCCGTATTGGACAACTCGAATCCGGCATCAATGACGTGGGGCTCGACACGGCGCGCAGTATCGACTTTTCTCTTCGCCGGGTTCACGAGCGCCTGCAGGCCCTGCACTCTCTGGCGACCGAGCGCGCAGACTCCGCCGGTGTTGATGATGGCGACTCGGTCATGTCCTCTGGGGTGAGCCCGGAGATGATTTCCCAGAAAGAATCCGAGCGTGACGCAGCGCTGAGTGAGGTAGAAAAACAGGAGAGCACGGTGGGCGAAATTTCGGCACGCCTCGCCACCGCTCGAGCCTCGTTGCAGGCACTCGATGCCGAAGTAGTGGCCGCCACTGCCGCAGTGGATCGCTGGGATTCCGAATTGCGCAATGCCCTCTCCCAGGTGGAGGTCCACGCATCGCGGGTTGAAGCGGCATCCGCCGATGTCGATCGGCAGCGCGCCGCCCTGGGGAACGCCAAAGACCGTGCCCGGGATGCCGAAGAAGCGCTCCAGGCTGTTCAGGGATCCTCCGATAAAGCCCCGGACGCTGTGGCGGAAGCATTTGAGAAAGCCCTCGAGGAAGCAGAAGCCTTCCTCGCCACAGCCGACGCACACGAAACTCAGACCCGCAATACGCTCCACGCGATGGAACGTGAGCGCGAGGCGCTCGCCGCCAAGGTCTCCGCGCTCGATCTTGCTCTGCGCACCGATGGCGAAGGATCGGACGTGGGTTCGATGCCGGGCGTCACGGGCAGCGTGTCAGACTCTCTGACCGTCACCAAAGGATTTGAGACCGCGATTGCTCGGGCGCTGGGATCTCTCGCCGACGCTCACCTCGTGGGGTCCAAAAAGGACGCGTTGTCTGTCGTATCGAAACGCGCAAGCGCCGAGGGTCGCGTCGAGCTCGTGATTGCGCAGGGCAATTCCTCACAACCCGCCGAGATCGCTGGATTGACTCCTGCCCTCAGCGTGGTCACGGGCCCCTCCGGTGTGCTCGCTCTCCTGGCCTCCACCTATGTCGCGGAGGATCTCGCGGCGGTAGAGACCGCGTGGAGCGCAGGCACAATTCCTCCGGGCGTGACGGTGGTGACTCCCGAGGGTGATGTTTTTGGTGAGCACGTCATTCGCACAGGGTCGGGCGAAGCCCAGAGCCGACTTGAGCTGGCAGCCGAGCGAGACTCGACAAAGAGTGCGCTGGACACTCTCTCCACCGAGCTTGAGCGCATTCGTTTCGATGCGGAACAGGCCCAGGGCGCAAAGGTTTCTGCTGCGGAGGCTGTGAAGACAGCCCTGGCTGATCTGCGCCAGGCTGATGCCTCCCGGGCAGAGTTTGGCGAGCAGGTGTCGCGGGTGCGGGCGTCCTTGGACGCAGCACACCAGGAGACCACCCGTCTGGGCGAAGCGCTGGAGCGCGCTGAGGCTGCCCTAGTAACAGCCACCCAGCAGCACACAGCCAGCATCGCGGCCCACGAATCGTTCCAAGCCACCACACGACCCGGGGTCGATGAGTCCAAGCGTCTCGAAGCCCGCGCCCTGGTTGATGCCATTGGGGCCGAAGAAGTCGATGCGCGAATCGCGCTGGAAGCCTCACGTCAACGTGCGGCAGCACTGGGTGACCAGGTGGATGCCCTGGTGCAGCGGGTGGCGGAGGAAGAACAGGCTCGCGAGCGCGAACAAGCCCGCTACCGCGAGCGCGTTGCGAAAGCCAAGCGCGCCTCAGCGGTGCTGCAGCTTCTGCCACCCGCACTCGCTGCAGCAGCAGAGAGTGTGGAGAAATCTGGTACTGCATTGCTGGAAGCTGAAGCAGCACGTCAGTCCTCCCACCAGGAGCTTGTGGCCTTGCGCGAGAGGGAAGCATCGGTTCGCGAGCGATTGACCGCGATCACCGATTCCGTGCACTCGCTCGAGATGCAGGTGTATGAGAAGAAGTTGCAGCGCACGACGCTCCTGGAGCGCGCGATGGAGGAACTGGGCCTCGATGAGGACGCGCTGCTGGAGGAGTACTCTCCGGAGGCGATGGTTCCAGCCGATGGCACCGAGGATGGCGCCCAGCCACAACCTTTTGTCCGTGCGCAGCAGGAAGCACGACTCAAGAAAGCTGAGCGCACCCTCGACCAGCTGGGTCGAGTGAACCCTCTTGCGTTGGAAGAGTTTGATGCGCTGGAAGCCCGTCACACGTTCTTGACCGAGCAGCTTGCGGACTTGAAAAAGACGAGAGCTGACCTTGAAGCCATCATGGAGGAGCTGGACACCACGATGCACACCATCTTCGCCGAGGCGTTTGCTGACACCCAGCGCGCTTTTGACGAGGTGTTCCCGATCTTGTTCCCCGGGGGTTCTGGATCTCTCAAGCTCACTGACCCCAGCGACATGTTGGCCACCGGAATCGATGTCGCCGTGCGGCCCGCGGGTAAGAAAATTGAGCGGCTCTCGTTACTCTCCGGTGGCGAGCGCTCCCTCGCTGCGGTCGCGTTGCTGATCGCCATTTTCAAGGCTCGCCCCAGTCCGTTCTATATTTTGGACGAGGTCGAGGCGGCGCTGGATGACTCGAACCTGGGGCGCCTGCTGGCTGTGATCCAGACACTGCGCGATGATTCGCAGTTGATCATCATCACCCACCAGAAGCGGACCATGGAGATTGCTGATGCCCTCTATGGCGTGTCCATGCGTAAGGACGGCGTGAGCGCGGTGGTGGGCCAAAGGGTCAGCGAATCGGAGGCGCTGGCCTCATAGGTCAAGCGGGTATTCTCAGAGCATGGGCAGAAATCAGCGCATCGGATGGGCTCTTATCGCCTGTGCCGGCTTGCTCAGCACCGGCATCGTGTCGCTGGAAATCTATTCGCTGGTCACCAGCGACAGCGCGGTGTCCTCGGAGACACTTCCCACCCTGGAATTTGAACCAGCGGGCGAAGACTAAACCCCTACCTGGTTAGGCTTGCACCATGGCATGGGGAAGCGGGAAGTGGTCGCTGGGTAAAGCCCTGCGGAACTTGGTCTCGCAACCCGAGATCACCGAGCGCACCTGGGAAGAGCTCGAAGACACCCTGCTCTTGGCTGACTTTGGCCCCGACGTGACGGACGCCTTGATGGAGTCGGTTCGAGGTGAAGTGGACAGGATTGGCACCACCAAGCCCGAGGATGTCCAGGCAATTCTGAGGGATTCCCTGGAGGCCACGCTTGCCGCCTATGACCCCACCCTGCGACTGACCGAGCGGCCCGCAGTAATCATGGTTGTGGGGGTTAATGGCGTGGGGAAAACCACCACCATTGGGAAGTTTGCGAAGTTTCTCACCAACGCCGGACGGAGCGTGGTGATTGCTGCAGCCGACACGTTCCGGGCCGCAGCGGTGGAGCAGTTGACGACCTGGGCGGATCGCGCCGGGGTTCCTCTTGTCGGCCCCGAGAAAGAGGGTCAAGATCCCGCCTCGGTGGCCTTCCAAGCTGTCACGAAAGCCGTCGATGAAGGAATCGACATTGTCATCATCGACACCGCGGGGCGCCTGCACACAAAGTCAGGCCTGATGGATGAGCTCAACAAGATTCGCCGGGTAGTGGAAAAGGTCGCCACCATCTCCGAGGTTCTACTCGTGCTGGATGCCACGACGGGCCAAAACGGTGTCGTGCAAGCGGCCGCATTCTTGGAGCACGCGGGTGTCACAGGGTTGGTGCTGAGCAAAGTTGATGGAAGCGCCAAGGGGGGCTTTGTCCTGAGCGTGCAGGAGAAGACCGGTTTGCCCATTAAATTGCTGGGCCAGGGCGAGGGAATCGCGGACATGACCGGGTTCTCTCCGGCGTCCTTTGCGAAGTCGCTGGTGGAAAACTAGTCGCCCCGATATCTCCGAGCGAGCTCCTGGTACGTCGCGGCGTTCGCCACAATGGCCTCGCGCTCCGAGTCGGAGAGCTCTCGGCGAACTTTCCCGGGAACACCGGCGACGAGGAAACCTGGAGGAACCTCGGTGCCCTCCAAAATCACGGTGCCCGCAGCGATCAGGCAGCCCTCACCCACCACCGCGCCATTGAGGATTGTTGCTCCCATGCCAATGAGGCAGTTATCGCCAATGATGGCGCCGTGCACGATGGCGCCATGACCCACGCTGACCCCTGCACCAATGAGGGCGGGCATACCCGGGTCGCCGTGGACGACGACGTTGTCTTGCAGGTTGGATCCCTCACCCAGATGGATGCGATCGCGATCGGCGCGAAGCACAGCGCCAAACATGACCACACTGTGTGCCTCCAGTGTGACCTGACCAATCAGCGTCGCGTTCTGCGCAACAAAGGCACGGGGGTCGATCACGGGTTCGTGTGAGTCAAACGGCACGCTCAGCATGCATCCAGGATAGGAGCCCCGGGCCTAATCTCGGCTAATCTTGGGGACCATGGCTGCATTTGGATCCCTCTCTGAGCGTCTGACAGCTACGTTTTCGTCTCTCCGCCAAAAAGGGAAGCTCTCTCCCGCCGATGTTGATGGCACGGTGCGCGACATTCGTCGAGCCCTCCTGGAGTCCGACGTTGCCTTGGATGTCGTCAAGAGCTTCACCGCAACAGTGCGTGAGCGAGCGCTCTCGGATGATGTCAATAAGGCGCTGAACCCGGCTCAGCAGGTTGTCACCATTGTCAACGAAGAACTGGTCGCCATCCTGGGCGGCGAAACTCGAGGCCTCTCGTTTGCAAAAACGGGCCCCACTGTCATCATGTTGGCGGGACTGCAGGGCTCGGGAAAGACCACTCTTGCGGGCAAACTCTCCAAATGGTTGATCGACCAAGGTCACACCCCTGTTCTCGTGGCGTGTGACCTGCAGCGCCCCGGTGCGGTCACGCAGCTGGGCATTGTCGCCGAGACCGCGGGGGCCGCGTTTTTTGCTCCCGAGCCCGGTGATGGTGTGGGCGACCCGGTCGCTGTCGCGAAAGCGGGAGTGAAATACGCCAACGATAAAGCCCACGACGTGGTCATCATTGACACTGCGGGACGGCTCGGTGTGGACGAGGAATTGATGGCTCAGGCCAGCGCTATTCGCAGCGTGGCTCAGCCCGACGAGGTGTTGTTTGTCATCGACTCGATGAGTGGGCAAGACGCCGTCCAGACGGCGAAAGCCTTTCAAGACGGTGTCGATTTCACCGGGGTTGTCCTCACGAAACTCGATGGTGATGCCAAGGGTGGTGCTGCGCTCAGCGTCACGGGTGTCACCGGGCGCCCCGTGTTGTTTGCCTCCACCGGAGAAAAGATCGACGAGTTCGAGGTGTTTCACCCCGACCGCATGGCCAGCCGCATTCTCGACCTCGGTGACATTCTCACGCTCATCGAGCAGGCTCAGAAAGCTTTCGATGAGGAAGAGGCCAAGGAGCTGGAAGAGAAATTCCGCTCCGAGACCTTCACTTTGGAAGATTTCCTCTCCCAGCTGCAGCAGATCAAAAAGATGGGCTCCCTCGGCGGCATGCTCAGCATGCTTCCCGGTGCACGGGGAATGCAGGATCAAATCGACAACATCGACGAGGGGGAGTTGGTCCGGACTGAAGCAATCATTCAGTCGATGACACCCACGGAGCGCCTCACCCCGAAGATCTTGAATGGGTCGAGGCGGATGCGCATTGCGAAGGGTTCGGGCGTGACCGTGACCGAGGTGAACCAGTTGGTGACGCGCTTCGATCAAGCCGCCAAAATGATGAAAACTGTCGCCAAGGGCGGCGTTCCGCAGATTCCTGGACTGGGTCCCATTGGCGGTGGAGCGGGTCGAGGCAAGAAGAAAAACGTGAAGAAGAAGTCCGGTTCGCGCTCAGGAAACCCCGCAAAACGTGCCGAGCACGCCCAGGGTGCCGCACCCACGGAGCCCTCGGGCTCGAGCTTCGGTTTGCCGCGCTAAAGCACGGACGAGGCATCGGGAGCTTTCTGGTCCCGCTCGGGCCAAAAATCTGACAGAATAAGCACTCGAGCACTTCGCCCGACCCTCTATCAGGCGCTTGAGCTCCCCCTTAGACGTCCTGTCGATTGTGTCCCCACGTAATCGTCGGCTGTTATGACTACTCATCTACTTGGAGAAACGTGGCTGTAAAAATCCGTTTGAAGCGCATGGGAAAAATCCGTGCGCCGTACTACCGCATCGTTGTTGCCGACTCACGCACGAAGCGTGATGGTCGCGTCATTGAAGAAATTGGAAAGTATCACCCCACCGAGAACCCATCGGTCATCGAGGTCAACTCTGAGCGTGCTCAGTACTGGCTCGGCGTTGGCGCTCAGCCAACCGAGCAGGTCGCAGCCATCCTCAAGCTGACAGGTGACTGGGGACAGTTCAAGGGTGACAAGGGCGCTAAGAGCACCGTTCAGGTTGCAGAGCCCAAGGCAGAATTCAAGGCCGACACGAAGAAGAAGCCTGTGCTTCGTCCCAAGGCCGCCAAGCCCGTCGTCGAAGAAGCTCCCGCAGCAGAGACCCCTGCAGAAGCCCCCGCGGCTGATGCGGCTACTGCTGAAGACGTAGCAGACGAGGCTCCCGCAG
>JABJAO010000097.1 GCA_018666065.1 Microbacteriaceae bacterium | reverse complement strand
TCATCCATATCGACAAAGCGAAGGTTTCGGCCCGCGTTGGTCAACCCGATTGCGGGCTTGAGCGAGACGAGTTCCTGCGCCCCACCCACGCTGGCAAGTCCATCCGACATCACCAAGATCAGATCAGGGTTGGCGGCAATCAGTGCCTCATCTGTCATCGGGCGAAGACCTGTCCATCCGGTTTCGGTGGCGATATCGATTCCACCCAGGCCCTGAATGAGATCACCCGCACCCGATTCCTGGCCAAAGAGGTAATAAATACCGTTGGCGCCCCGGATATAGAGGAACACCATGCGAAGCTTGTCTTCCCTCGCGCTGGGAACTGAACTGGCGATGGTGGCAAGGACTCCCTGCAGCTCTGACTCGATGCGATCTGCCAGAGCCTCACCAGTGTCGGGCATGCCAAAAATGGCGGACACGGCTCGGGCCATGTTCCCTGGCGCATCGAGTCCGGGTTCCTCTCGGACAAAGACGACGGCAATGCCGGCTTCGCGCAGTTGCAGCACGACATCCAGAGGGCCGATAGTTCCATCGGTAATCAGAACATCGGGACGCAGCTCGAGGACTGACTCGGGAGAAATGGCGTGACCACTTCCCGTCACCACTGGAAGGTTCTCAACACCGGGGAAGTTGGTGGAAATGTCGCGCCCCACCAATCGGTCTCCAAGGCCCAGGGCCCAGACCGTGGCGGCGAGTGAACCTGACATATCCAGAGCCAAGACTCGATCGGCCTGCTCGAGAGTGACGTCGAGCTCTCCGGAGAGCTCGTTCGATCGAATGGTCACCGGGAGGTTCACTGCGGGGGCTCGGGTGATCGGCTCGATGGTGAGCTCACCCAGGAGAGCCGTGGAGGGTCCTACCCATTCCCGTGGGTTGTCGAGCCAGTCGATATCAGCGAGGCTGCCTCGATCGGCGACGGAGGATGCCGGGCCACCCGGCGCAGCGTAGGAGCCTGGTTGGCAGCCAGAGAGGACGAGGCTGAGGGCGAGAAGGATCACTCCGCGCGAGGCCAGAGCAGAAATTTTCACAGTGTTCCTAGCGTAGTTGGCTAGCCCTCACGTGAGCTGTGCCGGCCTATCATGAAGGGACATGGCTAGTGCACAGACCCCCGAGACGGAGCTTTCCGGGGATGACATCGACATTCTCGAGTTCGAGAGGGTCCATTGGGGGGCATTTCCAAATAAAGAGTCTGCGGTGAGGGAACGCTTTGGTCTCTCGTTAGCTCGTTATTATCAGCGCTTGTATGCGCTCTGTCACACAGAAGCGGCCGTGCGCTACGACGCAGTATTAGTCCGCAGCTGCCTGGAGGCAGCGCAGAGTCGAAAAATGGGACAAGGAGGGTAGGGCCATGGCGCGATCGGGAGAACCCTCATTCCTGCCCGACCGTTTTGATGATGTCGACAAGGATCTCGCGTATGTGGGAACCCACCGTCGGCAGCGCTCATCCTGGTCACTGTTTGCTCCGGTGGGAATCGGCATTGCTGCCATTGCCGTTCTTGTGCTGGCCGGAGTCTGGTTGGTCGATCGCAGCAATGACTCCCTGACCTTGGACGCAAGCGAGATTCCCGTGATTTCTGGGGACGCTGGCGAAGAGGCAGCAGCTGATGAGCCGGTTGTCTTGGAGCCAGAAATTCCCGAGGAAGTTGTGGCCGTCACCGACCCAACCCAGATTGACACGGAAGGCCTCACTGTGACGGTGCTCAACGGCACTCCGACACAGGGCATGGCCGCTCGGGCCGTCGAAAGACTGGTCGTTGTGGGGTGGCCGGAGGCGACGGCGACGAACGCTGATGCCACGGACGTCGCGCAAAGTGTTGTGGCGTATAGTGAGGACGCCGATAAGGCCATCGCCATGGGAATTGCTCAGGAGTTGGACCTCGACGCGGACTCCGTTGTCCAAACAACTGCATATCCGGGCGCTCGTGTCACCGTGGTTCTCGGAGCCGACTACGTCGACACAGAGTCGACCTAATCTTCCTCTCCACCTATCCCTTGAATCGAAAAGGCAGTTCCTTCATGACAATCACGACCCGTTCACTTTTTGCCGGAGTAGCCATTGCTGCACTCGCGCTGACTGGTTGCGCCGCTGACGGTGCTGCGACCGATGACGAGGTAATCACAACGGAGGGAGGCGACACCGCCGAGGCCGTTGTCGACAACGCCACCGTTGCCGCCCTTACCGGTGAAGCGATTGAGGCTGGCAGCCTGTCCAGGCCTTCACTGGCTGCAAAGATTGACAACCACCCCTCCGCGCGGCCCCAGGTCGGGCTCGACGAGGCCGACATTGTCTTTGAGGAGCTCGTCGAAGGTGGCCTCACCCGTTACCTCGCCGTGTGGCACTCGACTCTTCCTGCCGAAATTGGTCCGGTTCGCTCGGTTCGACCCATGGACCCCGAGATTGTCAGCCCCTTCGGCGGAGTTTTCGCCTACTCGGGTGGTCAGGTTCGCTTTATCCAGATGATGCAGGAAGCTCCTGTCTACAACGCGATCCACGGTCAGCCTGACACGGCGGACACCTTCTATCGCACCAGCGCAAAGGTGGCTCCTCACAACGTCTTGGTGATGGCACCGGAGCTCATTGATCAGCACCTCGATCTTCCTGCCCCCGCTCAGCAGTTCTCCTACGCGCCCAGCATCGAAGAATCCACCGCCGTGGTAGCGGGTTCCGCTGTGACGTCGATGAACCCTCGCTTCAGCGGGTTCTCCAGCCCCTCATGGGACTGGGATGGAACCCAGGGAACCTTCCTGCGTTTCCAGACCAACGGTGCAGCTGATTCAGCCTCCAGTGGCGTCCAGATTTTTGCCACCAACGTTGTTGTCCTCCAGGTGGGAATCGACGTCGTCGAGGACATCCCCACGACGCGTCTGGTCAACCAGGGCACCGGATGGGTTGCAACCGGTGGCTCTATCGTGGAGATCAACTGGTTCAAAGCCAGCGCAGAGTCCCCCATTGTCTTGACGACAGCATCGGGTGATGAGGTTCTTCTGGGTGTGGGAAACACCTGGGTGCAGCTCATCCCGAATGACTCCTCAGACGTGGACGCTGGCGTTCTCACCATCAACTAGTCCGACACACTCCCGACGTGCACTTGCACTCTCAGCCCGAGAGTGCCAAAATCAATTGGCACTCGTAACACGCGAGTGCCAATAGCTACAGAACACTAGACGTCCGGGAGGGACGAAAAACTGATGGCAAAAATAATTGCTTTTAATGAAGAGGCCCGTCGTGGTCTCGAGCGTGGGCTCAACACCTTGGCGGACGCCGTCAAGGTAACACTGGGGCCACGTGGTCGTAACGTCGTCTTGGAAAAGAAGTGGGGAGCCCCCACGATTACCAATGACGGTGTATCCATCGCCAAGGAAATTGAGCTGAGCGAGCCCTTCGAGAAGATCGGCGCAGAGCTGGTCAAAGAGGTTGCCAAGAAGACCGACGACGTTGCTGGGGACGGAACCACGACGTCTGTTGTTCTGGCTCAGGCTCTCGTGCGCGAAGGTCTCCGTAACGTTGCTGCAGGCGCTGACCCCATCAGCCTCAAGCGCGGCATCGAGAAGGCCACCCAGGCTGTCTCTGACGCTCTGTTGAAGATTGCCAAAGAGGTCGAGACCAAGGAAGAAATTGCCGCCACTGCGTCAATCTCTGCAGCCGACCCCGCTATTGGAGCCCTGATTGCGGAAGCAATCGACAAGGTCGGCAAGGAAGGTGTGGTCACTGTTGAAGAGTCCAACACCTTCGGCACCACCTTGGAGCTCACCGAGGGTATGCGCTTTGACAAGGGATACCTCTCCGCCTACTTCGTGACGGACCCTGACCGCCAAGAAGCAGTCTTTGAGGACCCCTACATCCTGATCGCGAACCAGAAGATCTCCGCAATCAAGGACCTTCTGCCGATCGTGGACAAGGTTATTCAGTCCGGCAAGCAGCTCTTGATCATTGCTGAAGACGTTGAGGGCGAAGCACTCGCCACCTTGGTCGTCAACAAGATCCGTGGCATCTTCAAGTCCGTCGCCGTCAAGGCTCCCGGCTTTGGAGACCGCCGCAAGGCCATGCTCCAGGACATCGCCATCCTCACCGGTGGTCAGGTCATCTCTGAAGAGGTCGGCTTGAAGCTCGAGAACATCGAGCTCGACATGCTCGGTCGCGCCCGCAAGGTGGTTGTCACCAAGGACGAGACCACGATCGTGGAGGGCGCCGGAGAATCCGACGCCATCGCCGGTCGCGTGAAGCAGATCCGCCAGGAAATCGAGAACACCGATTCCGACTACGACCGTGAGAAGCTCCAGGAGCGTCTCGCCAAGTTGGCCGGTGGTGTTGCCGTGATCAAGGCAGGTGCCGCTACCGAAGTTGAGCTCAAGGAGCGCAAGCACCGCATCGAAGATGCTGTGCGTAACGCCAAGGCAGCTGTGGAAGAGGGAATCGTCGCCGGTGGTGGCGTTGCCCTGATTCAGGCTGGCAAGAAGGCTTTCGACAACCTCAAGCTTGAGGGTGACGAAGCGACCGGTGCCAACATCGTCAAGGTTGCCATTGACGCTCCGCTGAAGCAGATCGCCATCAACGCAGGGCACGAGCCCGGTGTTGTTGCCGAGCACGTGCGCGGACTCAAGGTCGGCTGGGGCCTCAACGCTGCTACCGGTGAGTATGTAGACATGCTCGCCGCTGGTATCGCGGACCCCGTCAAGGTGACCCGTTCGGCTCTGCTGAATGCAGCATCGATTGCAGGTCTCTTCCTCACCACCGAGGCTGTCGTCGCTGACAAGCCGGAGCCTGCTGCTCCGCCTGCTGGCGACCCATCCGGTGGCATGGGAGGCATGGACTTCTAAGTCCAGATCTCGTCGAGTGTGGGGCGTTCTCCTTCGGGAGGCGCCCCACACTCCGTTAACGCTGGAAAAGCCTCGCGTTTGCTATTTCCATATCGCGATAGTGGGTTCCCGCTGCGGCCAGAGCCTGGGTGAGCGCCTGCAGGTTGGCCTCTACCGCGCTCTGCGTCGCTCTCCAGGACTCGTGCACACCCAGGAACGCGGTCGCGGCAGGGCCGCTCCAGCTGCCTCCCAGTGCATGGAGCTGGCTATTGAGGGTCTGAACTTCGCTCTGTAATCGAGCGATGGTGGCGCGGGCGTGAGATGCAGCGCTGAGGACGGCATCGCTATCGACGGTGTATCGGGTCATGGCTCTCCTTGGTCGGTGGAGAGTGACCCTAGAGCCGCACCAGGTGGTGACTCCGCGTCGGGCGAGAAGGTAGTGGAAACTCGCTAGCGAGACTGGCTGGGGACAAGCGGAAGCGAAACCCTGAAGGTTGCTCCACCGCCTGGGGTTTCTTCCACCCGAATAGATCCCCGATGGCGCTTGACGATCGTGTCGACAATGGCCAGGCCCAGACCTGAACCTCCCGTTTCTCGCGCCCGGGAGGTGTCGGCGCGAAAGAGCCGTTGGAAGATCTTGTCCCGCAGCTGAGGGGGAATTCCCTCGCCATGGTCTACGACGCTGACCACGCCGCGGGCCGGGTGCGATTCTCGCTCCACGACCAGCTCGATGGGGGCGTCATCCGGGCTGAACCGGAGGGCATTTTGCAAGAGGTTGACAAGAACTTGGCGAATCTTGTTTTCTTCGGCACTCAAGATGATGGGCTCGAGTGTGCTGGGATCGCGCACCAGCTCCCCTTCGCTCCACAGCGTCACGGTGCGCCCCGGTGCACTCGCTGCCGCATCAAGGGCGGCGTCGTGGGCGAGGTTCACTAGGTTCACCGGACCCACTTCGAGAGGTTTCGCTTCATCAAGGCGGGCAAGCTCCAAAAGGTCTGTCACCAGCGTTGTCATCCGCTCAGCTTCTTTTTCAATCCGCTCCATGGCTTGGGCGACGTCCGCTTTCTTGGTCAGCGCACCCATGCGGTAAAGCTCTGCATACCCGCGCACGGAGACCAGCGGAGTGCGCAGTTCATGGCTTGCATCTCCGATAAAGCGGCGCATCTGCTCGATGGTGTCGGCGCGATCCGCGAAGGCCCTGTCAATGCGCGAGAGCATGGTGTTGAGCGAGCGCGTCAGGCGCCCCACTTCAGTGTTGGGGGTTGCTCCACCCAAGCGCTGGGAGAAATCCCCTCCTGCAAATCTCGCCGCTGAGAGTTCAACTTCCCGGAGCGGACGAAACGTGGTGGTGACTAAGAAACGGGTCAAGATAGCGCTGAACAACACCGCGGCGAGACCGAAAAGGAAAAAGATGGTGGCAAAGCGACCGACGGTTTCTGTGGACTCGGCCATGTTCACGCCGATGATCAGGGTTGCCTTTTCCTCGGTCATGTCAGCCTCGTGGACAATCCGCAGGCTGTAGGAATGCAAACGCCATTCGGTGTTGCGATCGATGCTGTCCACCATGAAATATGGAGCGTTGTTGAGCACGAAGCTTTCTGTCACCGTGCTGACATCAGGTTGGTAGTCAGAGTTGCCGGGATCCAGGTTGCTCGCCAGGACATCTCCTTCTGCAGAGACCGCGGCAATGAAATAGTCACTGCGGGAACCGGTTTGTCCGGTGGTGTCGAAGGTGGCGAAATCGGCAGTCCGCAGGTTTGCGGGAAGCCCCAGGGCCACCTCGTCAATCTTGCGATCGACCTCGTCGAGCAGATACTGCTGGACGGTGGTCATGGTTCCCACCCCGATGCCAAAAAGACCGAGGGTGATGACAATGACTGTCACCCCGGTGATTTTTGTCCTCAGTGAGGTCGATTCCCACCACTGGTGCAGCCGAGCGAGCATCGGGTCTGGGGCTAGCCCTTGTCAGACTTCAGCATGTATCCAAACCCACGCTTGGTCTGGATGATGGGCTCTTCCGTGTGGGGGTCAAGCTTGCGCCGGAGATACGAGACGTAGCTTTCGACGATGCCCGCATCGCCATTGAAGTCGTATTCCCAGACGTGGTCGAGAATCTGAGCCTTGGAGAGAACCCGGTTGGGGTTGAGCATCAAGTACCGCAGGAGTTTGAATTCGGTGGGTGAGAGGTCGATGGGGATCGAGCCCAGGAAGACCTCGTGAGTGTCTTGGTCCATGCTGAGGTCTGCCACCCGGATAAGAGCGTCGTCTTCTTCGTTCAGCGTGCGGCGAAGAATTGCTTTGATGCGCGCCACAATCTCGTCCAAGCTAAAGGGCTTGGTCACGTAGTCATCGCCGCCCACCGTGAGCCCGGTGATCTTGTCCTCGGTGGAGTCTTTGGCTGTGAGGAACAGGATGGGGCAGGTGTACCCGCTGGCCCGGAGGCGCTTGGTCACACCAAAGCCGTTGATGTCGGGCAACATCACGTCGAGCACAATCAAGTCAGGCTCTTCTTCGAGCACTGCGGAAATTGTTTGGGCGCCGGTTCCTACCGCGCGCACCATGAAGCCTGCGAAGCGCAGACTGGTCGTGAGGAGGTCCCGAATGTTGGGCTCATCATCGACAACAAGAATCTTGGGTCCATCAGCCATGGTTCTATTATCTGGGAGATCGCTGAATGTTGTCTGACAGAATCTTTGGCACTCTCTGTGTCACTTCCGCGGCGTCCATAATCGTGTAGCCATAACCCTGTTCGGCAAGGAAACGCTGGCGATTCAGCGCAAAATCCTGATCGACCGTGTCCCGTGCTACCAGAGTGTAAAACAGTGCCGGGCGCCCATCCGCCTTCGGGCGAAGAATTCGTCCCAGACGCTGTGCTTCTTCCTGCCGGGACCCAAAGGAACCCGAGACCTGAATTGCGACCGATGCCTCAGGAAGATCAATAGAGAAGTTGGCCACCTTCGAGACCACGAGTCGCGTGATGGCACCACTGCGGAAAGCCTGGTAGAGCTCCTCGCGCTCGGGCACAGGTGTGTCCCCGGTAATCATGGGAATCTCAAGGCCCTCGGAGAGAGCTTCGATCTGCTCAAGATACGTCCCGATAATGAGGGTGGGGTCATCCGGGTGGAGAGCCAGTAGCTCCGAGACCAGGGCGCTTTTGGAGGGGGACGTGGAGGCAAGACGGAATCGTTCTTTGTCGGTGCTCGAGGCGTACTCGAGTCGTTGCGCCGCGGGCAGCTCCAGCCGGATCTCTACACACGTGGCCGGGGCGATGTAGCCCTCGGCTTCCAGCTGCTTCCAGGGGACATCGAAGCGTTTGGGTCCAATCAGGCTGAAAACATCGCCCTCTCGACCGTCTTCTCGCACCAGGGTTGCCGTGAGGCCCAGGCGACGTCTGGCTTGCAACTGAGCCGTCAATTGGAACACCGGCGCGGGAAGCAAGTGAACTTCGTCGTAGACCACGAGACCCCAGTTCTTTGCATCCAGGATGCCCAGGTGGGCAAACTCGCCTTTGCGCTTGGCGGCCATGATGCTGTAGCTCGCGATCGTGACGGGCTTTATTTCCTTCACGCTGCCCGAATACTCACCAATCTCATCCTCGGTCAGCGAGGTGCGAGCAAGCAGCTCTGCTCGCCACTGGCGAGCAGAGACCGTGTTTGTTACCAAAATCAGCGTGGTGGTATCGAGCTCCGCCATCACGCCAGCGCCGACTAACGTTTTTCCCGCCCCACAGGGCAAGACCACAACCCCTGAGCCACTCGCGGCAAAGCGCCGCACAGCCTCAAGTTGGTAATCGCGCAGGGACCATTCCCCGGCGGTCAGCCCGATGTCGTGGGGTTCTCCTTCGGTAAAGCCAGCGTGGTCTGATGCGGGCCAGCCCTTTTTGAGCAGTTCCTGTTTGATCAATCCCCTCGACCACGCAGCCAGCGGGAGGCGTCCCTGATCGTCGCGCTCTCCTAAAAGCTCTGCGATTTTCTGTGTCCTGGTGATTTCGGCCTCGATGGTCGGGTTCTCGCAGGCAATGAAGAGATTCTCGCCCTCGCGGGTGATTTCGATCTGGCCGTAGCGGCGAATGGTGTCAGAAATTTCGTCGACGATGCCGGGGGGAAGGGGAAACTTCGAGTGCTCCTCGAGCGTGGCGATGATCTCCTCCGCGGTGTGGCCGGCGGCGCGAGCGTTCCACAACCCCAAGCGCGTGATGCGGTAGGTGTGCATGTGCTCGGGGGCGCGCTCGAGTTCGGCGAAGACTGCCAAAGCGTGACGGGCTGCATCCGCGCTGGGGTTTTGCACCTCCAGCAGGACAGTCCGGTCGCTTTGAACAATGAGGGGACCGTCGGGATTCATAACCAGCCAGTCTACGGGGCTCTGCTGAGGCCTAACTCTCCGTCCACGCTCGAATACTCGTGATGTGGGACACCGGAATGGTCTTTTCTACGGCGTGCTTGATCTCGACGCCTCGGAGTCGACCCGCACTCAGCGCGCGGGGTTCCATGACGATGGTGATCTCCGTGCCATCCGGCATGGTGACCACGATTTCCAGAGGAGTCTTGATTTCTGTGGCGACCTCGATGATGCTTTGAAATCCAGCGGGCACCCCCTTCGCAGCCGCTTCAGCCGCGTTGTGCACAAGCTGCGCCACAGCCTCGAGGCGCTTGCTCTCCAGCGTCTCAGGGTCATCCTCTGGCACGGGGGCAGACTCGTTCTCTGGCTGCCCTCCCGAATTCATCAGCAGTGCCGGATAGGAAGCACCCAACAGTGTCGAATGGACCCGCTCTGCAGGCCAGGAGCAGACCAGTTCGTGGTCGCCGTGTCGGGTCAACCCCAAGACCACAAGGCCTGGGTCAGAGAGTAACTCCTGGGCGAGCGTATCCCCACGGGTGATGACCAGGGTGGTCTCGCCCCGGGAGTGCACCTCGAGATCGTGAGCTCGCCTGCTGATATCGGACACCAGCGCGAGCATGCCCGCTGGCACATCGTTGACACACACCTCGGCGAGCATCTCTGGAATTGTCTGTGCTGGCACACCGCGTTGGAGCGCTCCGAGAAGGGATGAGCTGGTCAGGCGGAACCGGGGTATCAGGCCACCTAAGTCGCGGGTGGCCAGGGTGCCCAGGGCGCGTCGATGCTGGGGTGACAGGGGGCCTGTGGCCAGCAGGGTGTAGTCCTCTTGAGCAAAGACACCGGGGGAGTGGGCGGGAAGGTCGCCCCCGAGAATCGCGGTGGCCTCTCCTGGTCCCCAGAGTGCTATTCCCCACGGAGTTGGCTGATTATCCGCGAGTACCCCCAGGAAGTGGGCGTCCTCTCTCACGCGCTCCAGAGTCACGTCGAGCGCAACGAGGGGAAAGTGATACCCAAGCTGGGTCTCGAGGTTGTGGTCCCAGGGCGCAGTGGGATTCGCCGCACACGTCGTGCGAAGCCAGGGGGGTAGGGATTCCCACCATGCCGTGGCTATTGTGTGCCACCGCTCGGCCTCGGGCATCTCGAGCCAGCGGTTTCCCGCAGCAGTCAGCGCGGCCAACCCCTGGTGTGGGCGCAGAAGACCCGCCAGGGAGGCCATGCGCCACAGCGCGGAAATGTCGTATCCCACTCCAAGCGCCGCATCCAGATTCTTTAGTGCCGTGGCAGTGGGTAATCCTTCGGGGCCAACGCTGGTGGAGGTACTCGTGAGCACCTCGAGGAGGTCTCCCACTGTCACGACCATGGTCAGCGCGTGGGTCGCCGCGATGGAGCGCGCCTTGTCGCCCAGTGGAGATGGGCTGGCAGGGCGCGGGGGACGTGCCGCGGGATCAAGGCTTCCGACTGCCTCGAGTTCCACCGGAGAGATGAAGAGTGTGTGGCCCGAGGGCTCTCGAGAGAGAAACCCTGCCGCTTCGAGAGCGTCCAGAACCTCATCGGGTGCACTCTGCGGTGAGCTCAGGCCCTGGAGTTCCGGGCGGGAGAGGCGAGACAGCGACTCCGTCGTGCCCTGGGAGTGCACGAGAGCTTCGGCGAGGGATCGAAAGCTCCCACACGAAGACACCGCAATAGCGCGGTGTCGCATCAGGGTGAGAAGTTGATCAGAATCCCTCGACGCAAGCCACTTAATGAGAGCGAGCGTGGTGTCACTCGGAAGAGTCATCGGGTCCTTGTGCGCGGCGTCGTCTGGTGGAGATCACGAGCAACGCGATAATCAAAACAAATCCGATCGGCAGCCCAAACAGTGGCGTCATCGTGACCATCGGCCACACTCCGGCCGAGAACCCGTCGGAATCCATCCCCTGCCAGGTTCCGATGATGATGGCAAAGAAGGCCAGAATAGAGAGTCCGACCACCCCGACAATCATGGCGGCAAGGACACGCTCCGTTGCGGATGGCTCGGTACTTTCTGCAGATGACATCCCTCCAGGATATCCCGGCGAAAGAGACGGTATCCTGCGAGTAGCGGAATATCGCGTTGTGCTCGAAAGAAAGGCGCCAACATGCCCACCGGCAAGGTCAAGTTCTACGACCACGACAAAGGCTTTGGATTCATCCACACCGACGACGGTGAGGAAGTCTTCCTGCACGCCTCAGCGCTCTCAGCCGGCGATGTCGTGAAGACCGGTTCCCGCGTGGAGTTTGGTGTAGCCGAGGGCAAGCGTGGTGCGCAGGCTCTGAGCGTGCGTGTACTGGATTCTCCTGCGGGCCGGTTTGGGCGCAAGGGTGCCGAGGATATGGCCATCATCGTCGAGGATCTGCTCAAGTTGCTCGATCGCACCAGCGGAGACCTCCGTCGTGGTCGCTACCCCGACGATGATCACTCTAAGAAGATCGCCGCTCTGCTGCGCAGAGTGGCCGATGAATTTGATGTCTAAGAAGTCTCCTGCCTCGGCAACGCCCGATGCGACGTTCATCGCGCTCGCGCACGCGGCACTGCTCGAGATCACCACGCTCGACACCTTTCGTGATGCGCCGGTAGTCACGCGCGGTGACGACACCGTCGATGTCGCCTATCCCTCGACCCAGCAGGGATATCCAGGGTGGAAGTGGACGGTGAGCCTCGCTCACGCAGAGGGAATGGAGCCCACCGTCTTGGAGCTTGAATTGCTTCCCGGCGAGGGCTCACTCGTTGCGCCGGACTGGGTTCCCTGGGCGGATCGCCTCGAGGAGTACCTGCTGCACGAGAAAGAACTCAAAGAGCAAGAGGCAGCAGCCGACAGCGATGACGACGACGACGATGACGATGATGACTCCATCGACCTCGATGACGACCGAGACGGCGTGGACATTGACCAGCTCGACCTGGAGCTAGACCCATCGCCTCTTGAAGTACCTGACGAAGCCGACGATGTGTTTGACCACGTCGAGCTCGACGAGCCCAGCAGCTCTTAGAGGTTTTCCAGGACGTAGTCGAGGCTTGCAATGAGCAGCTCGACGTCGCTGGTGGGAACACCGACAAACGTAGCAACGCGAATCTGGTTGCGGCCGAGTTTTCGATACGGCTCGGTATCGACCACCCCATTGGCGCGAAGTGCTCCCGTGATCGCAGTGGCATCGATGGCGTCATCGAGATCCAGGGTGACCACAACCCGCGAGCGGTGATCGGGGTCAGCCACGAAGGGCGTGACGTCACTGCGCGAGTCCGCCCAGTCGTAGAGCAGAGACGATGACGTGGTGCAGTGCTCGGCCGCAGGGGTCAATCCGCCCAGGCTCATCATCCACTCCAGTTGCGACTCCATCAACAGCAAAGTCGTCAGGGCCGGGGTGTTGAGCGTTTGATTGAGCCGGGAATTGTCGATGGCTTGAGTGAGGCTGAGGAAATCAGGAATGTATCGATCGGTCGCCGCGATCTCGGCAGCTCGCTCCAGTGCTGCCGGGGAGAGCAGAGCGAACCACAGCCCGCCATCGCTGGCGAAATTCTTCTGGGGGGCAAAGTAATACACGTCGACCTCTGAGGCATCAAAGTCCAGACCGCCGGCAGCGCTGGTGGCATCCACCATCATGAGCGCACCGGAATCAGCTCCCTCGATGCGCTTCACCGGCGCCATCACGCCCGTCGAGGTTTCATTGTGAGGCCAGGCGTAGAGGTCCACGCCGGCGACGGCGGTCAGCTCACCGCGAGTTCCTGGTTCGCTGGTGACCACGTGGGGTTTCTCGAGCCAGGGGGTGGTGTGAGCGCTGACGCACTTGGCGCCAAACTCTCCAAAACTCAGGTGTGCACTGCGCGTGCGCGCGAGGCTAGCCGCGGCAATATCCCAAAAAGCGGTCGATCCACCATTGCCCAGAACTACTTCATAGCCCTCGGGGAGTCGAAAATAGGCGCCGAGGGAACCCTGGATTCGACCGACTAATTCGCGCACGGGTGCTTGGCGGTGTGAAGTTCCCAGCAGCGACGCGTTGCGCACGAGGTGGTCAAGTTGTGCCGAACTCACGCGCGATGGACCTGCACCAAAACGGCCATCGCGGGGAAGAAGGTCCTGTGGAATGGTGATATCCGCCATGCCTTAATCCTAGGCGCACCGGGCTCTCGCGATTTCGAGAGGCACGCTAGGTAAGCTAAGGCTCACCTAATCTCCTGGCAAAGGATTCACGATGACAGATCTCGTCGACACGACAGAGATGTATCTGCGCACCATCGTGGACCTCGAGGAGGAGGGCATCCCTCCGTTTCGTGCCCGAATCTCGGAGCGGCTGGGCCATTCCGGTCCGACCGTCTCTCAGACGGTCGCCCGCATGGAAAGAGATGGCCTGCTGGTGGTGGAGGCGGATCGCCAACTCGCGCTCACCACGAAGGGGAGAAAGAAGGCGTTCGCGGTCACCCGCAAGCACCGGCTCGCCGAGCGACTCCTCGCTGATGTGATTGGCCTCGAATGGTCGCTCGTCCATGAGGAAGCCTGCCGCTGGGAACACGTCATGAGCGAACACGTGGAACGGCGACTCATTGAGATGCTCGGGCAACCCACGGAATCGCCGTTTGGAAACCCGATTCCTGCCATGGAAGATATCGGGGGACCCGCCTCGGAAAAATTCCTCAAGGGAGTTATTCGCGTCACAGAATTTGCACGCTCCGACCCCCAGAGCGGGCTGCTGCGCCGCTTGGGCGAGCCTGCGCAATTTGATTCGTCACTTCTGGCGA
Source organism: Microbacteriaceae bacterium (assembly GCA_018666065.1). Classification (GTDB taxonomy): domain Bacteria; phylum Actinomycetota; class Actinomycetes; order Actinomycetales; family Microbacteriaceae; genus Pontimonas. The sequence continues at coordinate 2,358 of JABJAO010000097.1, read as the reverse complement.
CGTTCAAGGCCGCAGGGGTCATCCCGGGTGCCCGAGTGGAAGTCAGCATCGTTGAGGGCGGCTACAAACTCGTCTCAGAAAACCTGCAGGGCGAAGTTGTCGTTCCTGAGTCGATTGCAGAGCACCTGTATTTGGCGAAATAGGAGCGGCGTGCCGTGTCAGCCAGCTCTCTGTTTCGCTGGATACTCTTAGCTCAGGTCGCCTATCCATGATGCGAGGGAGTACCTCATGACGACACTTGAGTGCCTATCCCCACGGGATGTGCGCGCTCACTTTCGGATACAGGTCTCCACGCGGCCCGCTCTCGCGTGTCGGGGCACTGCCCTGAGTCAGACACCATCGCACGATGATGGTGTCTTTTGCGTTAAGGGGGGTCTGCGATGAGTGCCGCCAAGCTCGCTGTGGCCGACGCGGAGACGGCCGCGGTCAGTATGCGCACCCTCGTTCTGAACGCCGGCTATGAGCCACTGTCCGTGGTGTCCTTCAAGCGGGCGCTCGTGTTGGTGATGAATGGACGAGCCATCATTGTCGAGAGTGACAACAAACACCCCGTGCGCAGCCCCGATGGCACTTGGGAGCGGCCATCGGTGATTGTGCTCACCCGCTACGTAAAGATGCCCCATAACAGGCAGGTCCCCGTCTCGAGACGGGGTGTGCTGCGCCGGGATAACCACCGCTGTGGATATTGCCAGGCGTCAGCGAGCACCATCGACCATGTCTTGCCCCGCTCGCGAGGGGGGAAAGACGAGTGGGAAAACCTGGTGGCGTGCTGTTTGAAATGCAACAACATCAAAGGTGATCGCACGCCCCAGGAGATGGGCTGGCGCTTGCTGCAACCGCCCAAGACTCCCTACGGAACGGCGTGGTTGGTGCGAGGAATCGAGCGTCCTCAGGAACGCTGGGAAGACTATTTGGCTCAGGCTGCCTAGGCAGGCCGCAGGGAGTGCATGCCGGCTTCGGCATCTTCTAAGATCCGAAGGGCTTCCTGCAGGCCATCCTCGTGCGACATCTGGAGCGCGGCACTCTGCAGACGATCAGAACACCCGAGTGCGGCGGTGACGGCCTGGGAAATCGTCTCCGGATTGGTGGTCGTGCGAGAGAGCGCCGGTGGCCCGAGGCCTTCGCGGTGGAGCCGATTCGCCCACCAGGGTTGATCTGCCAGGAACGGCATGATGAGGGAGGGCACCCCCGCTCGAATCATCGCGTGCGTAGTGCCAGCGCCTCCGTGGTGAATCGCGACGTCGACGTGGGGAAGCAGGGCGGTGTGGGGAACTGACTTCTCCACCCACACATCTGGAGCGACCATGTGATCCGGTGTTGCCACGAGCCCACCCCATCCAGTAGCCAGGAGTGTTCTCATCCCCAAACCTCGGGCAGCGCTGACAATTGCCTGCGCCCTCGCCAGGCCATGACGATCGCGCATCGACCCAAACCCCGCGTAGAGAACCCTGCCGCCGTCGAGAAATTCCTGAAGGCCCGGGTCGAGCCGCTCGCGAGAGGGAATACTCCACTGCCCGGTGATTTGAGCAAAATCTGGCCAATCCAGGGGCTGCGGGATGAGGGTGGGACTTACCGGGCAGAGCACCAGATCAGATTCGGTGCGAATCACCCCGAGCTCTCGAGCGCGACGACGCAGCATCGACCTGAACGGTGCCATTCCCGCTCTCACCAGTGCGTAGCTGGCCCTGTTCCAGGAAGCGGGCAGAGCCGGGGGGATACCTGCTGGCGAGAATTCCTCGGTGGGGGTCATCGTGGGGACAATCTCGACCTCAGCGGCGATTGCTCCCACGGAGTGCGCTGCGAGTGCGGCGGTCACCACCTTGGGGTGGTAGACGACGACGTCGGGGCGTAGCTGCCGAATGTGCGCCGTGCTCGCATCCCATACTCCGCGCAGCAGTGGTTCCATCACGCTGCGGTAATTGCGCAGCGCCTTCATCACGGAGATACCCTGCTCGGCAATGATTTGCTCCAGCGATCCGGGCAACTCGAGGTCCGTATAGGGAGCATCCGGGTCGCAGGCGATGTCTGAGGTGTGGGCGAAGAAGACCTCGTGGCCCGCTGAGGCTGCCTCCAGGGCAAGGGCGCGAAAAGGTTCGTTGTCTCCGCGTGATCCCAGCGCGACGAGGTAGAGCTTCATGGGAAAAACCTAACGAGAACCAGGGACAAAGAGTCCTCGGTAGACTTTACCCAATGCCTCTGTAGCTCAATGGAAGAGCAGTTCCGTCCTAAGGAAAGGGTTGGGGGTTCGAGTCCCTCCAGGGGTACTGGATCGGCACCCTGTACCGGGGCCTCTGCGAGAACGGGTGCACGGTGTCAGCCCTCCCTCGTGGCGAATCGTCGTATGGCCGGGCCTGCGTG
>JABJAO010000095.1 GCA_018666065.1 Microbacteriaceae bacterium | reverse complement strand
AGCAGCGACTGATTCTGTGGCAAGATGGGCGCTACGGGCGATTGGCGCAGTGGTAGCGCGCTTCCTTCACACGGAAGAGGTCACTGGTTCGAACCCAGTATCGCCCACCACATACTTCTCTTCGAGGGGGTCGTGAGGGTATGAGAAACTCCTGGATTGCACTCGGTTTTCTCGCTCTCTTTGCTCTCGTAGTGTCGACGTATCCGCGGTATGCAGATCACGATCTGGCGGTCGTTGCCGTCGTCGGGGTTTTACTCATCGCTGGGCTTGGCGGAATTCTTCTGTCGGGTTACACCTCCCGACGCGACGATTCCGATTCCTCCTAGGTGCCTCCGCCATCGCCACTAGGCTGAAAGGTGGACGACCGACCCTCGAGAAAGCTTCTGCAACCGTGACCTCTACGCCATCCCCAGATTCCCCCACAGTGGTGACGGAGCCGACAACGGGCGCGGATCTTTTTCCCGCAGCAGACGTTGTCGCTGTGCAGGCCGACGGCGTTCTGGTGGACCTTCACCGCGAGCTGGGCGCCGGGCAATCGGTCCTGCCAGTTCTGGTGTCCTCGCCCGAGGGTCTCGAAATCCTCCGGCACTCGACAGCCCACGTGCTTGCTCAAGCGGTTCAAAATCTCTTTCCCGAAGCAAAGCTGGGTATTGGCCCACCCGTAACGGACGGGTTCTATTACGACTTTGATGTGCCCGAGGCATTCTCGCCCGAGGCTCTAGGCGCCCTCGAGAAGGAAATGCAACGGATCGTCAAGAGCGGTCAGAAGTTTGTTCGTCGTGTGGTCAGCGCTGATGCTGCGCTCTCTGAATTAGCCTCCGAGCCCTACAAGTGTGAACTGGTGTCCCTCAAAGACAAAGCCGCCGAGGGCGACCAGGGTGAAAGTGTGGAGGTGGGTTCAGGGGAGCTCACGATCTACGACAACGTTGACTCGAAGACTGGCGAGACGGTGTGGAAGGACCTCTGTCGCGGACCCCATGTCCCCTCGACGAGAATGCTGGGCAACGGGTGGAAGCTGACCCGCCTGGCAGCTGCCTACTGGCGGGGGAGCGAAAAGAACCCTCAACTGCAGAGAATTTATGGAACTGCGTGGCCCACAAAGGATGAGCTTCGCGCGCACCTCGAGCGCCTCGAAGAGGCAGCGAGACGCGATCACAGGAAGCTGGGGCAAGAACTCGACTTGTTCTCGTTCCCCGATGAAATCGGGTCGGGTCTGGCGGTATTCCACCCCAAGGGCGGTGTGATTAGGCGTGAGATGGAGGATTACTCCAGGAGACGCCACGAGCAGGCCGGCTACGAATTTGTCTACACCCCTCACATCACCAAGGCCGAGCTTTTTGAGACCTCGGGGCACCTGTCCTGGTACAAGGACGGCATGTTCCCCCCGATGCATATGGACGAGCAGCGCAATGAGGCGGGCGAGATCACCAAGCAGGGCGCTGATTATTACCTGAAACCGATGAACTGCCCGTTCCACATTCTGATTTTCCAATCGCGCCAGCGTTCGTATCGTGAGTTGCCTTTGCGACTGTTCGAGTTTGGAACGGTGTACCGCTACGAAAAGAGCGGTGTTGTGCACGGGCTGACCAGGGTCCGTGGGTTGACTATGGACGACGCGCACATCTTTGTTTCGGAGGAAAGCTTGGAGCAGGAGCTTCAGGATGTGCTCGGTTTTGTGCTCGGTCTCCTGAGCGATTTTGGTCTGACCGACTTTTATCTGGAGCTCTCGACCAGAGACGAAGAAAGTGAAAAGTTCGTCGGTTCCAACGAGCTGTGGGAGAAAGCAACAGCAACCCTTGCTTCGGTCGCGGAGAAATCCGGGTTGACGCTCGTTCCCGACCCTGGTGGCGCCGCGTTCTATGGTCCCAAGATTTCGGTTCAGGCCAGGGACGCCATCGGGCGCAGCTGGCAGATGTCGACAATTCAGTTGGATTTCAATTTGCCCGAGCGCTTTGACCTGGAATACCAGGCCGCAGACGGCTCACGTAAGCAACCGATCATGATTCATCGCGCGCTGTTTGGCTCTATCGAGCGGTTCTTCGGCGTGCTCACCGAACACTATGCCGGTGCGTTCCCCGCCTGGCTCGCACCCGTTCAGGTGGTGGGTGTTCCCGTTGCTGAGGAGTTTGCAGGGTACCTGGGAGAGTTCGTGGACCAGCTCCGAGACCGTGGAATTCGTGCTGAGTTGGATGATTCTGATGACCGGATGCCCAAGAAGATTCGCACCCACACGAAATCCAAGGTTCCCTTCATTCTTATCGCGGGTGAGGACGACCGAAGTGCCGGAGCGGTGAGCTTCAGGTTCCGGGATGGTTCGCAGCGTAACGGGGTGCCCCGTGAGGAGGCGATGGCCTTGATCGAGCAGACCATTGCGCAGAAGGCTCATGCCTGACCAGGTGGAGGGTGTAAGCCCGACATTCGACGCGTCCGCTCTACCGGGTGTGCCGGATTCTTTCCAGCGCCTGTGGACCCCTCATCGGATTGCCTATATCCAAGGTGAAACGAAGCCGGAGGATGGATCGTGCGTTTTTTGTGTTGCGCCCGAGCGCCCCGACGAAGACTCACTCGTTGTCGCTCGTGGAGAGAGCGTCTATGCCGTACTCAACCTCTACCCCTATAACGCCGGCCACCTGTTGGTGTGCCCCTATCGCCACGTTGCGAATTATGACGAGATCACCCCGGATGAGCTCATGGAAATGGGAACCATGGTGGGGGAGGCCATGAAGACCCTCCGCGCGGTGTCCGGTGCCCACGGATTCAACCTGGGTGTGAACCAGGGAAAGGTCGCAGGTGCTGGTATCGAAGAGCATCTTCACCAACACGTCGTCCCCCGATGGGGCCAAGATTCCAACTTCTTTCCCATCATTGCGCGCACCAAAGCCATGCCTCAACTACTCGGGGAGATGAGAGACATTTTGAGAGACAACTGGCACTCAGGTTCGACCGGTTAGACTTTCGACGCTCGATCCAGAGCATCCGTGTGAGAGGACCTCGATAGACCATGACCGATTCCACCGTTGGATCTAACCCCGGAACCGCCCGCGTGAAGCGCGGTTTGGCAGAGATGCTTAAGGGCGGGGTCATCATGGATGTTGTCACCGCCGAGCAGGCGCGTATCGCCGAGGACGCCGGCGCCGTCGCAGTCATGGCGCTAGAGCGTGTTCCCGCGGACATCCGCGCAGAAGGTGGCGTCGCGCGCATGAGCGACCCTGATTTGATTCAGGGAATTATCGACACCGTCTCGATCCCTGTGATGGCCAAGGCCCGCATCGGTCACTTTGTGGAAGCCCAGGTTTTGGAAGCTCTCAAAGTGGACTACATCGATGAATCTGAGGTCTTGAGCCCCGCCGATTATTTCAACCACATCGACAAGTGGCGCTACACGGTCCCCTTCGTCTGTGGCGCCACCAACCTTGGCGAGGCGCTCCGCCGCATCACCGAGGGTGCTGCCATGATTCGCTCGAAAGGCGAGGCCGGCACCGGGGATGTGTCCGAAGCGACGAAGCACATCCGCACGATCAGAGGCGAAATCAACAAACTCTCCTCGATGAATCCTGATGAGCTGTATGTTCAAGCCAAAGAGCTGCAGGCGCCCTATGAGCTGGTCGCAGAGGTCGCGCAGACGGGCAAGTTGCCCGTTGTGCTCTTCACCGCCGGCGGAATCGCGACGCCCGCTGATGCAGCGATGATGATGCAGCTCGGTGCTGATGGTGTCTTTGTGGGGTCTGGAATCTTCAAGTCGGGAAATCCCGCGGAACGTGCCACGGCCATTGTGAAAGCAACCGCGCAGTACACCGACGCAGCAGTAATCGCCGACGTGTCCCGTGGTCTCGGTGAAGCGATGGTTGGCATCAACGTGAATGACCTTCCTGCACCTCACCGCCTCGCCGAGCGTGGCTGGTAGCGACCACCCCCTCATTGGCGTCCTCGCACTCCAGGGGGACGTTCGCGAGCACAGCGCCATGGTGCGCGAGCTCGGGGCCCAGGTGCGAAAGGTCCGAAAGCCTGAGCACCTCGAGGGCATCCAGGGGTTAGTCATCCCCGGTGGTGAATCCAGCGTGATGGACAAGTTGTTGCGCATATTTGGCCTGCATCAACCCCTGAAAGTCGCGATTGCTGACGGTTTGCCCGTCTTGGGCACGTGTGCCGGTCTGATCATGCTCGCTGACAACCTCGAGGACGCCATTGTGGGCCAGGAGACACTGGGTGGACTTGATATCACCGTGCGCCGCAATGCCTTCGGCTCGCAGGTGGAATCCTCGGAAGCGGATGTTGCGATCAGCGGCGTCGAAGGCCCGCCACTGCGTGTCGCCTTCATCCGTGCGCCCGTCGTGACGCGCGTGGGCGAGGATGTCGCCATCATTGCCAGTCTGCCCGGCGGTGAGGTCGTGGGTGTGCGCCGAGGCCCGCTCATAGGTGTTGCGTTCCACCCCGAAATTACTGGGGACGACCGTCTCCACCGGCTCTTCGTCGAGAGCGTGCGCCGCGCGAAGTTCCAGGTGCCCGCGCTACAGACTGCCTAGAATAGGCAGTTGATCGAAGGAGACATATGTCCGGCCACTCCAAATGGGCGACGACCAAACACAAGAAGGCCGTCATCGATGCGCGTCGTGCCAAATCTTTTGCGAAGCTCATCAAGAACATTGAGGTTGCTGCGAAAGTGGGAGGACCTGACCCTTCGGGCAACCCAACGCTGGCCGACGCCATTCAGAAAGCGAAGAAGACCAGCGTTCCCAACGACAACATTGACCGCGCCGTCAAGCGCGGCGGTGGCCTGACCGGGGACGCTATCGAGTACCAGACGATCATGTACGAGGGCTATGGCCATGGCGGAGTGGCGCTGCTGATCGAATGTCTCACGGACAACAAGAACCGCGCCGCCGCGGAGGTTCGCATCATCATGTCCCGCAACGGCGGGACAATGGCCGATCCGGGGAGTGTTGCCTACAACTTTGCCCGCAAGGGTGTGGTGTCGATTTCCAAGACCGACTCGCTCACCGAAGACGACCTCCTGATGGCCGTCCTGGACGCCGGTGCTGAAGAGGTCATCGATAGGGGAGGAGGGTTTGAGGTCATTACTGATCCCTCACAACTGGTTGAGGCTCGTAGCGCTGT
>JABJAO010000094.1 GCA_018666065.1 Microbacteriaceae bacterium | reverse complement strand
TCGGGCTTGAGGTCGCGGTGAACGATGCCCGCCGAGTGCGCGGCATCGAGACCGAGGAGGACTGCCTTGACAATGTCAACGGTCTGGGCGGAAGTGAGTGCCCCGAAATCGTTGAGGAGCTCGCGCAGCGTAATGCCCGGCAGATACTCCATCACAATGAACGTGATCGCCCCATCTTGGCCTTGGTCAAACACGTTCACGATATTGGGGTGAGCAAGTCGGGCCGCTTGTCGCGCTTCCTGGATGAAGCGCTTCGTGAAGTCGCCATCTTCGGCGAGATGCGGGTGCATGATTTTGATGGCGACGGGGCGCTCAAGCCTTTGGTCCATCGCTTGGTAGACCGTTGCCATGCCACCGCGGGTTACCTTGTGCTCAATTAGGTAGCGCTTATCCACCAGCCTGCCAAGAAGCGGATCAGCGGTGGGAGTGTCCATTCTTTGGATTGTACGCAGGGCGAGGTCAACCCCGGTGTTGCCACTCCACTATGTCAGTTCATAGAGCCAGGCCCAGGCGCTTGGCTCCCACTTTGCATACGCGTCAGGGTACGCAGAAATCTGAACCCGCTGAGCGGCAACAGTCAGCGCCATGGACTGCCATCCTGAGATGTCGAGTAGCCCTCGAGTTCTCCCTGCGTTCGGGTTGCTGGGCCCGCCGTAAAAGAGCCTGCTGGCGTAGGCCGGGTCCATAATCTGCTCTGCCGTTCCCCAACCAGACGAGGGACGCTGTTGGAAGAGTCCCACGGAGTCCCGATCTCCCCAGTTAATGTTGCGCAGAGATGACTCCTGCATTGCCGTCGCCAGAGCAATCACGATTCCGTAGTCAGACACACCGAGTTCCCTGCCCACGTTAATGATGACCTGGGCGCTCGCTCGGCGCTCGTCATTGAGTGGCGTGATGCTGCCCGACACAGGTTGGCCCACTCCCGACGCCGGCTCTGCCTCATCGGCCTCTGATTCGGCGGGGCTGACAGGAGCGGGGGCGGGCGTCGCTGCCTTGGGTGCTGGTGTTGCAGGCTTTGCCACCACGGGGGCAGCCGGGGATGCGACTTTGACAGTGACCAGCGCCGGCTTTTCCGCTAGTTCGATATCTGCTGCGTCGAAAACTGCTGGCTCCGCGGGTTCCTCGACTCCAGCGCCTTGGTCGCTTTCGGTCATCACCTGGTCGTTCCCAGTGGCAGAGGCGGGGATGATTCTGGGCGCATTCGCCAACGCTGGCATGACAGAGTCGGCATCGCGTTGCACCACAGGAGCGGTGGATCCGGGAATGCGGATGCTTTGGCCGGCATAGATTGTCGCGCTCGACTCGAATGCATTCTCAGCCGTGAGAGCTGAGGTCGAAATAGCGAGTCTTTCGGCAATGGTGCTCAAGGTCTCGCCCTGTTGAACAATGTAGGTGTTTCCTGCGACCCGTGCCGGTGACGCTGCAGCCTTTTTGGTGGGTTCGGCACTGAGTTTGAGCACTTGCCCTTCGTGCAGGAGAGCGTTCCAGCTCAGACCATTCAAAGTCAAAATCGCGGGGGTAGGAATTCCGAAGCTGTCCGCGATAGCCGAGATGGAATCTCCTGGCTGTACGACGTAGGTGGCGGGCAAGTCTGGTCGAACGGTGGAGAGGACCGCGTGGGCGGCGGGCAACATGGCACCGGCAAGGCGGTCTGCGAAACCGGGCCGAGCGTCCCGTGCTTCCTCCCCCGAAGCGTCATTTTCCGCGGGGACAGCAGAGTGTTGAACGAGACCGGGAGTGGCGATAGCGCTGGTCGCTAGCGCTCCGGACATCACAAATGGCAACGCCCCCATAACCCCCCGGCTCAGCGCTCCGGGGCTTGTCTCGCACGCCTCGAATTTCTCTACACGGGGAGACAAGCCACGAAACACGGAATGCTCGAGAGACTCACTGGTCTCTTCCATACCGAAGGTGCTGTCATCCTGGGCGTTCATGTCTTCCATCGTTTCGTGGTGCGAGCGCAGAGCCTGTAGCGACGCTCCGTCTTTCCACGGTGACACAGGATGTCACCGGAGTCAATCACTGTGGCTTATGTTACGGGAGTTTACCTGTTTGTAACATAAGGAGCCTGTGAATAGTGAGCACGTCGTCTCGCGTTTTCGATGTATTTCGTGGGACGCTTGGGGCGTGAGTTCAGAAGTTGACACCGTGTGGCTGAGTGTTCCTGATGTGTGTGAGCGACTGTCGCTCACGCCGGGAAAAGTGCATCGGTTGGTTGAGGACCGGGCGCTACTGGGGAAAAAGATTGATGGAGTTTTTCACATTCCCGAAGTTTTCCTCGAGGGAGCGGCTCCTCTGCCCGACCTGAAAGGAACGGCTGTCGTCCTGCTCGATGGGGGCTTTTCCCATGACGCGGCGCTCGAGTGGTTGCTGTCGTATCAGGACGTTCTGAGTGCGCGACCTATCGATGCAATTCGTCAGGGTCGCAAGACTGAGGTTCGACGGTTCGCTCTTACTCTCGCTCTCTAGGAAGAGCGCTGGGTGACGGCGTCGGCAAGTCTCTGCAACTCTGCTCTGGCGCCCTCCGTGATGCGTGCGCCGCGCAGCGCATCCATCGCCTGCTCCGCGTAGTCGCGGATCATCTGCTCCACCTCATCGAGAGCTCCCGTGTCCCGAAGGGTGGACTGCATCACCTCAATTTGCTCTCCACTGAGAGTTCGGTCACCGAGAAGTTCGTTGAACACCCTCTTGGGGCTCTCGAGCATTGTGGCTTCAGCCCGAGCAATCAACACGGTTCTCTTTCCTTCGCGGAGGTCGTCGCCGGAGGGCTTGCCGGTTACTTCGGAATCTCCAAAAACTCCGAGTACGTCATCGCGCAGCTGGAACGCTATTCCCAGCGGCAAACCAAACGCCGAAAGGTCCTCGAGTTGGTCGGTGTGGGCACCGGCGAGAGAGGCTCCGATCAGGAGGGGAGCCTCCATGCTGTATTTCGCGGACTTGTAGGTCACCACACGCAGGGCTCGCTCGAGGCGTTCGTTTTCGGCCGCACGCAACCAGGCGGCTTCCTCATGGATATCGAGATACTGACCCAGGGTGACTTCCTGGCGCATTCTGGAGAACTGCGCCCGTGTGGAGCGCTGAATTTCTGGCGGGAGATCGCCCAGGGCCAGTGTCAGCAGGTCGTCGCTCCACGCCAGCAAGAGATCGCCAAGGAGGAGCGACGTGGATTCGCCAAAGTGTTCGGGGTCTCCCGCGTAGGCCCGGTCTCGGTGGATTCTCTCGAACGCCCGGTGTGCCGCGGGGAGACCTCGGCGGGTATCCGAGTTATCCATGATGTCGTCATGCACGAGCGCGGCCGCATGGAACACCTCCAGCGATGTGGCGAGTGCGATTACGGGTGAAGCATCTTCCAATGTTTCGACCCCGCCTAAGGGGTCGGCATCGGAGCTCTGAGCGATCGATCGCCAGCCCCAGTAACAAAACCGGGCACGAAAACGCTTGCCGCTGCGAAGCATGCTGTTGGCGTAAGCGAGGATGTGCTCAAGGTCGGGAGAGATGATATCCATCTCCTCGGAGCGAGCCTCGAGAAACGAATGGATGCGAGCATCGACTACATCGACAAGTTTGATCTGCGCTGACACGCACCTAGCCTATCCTCAGGAAATCTGCGTAGACTCTGCACCACAGCGACCACACCCGTGGGGAGGACACCATGCCACTTTCTGAGCACGAGCAGCGACTGCTCGACGAGATGGAGCGCAACCTCTACAAGAACGAAGCCGATGTGATGAGCACGGCCAATTTCCGCAGGGCTCCGAATTACACCGCCGTTGTGGTGGGTGTGCTGATGGGTCTGGGTGGGATTGTCACCATGGTCGTGGGGGTATCGATGGACATCACCCTTGTCGGAATTCTCGGATTCGGGCTCCTCTTCGCAGGCGTGATGGTTGCCGTCGCCATCCCTGGAGCGCCCGCAGACAAGGCGCCACAGTCAATGGGGCAGCCTCGGGCAACAAGCCCCGCTGGGTCAGCGTCCCTCATGGATCGACTCAATGAGCGCTGGGAGCGCAGAGAGCGCGGCGATGGCTCCTAACGTCGCAGTGGAGCGCTAGCCCACTTTTTCGTCCTTACTCAAACCGGCCCCTCGGGGCCGGTTTTTTGTTGTCGATGCCTGGTATTGCAGGGATCGAGCCCGGGGAGGGGCGCCTCAATATTCGTGGAAGAAAATTGCTCAATGTGGTTGTAATTGGAGCAAAGTGGAGTAAAGTGGTGAATACCTTCTGATGGCCGGATACGAAAGGGGGGTGCATCATGTTCTTGGGTACGCACGCCCCCAAGCTCGACGACAAGGGTCGCGTCATCCTTCCGGCCCGGTTTCGCGACGAACTGGCTAACGGACTCGTTCTCACCCGCGGACAAGAACGATGCATCTACGTCTTTACGTCGAAGGACTTCGACGCTCACGTCGAGCGCCTTCGCGAAGCTCCACTGACCTCCAAAGCGAGCCGCGACTTTCTGCGCCTTTTTCTCTCCGGCGCATCGTCAGAAATACCGGACAAGCAAAACCGCGTCACCATCCCACCGGCTCTGCGCGACTATGCGGGACTCGAGCGCGAGCTCACGGTGATTGGCGCGGGAGACCGGGCAGAGATTTGGTCCACCACCGCGTGGGATCAGTACTACCAAGACCGCGAACAAGCCTTCTCTGAGACCGAGGAGGAGGTGATTCCTGGGCTGCTATAGCCCCTGACGTCAGACTCCCGTCCGTGAGCCCTGGGGCACCTTCCCCGGTTCCAGGTCCACACACGGAGGGGAATCTGACATCAGGGACACCGGGACAACCATGATTGCCACCTACTCACACATTCCCGTTCTGGCAGAACGAGCATTGGAATTGCTCTCACCGGCACTCCAGGGCGATTCTCCACTCCTCGTGGATGCAACATTGGGACTGGGAGGGCACACCGAAGCGTTTCTTGCTTCCATCCCTGCGCTTCGGGTCTTGGGAATTGACCGGGATCCTGAAGCCCTGGCTCAAGCCGCAGAGCGTCTCGCTCCTTTTGGTGATCGGGCACTCTTTGCGCAGTGCCGTTACGACGAGCTCGGCGAAGCGCTGGATGCTCACGTGGCAGGAGTTTCACCCGACGCGATTCTTTTCGACTTGGGAGTGTCCTCTCTCCACCTGGATAAGCCAGAGCGTGGTTTCTCCTACACCCACGATGCTCCACTCGATATGCGCATGAACCCTCAGGATGACGTGAGCGCCGCGGACATCCTGCAGTCCTTTACAGAAGCTGATCTGGCGGATCTCTTTTTCCGCCTGGGCGACGAAAAGCTGGCGAAGCGCTACGCCAGGGCGATTGTCGAACGTCGCCTCCAGGCGCCCATCGTTCGCACCGGCGACTTGGTTGAGGTTTTGCAGGACGCCACACCCTACGCACTCAAAGACAAAGGGCATCCGGCGAAGCGCGTCTTTCAAGCACTCCGGATGGCCGTTAACCAGGAGCTTGACTCGCTGGCGCGGGCTCTGCCGGTGGCATTTGACCGCGTCGCCATTGGCGGTCGGGTCGCGATCATGTCCTATCACTCGGGGGAGGACCGGCTGGTGAAGCGCGAATTGCGCAAGCTCTCCGTATCGACTGCCCCCGTGGGCCTGCCCACAGAGCTACCTCAGCACCGTCCGAGCTTCCGCGAAATCACGCGGGGAGCAGAGATGGCCAGCGCAGAAGAGATTTCCGAGAACGCCAGAAGTGCATCGGTCCGCTTGCGAGCGGGAGAAAAAGTGAAAGAGGTACGCTCATGACCGCTCTTGCCTATTCGACGGGCAGGCCCGTTGCGCCATCGAGGCCCCGAGCGACCAGCTCGACACGCCAGAAGACCCGCGCCGATGCGGTTCCGAAGCTTCGCTATATCGTGGTGCTGCTGGCCGGTATTTTCGCAATTCTAGGTGGACAACTCTTGCTCTCAATTGCCGTATCGGGTGGCGCGTATGAGATTGCCTCTCTGAAATCGGATGTCCGCGGCAGTGAGCAGCAGTTGCAGATCGTGGGAGAAGAAATCAGCGCTCTTGTCGCCCCGGACACCCTGGCGACGCTTGCGGGTTCCATGGGAATGGTTCCCGATAACAACCCCGCCTACCTCCGCGTCTCTGACGGCGCGGTCGTGGGAGAGGCGATCCCTGCAGATGGCATGTCGGGCACTCACGTCTATGCCGTCACGGCAGGCACGGAGACCATTGTGTCTCCGGCAATCGTTGAGGACGTTTTTCTCACAATCGCCCAGTCCCAAGCGTTGGAGGCTGACGCAGCGGATGTCCTTGCAACACCCCAAGAGGAGGCAGCGTTTGCCACCGAGGCCACCCCGGTGATGACCACCGTGGCCACGACCGAAGCTCCCGCACCCCGATTTGGTGGGTCCATTCCCTCACCGGTAACCCGCTAGGCGAGACTCGATGACTCACCAGCGCTTATCTGGTCGCCGGGTCGGCGTTGCGTTGGTAGTCGTTTTCCTGATGGCTGGGCTGCTGGTGTCCCGGTTGGTCGATGTGCAGGTGGTTCGAGCGGCTGAGCTCAAAGAGCAATCCGCCGATATCCGCACCACCAGCGAGATCATATGGGCCAACCGAGGCTCGATTGTTGATAGCTTCGGCAATGATTTGGCCACCGACGTCGACCGTTACGACGTGAGCGCCGACCCGCGAAAAGTTGGCGACTTTCGCCGTGACGGCGCCGTCATTACGGAGAGCGCTGCGATGGCAGAAATCGCGCTGATCACCGAATTGAATCCCGATGAGCTGCTGTATGCGGTGAGTAAGGACCGAGAGGCTCACTTTTCATACTTGGTAAAGGGCGTCAGCCCGGAGCAACGATTAGCGCTTCGGGAATTGCGTAACCCGTGGTTGCAGATGGATTTGGTGCGAGAGCGGACCTATCCCTTTGGCGCCGTCACGGCAAACCTGACGGGGATGCTGGGAACCGATGAGCCTCTCGCGGGGGCGGAGCGCAAGTACAACTCGTGCCTCCAAGCGATCAATGGCGTCGCGACCTACCAGCGAGGAGCGGATGGGGTTCGCCTGCCCGGGACAACCCAGTTGGTGAAGGACCCTGTGCATGGGGGAGATGTGACGCTCACCATCGACAGCGACCTCCAGTGGTACGTCCTCCAGACGCTGGCCGAACATGGAAGCAACCTCGGGGCTCAATACGGCTCCGCGATGGTCGTCCGGGTCGAGGATGGCCACATTCTTGCGGCGGTTGACTGGCCCACCTTTGACCCCAACGATTTCTCTGAGGCACCCACGGAGTTCATGGGGGCCCGATCCTTTAGCTCGCCCTACGAACCAGGGTCGATTATGAAGGCAGTCGGAATCGCCATGCTCATCGACGGTGGATACACCTACTCGGAGGACAAAATCACGGCCCCGGGCTTCTACGAGGTCTACCCAGGTCGCTTTATCAAGAACTTCATCGTTGCTGATGATCGCCAACTCACGACCGCTGGAGTGCTGCACACGTCCTCGAACACCGGTATCTCAGTTCTTGCTGACCGCATGCCCAAGGCCGAAGCGACCGAGTACTTCCGTGACTTCGGTTTCGGAGAACCTACCGCGGTGGGCTTTCTCGGTGAATCGGCAGGGCAGGTTCTCCCGGTAGAGCAGGTCGACGTCGTCACCCGGTACAACCAGTTCTTCGGTCAAGGTATTTCGGTCACAGCCGCGCAGATGGCTGCCTCCTACCAGACCCTGGCCAATGACGGAATACGCGTTCCGCTGCGCCTTGTTGATGGGTGCACGACCAACGAGGGTGAGTTTGTTCCCGAGCCCGTCGGTGAGCCGGTTCGCGTGGTGTCCGCAAGCGCTGCCCAGCAGACCGTGCGGGTTATGGAAACCATCGTGGCCCAAGGTCCACTGCGCAACACACTGGAAATTCCCGGCTATCGGGTTGCCGCCAAGACCGGTACCGCAGAAATTGCGACCTCCAGTGGATACGGTGATGACCGTGTGATTTCGCTCGCGGGCATGGCTCCTGCAGACGATCCGGAATATGTCGTCTTGGTTAGCTTCTATAAGCCACAATCCTCTCGAGTGTCGACAGCGGCAGCACCTGCGTTCCACGAGATCTTGTCCCACGTGCTTAAGCACTACCGTGTCGCACCCTCTACACAGCCAGCAGTGCTTCCCCCGCTAACCTGGTAGGCGGGGTTCAGGTGCCCCGAGGAGGGTGTCGTCGTGGGTAGCTCTGATGCATTGCGGCCACGCTCGACTCGCCCGGTTGCGTTGACATCCCTGGCCGCGACCCTGGGCCTTACCCACTACGGACCTGACACCTCTGTGACGGGGGTAGCAATGGGTTCGAAGGCTGTCCAGCCGGGAGACCTTTTCGTTGCGCTTCGCGGCGTGAACCGCCACGGGAGCGAATTCTGGGGTGACGCTGTTGCCGCTGGCGCATCGGCAGTTCTGACCGACCCAGAAGGCTGGGACGCGTTGGGTGATCCATCGACACCGGTACTCGTTGCGCCGGACCCGCGGTCTCTGCTCGGGGCGCTCTCTGCGGAGATATATGGCACCGATGAAACGGCCATGCCCACACTGTTTGGTGTGACGGGTACCAATGGGAAGACCTCGACTGCGTTTCTGTTGGAAGCACTGCTTCGAGGCCTCGGTGCGCGCACGTCGCTCTCGACCACGGCGCAGCGACAGGTCAATGGGGTCACGTTCCCGAGCACCCTGACCACGCCGGAAGCACCGGACACTCACGCCATGATCGCTCGGTCCGCCGAGGAGGGTGTGACGGGTATTGCTATTGAAATTAGCGCCCAGGCTTTGAGTAAGAATCGGATGGATCGGGTTATCTGTGATGTGGCGGGATTCACCAATCTCAGTCACGACCATTTTGAAGACTTTGGGACCATGGAGAACTACCTGGCAGCCAAGGCGCCGCTGTTCACCACAGCCCATGCCAAACGAGCCGTCATTTGCGTCGATTCACCCTGGGGAGAGACGCTGACGCAGACGCTCGAGATTCCCTATGTAACGCTCGGGCGCCATGGCGCAGCCCAATCTGATTGGACCTACCGGGTTCTCGATTCCACCGCGGATTCATCTACTTTCGAGCTGGCATCAGCGGATGGACGCTCCATCACTCTCGTAGCGCCTCTTCGAGGCACCCACATGGTCTCCAATGCTGCGCTAGCCGCACTGATGGTGCATGAAAGCGGTGTCTCTCTGGAGGCGTTTGCTGTCATGGGGCCCGGAACGGCTGGAATTCCCGTGTTTATTCCCGGTCGGATGGAGAAAGTTTCCGGAGACAGCGGCCCCCAGGTCTTTGTCGACGCCGGGCGCAGTGCTGATGCGTACCTGCAGACGCTGACGAGTTTGAGGAGTGAAACCCTAGGCAGGGTGATCATGGTCTGTGGGACCTCCGGGAACAGGGACGCGACAAAACGACCGATCATGGGGCGAGTCGCCGCCGAGTGTGCCGATGTCGTCATCGTCACAGACGATGACCCCCGCAGAGAAGACCCAGCGATCATTCGTCAGGGATTGCTCGAGGGTGCCAGGAGCGTCGAGGGTGCGCTGGTGCACGAGGTCCCCAACCCCACAGACGCAATCCGCATGGCCGTGGGACTCGTGGGAGAGGGAGATACCATCCTCTGGAGCGGACCCGGATCCCAGGATTATCGTGACATTGGCGGCGTCAAAGTGCCCTATTCCGCGAGAGCCGAAGCTCGAGAAGCGCTCAGGGACGCGGGCTGGGGCGAGAACTCGTGAGTGTGGTTAGCGTCGTCGATGAGTGGCTCGAGTGGCACAGCTCCGGTGCCACGCTGGAAATCGATGGACACCAAGCCTCCGTGTCAGTTCCCGGTGTGAGCTTGGAATTTCGTGCCGAAGTGGTTGAGAGCGTCTCAGCCAGGGTTGCTGAGGGCACGAGTCTGCTGGAAGCAGTGGGGCTTGTCGACGACTGGGCATCCTCGAAGCGTGTCCCTCGGGGAGAAGTATGTGCCGATGACGTCATTCTGGTGGACGCCTCCGATACCACCGAAGCGTCGCGGGCAGTCGACGTGGTGAAGTCTGTGTCAGCGCTCGCGCGAGGTGTGCGCCGGGTCGTTGCCGTGGCCGGGAGCCTCGATTTCACCGGGTCCTCCGACTATGACAACCTCAGCGCTTTTGGTGCTCTGATGGTCAGGCTCAATGTCACACAGGTATTTGCCATCGGGCCCGGAGCTCGCGCGTTGTTTTTGTCTGTGGGAATGGAGGGTTCCTGGGACGGGGAGTCGCAACACTGTCAGGACACCGCCACCGCGTACGATGACATCCGTGCGCGAATCCGGCCGGGCGATGTGCTGCTCGTCTTGGGTAGCACAGAGCAAGCTCTGTCCCCCCTGGTGGGGAAGCTGAGAGAGGGACTCGCGTGAGAATACTGTTGCTGGGTAGCGCCCTCTCGTTGGGGTTTTCCCTGTTCCTCACGCCGCTATTTATCCGACTGTTTGCCAAAATCGGCTGGGGACAATTCATCCGCCAGGACGGGCCCAAAACCCATTACGTGAAGCGGGGAACGCCGACCATGGGCGGCATTGTCATCCTGCTTGCCGTCGTCGTCGGTTTTTTTGGCGCTCACCTCATCGAACGCGAACCCCCGAGCGCCTCGGGCCTGCTCGTCGTGGGCCTGATGGTCGGTTTGGGGTTTGTGGGTTTCCTTGATG
>JABJAO010000077.1 GCA_018666065.1 Microbacteriaceae bacterium | reverse complement strand
GATTACTTTTTGGTGCGTAAAGGCGTCGACGCGGTAATCGCGCTCACGTTATTCATCAGTGATGACGAAGTACAAAGGTTGCGCAATCTTCGGAAACCTATTGTGGGAATCGGTGGGCGAATCCCTGGTATTCCGACCTTCTCAATCGACGATACTGAGACGGCACGCAAGGCAACGGAGCATCTCATCGAGCTCGGGCATACCAAAATTGTTCATCTCGGTGGCGACCAAGAGCAACAGCTTGACTTCGAGGTGCATTCGCGCCGGCTCGAAGGATTTCGTCAAGCCCTGAAAACGGCAGGCTTGTCACACAGCGACGATTTTTTCGCCGATGATTTTGATATCTCTGGCGGGTACCGAAGTGCTATCAAGGCCCTCTCGAATTCCGGTGCTCGCCCGACGGGAGTCGTAGCTGGGTCCGACGAGATAGCCATCGGGGTAATGACCGCCGCTCGGGAGCTTGGACTCAAGATTCCGGAGGACCTTTCCGTCATTGGAATTGATGGCCACCCCCTCGGTGAAACATTCGGTCTCACCACGATGAACCAACGTCCCTCCCGACAGGGGAGCATGGCTGTGTCAGAGGCTCTCGCTCAGCTCGGCGGAGCGTGGGATGAGTCTGACGATTCCCATCTCGAGCTACAAGTTGATCTCAAAGTTCGCAACAGTACGGCTCCTCCACAGGCTTAACGACATCTGGCGCCCACCGGAGTGAGCGCCAGACAATCTAGGACGTGACTACTTGAGAGTGACGGTTCCGCCAGCCTCTTCCAGTGCTGCCTTAGCCTTTTCGGCGGTCTCCTTGTTGGCTCCTTCGAGCACAACACCGGGAGCGCCGTCAACGAGTGCCTTCGCCTCACCCAGACCGAGGTTGGTGAGTGCGCGCACCTCCTTGATGACCTGGATCTTCTTGTCACCAGCAGCCTCGAGAACGACGTCAAAAGAGTCCTTCTCTTCTGCAGCAGCGCCGGCGTCGCCGCCGCCAGCAGGTGCAGCACCTGCAGCAGCAACAGCAACGGGGGCTGCAGCGGTTACTTCGAATACTTCTTCGAACTTCTTCACGAACTCACTGAGTTCAATGAGGGAAAGCTCCTTGAAGCCTTCAATGAGCTCATCAGCTGAGAGCTTGGCCATGATTTCTCCTTAGTTTTTCTTGGTCGAGTATTTACCGCTGGTTCTAACCAGCGGACTCTTGCTTCTGGCGAAGGGCGTCGACGGTGCGAACGGCCTGCGCCATGGGGGCAGTGAACATGTATGCAGCGCCAAACAGCGAAGCCTTGAAGGCACCTGCGAGCTTGGCCAGCAGGACCTCTCTGGTTTCGAGGTTTGCAAGCTGCATAACTTCTGCTGGGGAGATGGGGGCGCCATCGAAATAGCCACCCTTGATCACCAGCGCGGGGTTGTCCTTGGCAAAGTTGCGCAGGCTCTTGGCCACGGTGACGGCATCGCCGTGCACGAAGGCAAGAGCAGAAGGGCCAACGAGCATGCCATCGAACGCGTCGATGCCTGCTTCCTTGGCCGCAATCTTGGTCAGCGTGTTCTTCACCACGGCATAGGTAGCGTCAGCTTGAATGCCTCGACGCAGCTCCTTGAGCTGCGCAACACTCAACCCGCGATACTCAGTAAGCACAATGGCCGATGAGGTACGGAAGTGTTCCGTAAGCTCGGCGACCGTTGCTTCCTTGTTCGCCATGGTGCTCCTTAGTACGAATGATGTGGATGCCTCGCCCACCAGAAACGAAAAAAGCTCCGGCGCGGGCGCACGGAGCAAGAAACCTTCAGAAGATTTTCTACTGACATACACCTGCGCGGGCCCTCAAGATTGCTCTTGATGCTTCAGTGCTGAGATTTTTCACTCTCACCACGACCGGCGGTCTTCGGCTTTCCAAGGCTATGGGATGGGAGAGGTTTTTGCAACCTTCAGTCGCGGCAAAGACACCGTAAAGACCGTCTTCCCTGGCTTTGAGGTCAGGGTCACCTCGCCGCCATGAGCCTTGACGATGGTCTCCACGATCGAGAGCCCCAGCCCTGTGCTTCCGGACGTGCGGGCTCGTGAGGAATCTCCTCGCGCGAATCGCTGGAAGAGATTCTTGCGCGCTTGTCTGGGTATTCCCGGCCCTGAATCCTCGACCTGCAGTACCGTCCTTTCGTCATCCTGGGTGACACGAACCTCGACTGAGGTAGCAGGAGGCGTATGCACCCGTGCATTGGCAAGCAGGTTAACCACCACCTGATGAAGTGCCGAGCCATCCGCTCTCACCATGACAGGGTCTTCAATGCCGACGGCACCCCACTCGTGCTCAGGGCTGGTCACATAGGCATCAGAGAGTGCATCTCGGACAATCTGCGCGAGGTCGGCATCGGCCAGCTGAAGGTTTTGTCCTTCATCCAGGCGCGCGAGAAGCAAAAGATCTTCCACGAGTGATGTCATGCGCATGGACTCGGATTCGATGCGATCGAGAGCCTGCTTCATGTCTGGGGAGAGCTTCTCCCCGCCTCTCTTGGTCAGTTCGGCGTAACCGCGAATACTGGCCAACGGGGTACGCAGCTCGTGGGAGGCATCAGCAACAAACCTCCGCATTTTCTCTTCACTCTCGAATCGAGAACGAAACGCGTCATCGACGTGATCGAGCATCAGGTTGAGCGCCGCGCCCACTTGTCCCACCTCGCTCTCGGTGTTGGAATACTGCGCTGGCACTCGCAACGCCAGGCGAACATCACCCCGATCGAGAGGCTGTTTGGTCACCGAGGAGGCAGTCTCCGTGATGCGATCCAGTGGTCTAAGTGCGTATCGAACCAGGAGCGCGCCAATACTGGCTGCCGCCAAGACGACAATGACCACCACGGCGATGATGACAATGTTCAACCGCGCAATGGTGACGCGAATTTCGCGAAGAGGCAGTCCGACGACGACCTGAGCGTCGTCGATAGTGGCCACCGGAATGGTTCGGTACTCTCCACGACCATCCAGCAAGCGAACAATTTCCGCTTCCCCAGGCTCCCACTCACTGGATCCGAGATTACCCACCTGATGAGCTTCCAGGGGGCGG
>JABJAO010000053.1 GCA_018666065.1 Microbacteriaceae bacterium | reverse complement strand
CACATCGTCGTTATAGGCAAACGTGTCTCTCACCACGTTCCAAATGGCGCCGGTGTAGACCGTCTCCGTGGAGAGCACGGGCAGGGAGAGCGGCTCGTCCTCAGGGGAGAAACGAGCGGGCATTAGCCGGCCTGATCGGTAACCGCGAACAGTGCCGAGGAGTTGTGCCGCTCGAGAGCCGCAGCAACGAGTCCGGCAAACAGAGGATGAGCCCGGTTCGGGCGGGATCGCAGTTCGGGGTGCGCTTGGGTGGCGACATAGAACGGGTGGACGCTGCGGGGTAGTTCCACAAATTCCACGAGGCTGTCATCGGGAGACGTTCCCGAGAACACCAAACCAGCCTTCTCGATATCCGCTCGATAGGCGTTATTGACTTCGTAACGGTGTCGGTGGCGCTCCGTAACGCTGGGCGCCCCATACAGCTCGCGCACGATGCTGCCCTCTTTCAAGGCTGCCTCATACAAACCAAGACGCATCGTTCCACCCATGTCGCCTTGACCCGACACGATGTCGACCTGCTCTGACATTGTCGCAATCACGGGATACTGTGCGTCGGGGTCGAACTCTGTGCTGGAAGCCCCCGCCATGCCAGCCATGGTGCGGGCATATTCGATTACCATGCACTGCAAACCCAAACACAGACCCAGAGTGGGGATCTGGTTCTCCCTGGCATACGTCAGGGCGCCGAGTTTCCCTTCGATGCCTCGAATACCAAAGCCTCCGGGAACACACACCCCATCGACATCGGAGAGCGCCTTCTCGGCCCCTTCGGGGGTCTCACATTCGTCACTGGCGACCCACTTGAGAACAACTTTTGTCTGATGGGCGAAGCCCCCCGACCGGATAGCTTCACTCACCGAGAGATACGCATCAGGCAGGTCAATGTACTTGCCCACCACACCAATGGTCACGGTGTGTTGGGGGTGGTGAACTGCGTCGAGAAGGTCTTTCCAACCGTCCCAGACCATCTCTCCAGCCTTGAGACCGAGGTGATCGATGATGTAGTCATCAAGATCCTGGCTGTGCAACAGGGAGGGAATGTCGTAGATGCTGCCCACGTCGACGGCGTTGACCACAGCCGCTTCGTCAACATCGCACATGAGAGCAATTTTGCGACGGTTTGCCGCTTCCACAGGGCGATCACTACGAAGAACGAGGGCATCGGGTTGAATACCAATCGAGCGCAATGCCGCCACGGAGTGCTGGGTGGGCTTGGTTTTTTGCTCCCCTGAAGCTCCCATGAAGGGAACCAGGGACACGTGCACAAAAAACACGTTCTCTCGGCCAAGCTCATGGCGAACCTGACGCGCGGCCTCGATAAACGGCTGGCTTTCAATGTCTCCGACCGTTCCACCGATCTCGGTGATGATGACATCGGGGCGTGGACTCTCGTGCGCTTGAAGCCGCATGCGTCGCTTGATTTCGTCGGTGATGTGCGGAATGACCTGGACGGTATCTCCGAGATACTCGCCCCGACGCTCTTTGGCGATGACCTCTTGGTATACCTGACCGGTGGTGACGTTGGCCGCCCTGGTCAAATTGATGTCCAAGAAACGCTCGTAGTGACCGATATCCAGATCGGTCTCAGCCCCATCATCGGTCACAAAGACTTCACCGTGCTGGAACGGGTTCATCGTTCCCGGATCGACGTTCAGATACGGGTCAAGCTTCTGCATCACCACGCGCAGACCACGGCCAGAGAGCAGGTTTCCCAGAGAGGCGGCGGTGAGACCTTTGCCGAGGGAGGAGACAACACCCCCGGTCACAAAGATGTGTTTTGTGATGTCCGTTTCGGTCTTCTTTGAGGTGTCCGCCACGGAGTTCAACAGTAGCTGGTTAACCGATGTCTTAGCGACGACTCACCGAGTGGGTCTGCTCCAAAAGCTCCCGAGCGTGGGAAAGAGCAGTGTGGGAGTCCTCCATGCCGCCGAGCATGCGAGCAAGCTCGCGCACACGCTCTTCACCTTCCAGCACGGCGACACTCGAGGTGGTGACCTGCCCGTCCGTGTCTTTCACCACAAGCAAGTGGTTATTGGCATAGGCGGCAACCTGCGCGAGGTGGGTCACCACGATGACCTGCGAGGTCTGCGCTAAGCGATCAAGCCTGCGACCAATTTCCAGCGCACTGGCTCCGCCGACGCCCGCATCAACTTCGTCAAATACAAAAGTGGGGACAGGATCACTCCCGGCGATGACAACTTCAAGGGCCAACATGACCCGGGAGAGCTCGCCACCGGAGGCTCCTTTGCCCAGGGGCAAAGGATCAGACCCCGGATGGGCGGAGAGCAACACGGTGACGTGATCCACTCCGTGACTGGACAGTGGCTGGTCACTCTCGACTCGAACATGGAGCGTTGCGGTGGGCATCGCGAGGGCTGAGAGCTCAGCAGTCACCTTGTCACCCAAATCTGCAGCTGCCGCCTGACGCAGAGCACTGAGCTCAGCGGCGCGTTCCCGGGTCGTGGAAAGCGCAGAGTCAACCTCTCGGGCGAGCTCATCGACGGTGCTCTCATCGCGATCCAGCTCAAGCAGCCGCCTCGACCCCTCCTCAGAGTAGGTCAGGACCTCCGCGAGGGTCGGGCCAAACTTCCGGATCAACCCCGTAATTGCAGCGAGACGCTCGTGACTGTCTTCAAGCGAGAGTCCTGAGCCCGTGTCCAAACTTGCTGCATATCCTGACAACGCCTGGCTTACTTCTTGGACCTGGTACGTCGCATCAGCGAGTTGGGTTCGCAGGCCTTCCAGCGAGGCATCAAACGATGCGACGCGCTCCAGCGCGCGCAAACCACTCTCCAGCAACCCCGATGCGTCCACTGCATCCATGGAGCTTTCATCAGCGCTGAGAGCTGCTTTCGCCTGCGCAATTCCAGTCCGGAGCTCCTCCGTATTGGAAAGCTTCGTTATGGACTCCTTGAGTACCTCGTCTTCGCCTGGCTCGGGAGACACCGCCTCGATATCAGCAAGAGCAATCCGAAGCTCTTCTGCTTCGCTGCGCCGTTGCTCCGCTTTCGTGGTGAGCTCATCGAGACGATGAGCAAGATCCTTGTAGCGAGTAAAGGCCTCCTGGTAGGACGCCAACGCCACCTTGAGACCCTCACCGGCAAACCGATCCAGCGCATCGCGCTGTGCGGCTTCGGACTTGAGCCTGATCTGATCGCTTTGGCCATGAATCACGACCAGCTCCTCCGCGAGCTCAGACAACGCAGACACCGGAGCACTGCGACCGCCCACGAGTGCGCGCGAGCGTCCCTCTGCTTGCACCTCACGGGAGAGGACAAGCTCGTCATCGTCCATCGCGGCACCCAGGTCGACAGCGCGGGCGAGAACCTCGGGGCTTGCACCCAAAGAGAACCGTCCCTCAACCCAGCTCGCCTGACTGCCCGATCTCACGCGAGCTGAGTCCGCTCGCGCACCGAGGAGTAAACCCAACGCGGTGACGACCATGGTCTTTCCTGCACCGGTCTCACCCGTGACCACGGTGAGTCCAGGACCCAGTGGAAGCGTGGCCTGGGAGATGACTCCGAGGTCCGAAATTGTGATGTCAATAATCACTGGTGCTACTCCCCTGGGCCTCGCCAGCCCGTGACTGGCAAAGAGAACTTGTTCACCAGTCGATCGGTGAACGGCCCGGGGTGAAGTCTCGCGAGGCGGATCGGATCCGCACTCTTGGACGCGACAACCCTCGAACCCGGAGCTACGTCGACACTTCTGCGCCCATCGCACCACAGCACGGCGGACGCCGCAGAACGACCCAGCAGCTCCACAGCCATGACCGAATCCGGACCCACAACAAGCGGGCGGGCGAACAGTGCGTGCGCCGAGAGCGGAACCATGAGGAGCGCATCCACGGCGGGCCACACGATGGGCCCCCCTGCGGAGAACGAGTACGCGGTCGAGCCAGTGGGTGTCGCCATGACGACCCCGTCGGCACCAAAGGCGGAAATGGGGCGACCGTCCACCTCGAGAGCAACCTCGATCATCCGAGCTCGGGAAGCTTTTTCCAAAGTGGCCTCGTTGAGCGCAAAGCTTCGATAGACCTCGACTCCATCCCGCACGACGGCGACGTCCAAAACGAGACGCTCGTCCACGTCGTAATCGCCCGCGAGCGCAGTCGAGACCGTCCACGCGAGGTCATCCTTTTCGCTTTCGGCCAGGAAACCCACATGCCCGTGGTTGATGCCCAACAGCGGCGCCTGCGATCCTCGAGTAAGTTCGGCTGCTGCCAGGATGGTGCCGTCTCCGCCGAGAACAATCGTCAGTTCGATGTCTTTGAGGGCCACATCACTTCCCAGAAGCGCAAGTGCTCCGGAGAAGTGGGAGCGAAAAGCGTCGGCCTGGTCGGCGGCGACCACAGGGATTAAACCCGCTGCGACGAGTTGCTCGCACACCGCGACCGCTGCACGGAGGGCATCATCACGGCCGGTGTGGGCCAAGACAAGCATGTGTCTCTCGTGTGCCATCACGGCCTCCAGCCTAAGAATGCGCTAGTTGATGAATGTGCTCTGACCATTGTGGCGGATTACGCCCGTGAGTGGGGCTCAGCCAACACAGGAACTCAGTGTTGCCCAATTCTCCGGTGATCGGCGAGGCCATCAGAGCGCGAACACCGAGCCCTGATTCGACAGCTGCCTCTAGTACCGCCGTCAGCGCGGATTCGCGCAAATCTGGGTTGGTCACGATGCCCTCTTTGACGCCACCTTTTCCCACCTCGAACTGGGGTTTGACCAGAGCAATCCAGTCGCAGTGACCCAGCGCCTCAACAACAACGGGGATTACCTGCCTCAAAGAGATGAAGCTCACATCGATCGTAATCAACCCCGGCTTCTGACCGACTCTCTCGCTCCACCAGCTCGAGGTGATGTCCCGAATGTTGAAACCTTCGTGTGAATCCACCCGGGAGTCATCTGCGAGGTTGGGATGGAGCTGGCCATGTCCCACATCAATGGCTACCACGCGAGCAGCTCCACGCTCGAGAAGAACCTGACTGAACCCGCCGGTGGATGCACCGATGTCAACCGCCAGCAGCCCGGTCGGGTCGATGCCCCATTCGTCCAGGGCGGCGACGAGTTTCCTGGCACCCCGGCCCACATAGTCGGGCGACCCGGTGACCTCAATCTGGGCGCCCTCGTCCACGTTCCACGACATCTTCGTGACCACCACGCCGTCGACGAGAACGTCACCGGCATGGATTCGGCGTTGGGCTTTCGTCCTCGAATCCACTAAACCCCGGGCAACAAGAGCGCTATCGAGTCGCATGGAAGAAACTACTCAGGTTCTGGCTGATCCAGCATGTCCTTGAGCTCGTCATAGACGGCACCCAAAGCGTCAGCGTGCTCAGCTAAGGGAAGCTCGTGGATCGCGTCGAGGCGTTGTGTCCACTGCTCAGAATCCATACTCACCCTCACGAATATATCTGGGGATCAACATCTAGGCCGAATATCTTGAGCCCCGAATCATGAATGATGGTGGCACCGGCTCGGATCAGATCGATTCTGCGGCCGGGCCTGGCTACGCGAATGACATGGCTTTTTCTGCGAACCACCGCTCGCCCCACTTCAACAGTGACCACACCATCGCCGTCGTGGGACGTCGTTGTCGCGGGATAGGGCTTATGGAGTTCGCGGAGGTCTTCCAGGACATAGGTCGGTCTCATGGACTCATCGCTGGCAAGCAGGGTTTTTGGCGAATCAATCCCCGTCAACACCAAGGCCGAGCGAATACCCGCGCGATTAGCACCGAGAATGTCGGTATCCAGACGATCCCCGATCATGAGGGCGTCACCCGGTGTTCCAAACCGCTCCAGCGCAACGTCAAAGATTTCCTTCTCGGGTTTGCCTGCGAAGGTCGCCAATCGGCCCACGGCCAAGTGCACGGCAGACACGAGCGCTCCATTCCCGGGAGCCACCCCACCTTCGACAGGTATCGTCCAGTCCGTGTTCGTCGCCACCCAAGGAATCTCAGGACGGCGTTGAAGCGCGAACGAAGCTTGGGCTAAGTCTGACCAGCCAACGTCTGGCGAAAACCCTTGGATTACCGCGTCTGGGGAGTCATCTGCGCTGCGGGTGATCGCGAAACCCGCCCGTTCAACTTCACTCGTGAGGCCCTCTCCCCCCACAACCAGAACTCTCGAAGCCGGCTCGATGAGTCGCTTCAACACGCGAATCGCAGCCTGAGGGGACGTCACGACGTCGTTGGCTGTTGCCGAAAGCCCCAGAGTCGTAATCTGGTCCGCTACCGACTGCGGAGTTCTCGAGGCGTTATTGGTAATAAACCCAAGCTGGGCTCGTGAGGCAGCTTTTCTCAGCGACGCCACCGCGTGCTCAATCGGCCGAAGCCCCTGATAGAGCACGCCATCCAAATCGGCCAAGACCAGGCCAACACCATCCAGAGGTGTCGACTTACTCACCGCTATCCTCCGCGGGCATCTCGACAACAACCATTTCCTCGTCATCGCCTGTGCCCTGCAGCGACGCTTCCAGCGCGTCCGCCGCGCGGTTAGCTAATTCACCCCACCGATTGGCCCCATCTTCTCTGCCCATCAAGCTCAAAATTGTGGCGTACGAATCAAACAGCGCTGGCGAATACGAATATGCCACGTCAGGATTCAACTGCGGTATTTCGAGTTCCTGGAGTGCAAGTTCCATCTGGCCCAAATCCAATCTGGCGCCAGAGCGGGCAATGGCTAACTCGACGGCAATGGCGGGCGCCAATTCTGATCGAGTAACTTCCCCGGCGAGCTCCAAGGCCTTTTCCGGTCGCCCGAGGCCTCGCTCACAGTCCACCATCATCGGAACCTGGTCAGCGCTACCTGAGAGGCGGCGATAGGTTCGAAGTTCCCGAAGCGCGAGAGCAAAATCTCCCAGCAAATAGGCGGTAATGCCTACTGTTTCGCGAGCAACCGGGATACGTCCAGCCCTCCGCGCTGCTGCCAGTGCGTGCTTGTGGGCGCGTTCGGCGTCCTCATCGACGACCCGGGATGCCATGACCAAGTGTCCAGCCACCCACTCCGCGTTCTCTTTGGTGAGCGCTTTGAGCTCCCGCCACGCTGCGCGATCGAGCTCGCTCGGCGTCGCGTCCT
This sequence comes from Microbacteriaceae bacterium, assembly GCA_018666065.1. Lineage (GTDB taxonomy): Bacteria > Actinomycetota > Actinomycetes > Actinomycetales > Microbacteriaceae > Pontimonas. The sequence goes on along the minus strand of JABJAO010000053.1, from coordinate 737 downwards.
CATCGACGGGAGGATCATCAAATCTCGGCGCACTCTCGCGATCATCCTCGCGGGGCTTGCGCGGCGCACCTCTATCGCCAAAGGGCTTTCGGGCTCCCCCCGGTGCGCCTCTGCGATCACCAGTTACAGGTCTCGAACCGCGAGGGGCGTCATCGCGCCGGGGCCGTCCGCCCTCACCACGAGAATCATCGCGACGTTGACCATCTCTGGGCGCACTCCTGCGCTGTGGAGCATCCCCAGCTGGTGCCCCGCGCCGTTGCCCATCGCGTGGGGTCGCCGGACGACCAGATCCCGACCGAGCTGGGCGCCCAGTCCCCGACGGTCTTCCCGCGCCAGCGGGGCGCGGTGCTCCCGGTTTGCGGGGTCGCCGATCGCCCGAGGCTGGCCTCTTGTCGTTCTCTGTCATGGTCTGATCCTTGTTAACGCAAAATGGCCACCCAAGCGGGTGGCCATTTCACAAAGAAGTCCGGCGGTGTCCTACTCTCCCACGAGGTCCCCCTCGCAGTACCATCGGCGCTGAAGGTCTTAGCTTCCGGGTTCGGAATGTAACCGGGCGTTTCCCCTTCGCTATGGCCGCCGAAACACTATTGATTTATCAGTCTGAGGGCAACCAGAGTTATCTGGTTGCCGATCGGTTCTCGACCGTAAATCGAGAACCACAAAGTGGACGCGAGCACCACTCATGTGGTGTCAAGTTATCGGCTTATTAGTACCGGTCAGCTGCATGGGTCTTTAGT
>JABJAO010000092.1 GCA_018666065.1 Microbacteriaceae bacterium | reverse complement strand
CGCTTTGGCGTATCTGGAAATCGGTGATTGTCCCGGTAGCGTCAACGACAACCTCGGGATAGAGAGTGTTCACTCCAGCGGTCTCCAGCCACACGCGGCTCCAGTCGCGCAGTTTTCGTCCGCTGGTGTCCTCCAGCTCCTCCAGCAGGTCCGCCAGAGTCGCGTTACTCCACTGATGTTTCACGAAGTAGTTGTGGACGCCGGCAAAGAATGCATCCTCGCCAACCCACGCGACGAGTTGCTTGAGGACGGATCCTCCCTTGGCATAGGTGATGCCATCAAAGTTGACTTGGACGTCCTCGATGTCGCGAATATTTGCCACGATCGGGTGAGTGGAGGGCAACTGATCTTGGCGATAGGCCCATGACTTTTCCATCGCCTGGAACGTTGTCCACGCTTCAGTCCACTCGGTTGCCTCAGCGGTGGCAATTGTTGAAGCCCACTCCGCGAAGGACTCGTTGAGCCAGAGATCATTCCACCAGCGCATCGTCACGAGATCGCCGAACCACATGTGAGCAAGCTCGTGAAGAATGGTGACGACGCGTCGTTCCCGCACCGCGTCAGAAACCTGGGAGCGGAAGACATAGCTTTCGGTAAATGTGACAGCCCCCGCGTTTTCCATGGCTCCAGCGTTGAACTCAGGAACGAAGAGTTGGTCATACTTCTCAAAGGGGTAAGGGATCTTGAATCGGGATTCAAAATATTCGAATCCCTTTTTTGTGATGTCGATGATGTAGTCAGAGTCGAGGTGCTCAAAGAGCGAAGCCCTGGCAAAAACCCCGAGCGGAATTGTCTTCCCGCTTGAACTGACCAGCTCGTCCCGAACCACCGCGTAGGGCCCTGCAATGAGTGCGGTGATGTAGGAAGAAATTCTGGGAGTGGAACTAAACGTCCAGGTGGCGCCGTTCTCGGTGGGCTGGGGCTCTGGTGTGGGCTGGTTGCTCACCACTGCCCAGTGCGCTGGCGCGTGGATTGTGAACTGGAATGTTCCCTTGATGTCGGGCTGTTCGAAAACGGCAAACACCCTGCGTGAGTCAGGAACTTCAAACTGTGTGTAGAGGTACGTTTCATCGTCGACAGGGTCGACAAACTTGTGCAGGCCCTCTCCAGAGTTTGTGTAGGAGAAATCAGCCTCAATTTCCAGGGTGTTATCGGCCCGCAGCCCCGGGAGTTGAATCCGTGAATCGGCATATACCTCAGCCGGGTCGAGCTCGGTTCCGTTGAGAACCACGCGATGGACGCTGTGCGCGATGGCGTCAATGAAGCTCGATTGGCCAGTTTCGGCGAGGAACGTGACTCTGGTGGTGCTCCGGAAAGTAGTCGAGTGAGTAACCTCACGGAGATCAAGATCAATCTCGTAGTTCTTGACCGTGATCAGTTGTGATCGTGTGAGGGCCTCTACTTTGGTGAGGTTTTCGCCGGGCACACTCTCTCCTCTTCAGCTGGGTAGACGCATACGCACTGTTCGCGCGGGCAACAAAGAAAACCCTACGACCTAGCGGTCGGCAACGAGCGTGGGGCTACTTGGAGTCGCTTTCGACATTAATCGTAACGGGGACTTCCTCAGGAAGTGCTTCCTCGGATTTCGGTCCGCTCGACAAAGGCTTCGTTTCACCGGAGAGCTTGGGAGGCTGGATGTCGGTGATTTCCATGTCCACCTCGGTAGCTGCCTGGCGCATTCTGTGGAGGTAGTCGTTGAGGTAAGACTGTTGACGGCGAATGTCCGAGAGCTGGCTCTCGGTGTCGGAGAGCATGGTGTTAACAAGCTCTTCGGTGTCGCGGGCAATCGCTCGTGAGCGCTGGACAGTCTCAGAGATCAGCCGCTCAGCGTAGCCGCGGGCTTCCTTCGTGAGTTCATCGGAGCGGCTTTGAGCGGTAGACAACACTTGGTCCGCTTCTTGGCCGAGATCCTGTGCCCGCTTGGCCGCAGTCTGAACGTGCTCGTCCGCCTGCTGGTACGCCTTCTGCGCGTAGTTATCCGCTTCTTCGTGGATTGCAGCGCGAGCGCGCTCCGCTTCATCGATTTGCTGGCGAATGCTGGCGTCTGTTGCCACCGCACGCTCTTGAGCAGCGTGCAACAGTTCGGACGCTTCGCGCTTGACCTGCTCAACCTGGCGGGAGGCTTCTGCCTTAATTTCGGAGACCTGCTTCTCGGCCTGGCTCACCATGGTGGCAGCAGCACGTTCAGCGCGAGTCCTGGTGTTCGTTGCCTTCGCGATTTCATCGGCAGCCTGCTGGCGAAGCTGAGCGGCCTCGCGCTCGCTGTCGAGTCTCAAATCCTCAGCGGCACGCTGGGCATCGGACAAAATCTTTCGTGATTCTTTCGCCGCGGTCTCGCGAACACGGGTTGCCTCACTCCGCGCGTTTCCCAGAACCTCGGTGGCCTCGCCGGCTGCTTCTTCTGTGATCTTGCGGGACTGCTCTTCAGCCAGACGCAGAGTCTCTTCAAAAGCAGATCCCAGTTCAGCGAAGCTGGGCTTCGCCCTCGATGCGCGTTCGTTGGAGTCCTGGACGTCGCGGGTGAGGCGTTGAATGGTCCTGGCGTTCTCAGCGCGTTCAGTTTCTAACCGCTCGAGGCGCTCTGAAAGCTCGCGAACGAAACGTTCGACATCATCGGTGTCGTAACCGCGAACAGCACGACGAAAATCAGGAATGCTCACACTAGGCTCCTTGCCACGGACATTCCCAGAGTAGTGCAAAAATCGGCCTCACGCACTGCCGTAACTAAATTGGTATCGATATCGCGCGCTGCGAGCGGTTTATAGACTGGGGCTATGCGCATCCACATCGCCACCGACCACGCCGGACTGGAATTCAGCCAAGACCTCGCTGAGCACCTGGGGCGTGAGGGGCACGAGGTCATCGATCACGGTCCGCTCAGCTTTGACCCCGTTGATGATTACCCCAGTTTTTGTATTCGCGCCGCCCGCGGTGTTGTCGCAGACCTCGAGGCCGGAATTGAAGCCCTGGGGGTCGTTTTTGGGGGGTCGGGCAATGGAGAACAGATGGCGGCGAACAAAGTTCCCGGTGTCCGGGCTGCCCTGGTGTGGAGCGTAAACACTGCTGTTCTTGCCCGGGAACACAACGACGCCAACGTGTGTGCCGTGGGTGCGCGCCAACACAGCATTGATGAAGCCTTGTTGTTTATTGACACGTTCATCCGCACCCCCTTCTCGGGGGATGAGCGTCACGTGCGCAGAATTGGGCAGATGGCGGAATACGAAACGACAGGAGCCATCGCCGGTTTCTCCCTCGAGGACTAAAGCACGCTATGCCTGAGGGTCACACTGTTCATAGGATTGCGGCTCTCTTTCGCGAGGTTTTCGTCGGGAACCGCGTGGAGGCTTCCTCTCCGCAGGGCCGGTTTCGCGAGGGTGCAGAACTGATTTCTGGGTCCATTCTGGAGCGGGCAGAAGCCCGCGGTAAGCAACTTTTCCTCCACTGCGAAGGTGAGCGCATCGTGCGGGTTCATCTGGGCATTTATGGGGCCTGGGACGTTGTGACTCTCGATGGAGACAGTGTGCGTGCCGGATCACCCCAGACCCTCTCGTTGGGCGCTCCCCGCGCCACGAGGCGGAGGTTGGGAGAGCGCGAAACCTCGTTCGACGCCGATGAGCCTTTCCCCCCGGCGCCGCGTGGTGCGGTGCGCTTGCGCTTAGAAACCTCAGACGTTGTCGCAGACCTCCGCGGCCCCACGGCGTGCGAGGTGCACACACCGGAGGAGGCCGCCGCGGTTCTCGCGCGGCTGGGACCTGACCCTCTGCTAGACACCGGCATTCGGGGTCAACGTGACTTTGTGCGCCGAGTGTCTTCGACTGCTCGCCCTATTGGCGTAGTTCTCATGGACCAATCGGTGGTGAGTGGGATTGGCAACGTCTATCGGGCAGAAATCTTGTTCCGTCACAACCTTGACCCGTATCGACCAGCCTCATCGTTGACTGCGGAAACCGCCATCGAACTCTGGAAGGACTGGTCAAAGCTCCTCGCAGATGGGGTGAAGACGGGAGTGATGATGACCCGCAACGACCTTGACGCGGCGGGACGGAAACGGGCGTTGCGCGTGGCGCGAGAGCGTTACTTCGTCTACAAACGCGAGGGTCTGCCCTGCCGGGTGTGTGGTGTCACTGTTCAGATGGACCTGATGGCGACTCGTAAGCTGTATTTCTGTCCGCAGTGCCAACGTTCCTGAAAGGACGCGCTGTGATTCTGACTCGCGCCAGACGCTGGGGATTTCCAGCCCACGACCTCGTCGATATCGTGATCGAGGCTGACAGGATTCTCGAAATTGTCCCCGCGGGCAGCGCCGCCCCGGGCGACCACGAGATTATTGATTGTGAAGAACGGGTGGTCATCCCGGGGTTATGGGATGAACACGTCCATTTCACGCTCTGGGCGCAGCATCGTCGACGCGTTTCTCTGGTGGGTTCGTCTTCGGCTGCGGAAGCAGCGACCCGCATGGGGGAGGCGGTGATTGCCAACTCGACTCTGTCTGCTCCTGACGCCATCGTGGTGGGCACCGGATACCGCGATGGCCTGTGGAGTGATGACAAGACGACACAACTGCTCGATCAGCACACCGGAGACACCCCCGTGATTCTGATCTCGGTGGACGTGCACTCGGCCTGGGTTAACTCCGCCACCCTTCGGCATTATGGAATCGCTGGGCATGATCACGACGGGCTCATCACAGAACGCGAATGGTTTGACCTTGCTCGCCGCGTCGATGACATTGATCCCGCCCTCCTCGATGACTGGGCGATGGATGCCGCACGCCATGCCGCGAGTCGCGGGGTCGTCGGCATTGTCGACCTGGAGATGCGGTACAACGCACCGGACTGGATTCGACGGGCTCAGGCGGCAGGGGGACGCTACCCACTGCGAGTAGAGGCGGGGGTCTATCCCGATGACTTGGATCGTGCTCTCGACGAGGGATTGGCCAGTGGGCAGGAACTCGCGCCGGGAGTGACGGTCGGGCCCTTCAAAATCATCACCGATGGCTCACTCAACACCAGAACCGCGCACTGCGTCGAGCCCTACCGTGGAGTGCAACCACCCGAATACGGCGCGATGAACTTTCCTCCTGCTGAGATTGAGGCTCTACTGGTCAAGGCTCACACAGCGGGATTTTGGCTTGCAGTTCATGCGATTGGTGATGAGGCCAACCGAATCGTTCTCGATATTTTTGAGAAGCACGGTTTGCGCGGTCGCATCGAGCACGCTCAGCTTCTTCGCGAGGAGGACTTTCCTCGCTTTCGTCAGCTGGGTGTTGGCGCGAGCGTCCAACCCGAGCACGCTGTAGATGATCGCGATGTCACGGATGTGTATTGGGCGGATCGAACAAGTCGCGCTTTTGCGCTTCGTCGGATGGTTGATGCCGGAGCCGCTGTAGTGCTCGGATCTGATGCCCCCGTGTCCCCGCTCGACCCCTGGGTCAGCATTGCCGCTGCCGTGACACGAACTCGAGATGGCCGAGAGCCGTGGCACGCGGAGCAGGCGCTCACCCTCACCGAGGCACTCGGATTTTCTCAGCGAAGTTCTATCGAGGTCTCCGAACCTGCCGATCTCGTCGTGCTGGATGCCGACCCGGCCTGGCTCATGGATGCTTTTGCCCATGACCTCCCGAAGGCGAGCGATGCGCTTCGCGCTATGCCGATTGCTCTCACGGTCTGCGCCGGCGACATTACACACCGCGCGGTGTGACGGGAACTGGAGGGGATGACGGGAATCGAACCCGCACCATCAGTTTGGAAGACTGAGGCTCTACCATTGAGCTACATCCCCGATGAGGTGGTACCAATCCTTGATGCTACTGCATCGCGGACATGAGAACTTCTTTTGCTCTCGTTACCGGCTAGACTTTCCGAGGTTGTTCGCCGGGTCACCTCATCAACGCTGTGCCACGATGGTGAACCGCTGTGAACCATCGGGGCGTAGCTCAGCTTGGTAGAGCACCCGCTTTGGGAGCGGGAAGTCGCAGGTTCAAATCCTGTCGCCCCGACGCAAACGAAAAACAAGAACTAGTTGGAGAAAAGCTGTGCCCACCACCACTAAAGAGTCCCTCAGTCCCACCCGTGTTCGCCTCAGCATCACGGTGACCCCCGAGGAGCTCAAGCCCAGTCTTGATCACGCGTACCAGCACATTGCGGAGCAGATTCAGATTCCAGGATTCCGCAAAGGTAAAGTTCCCGCGCCGATCATCGATCAACGTGTAGGCCGCGGTGAGGTCCTCAACCATGCGGTGAGCGAAGGTCTTGACCGCTTCTTCCAACTCGCAGTCGCCGAGGAGAAAGTTCGCACCCTTGGACGCCCCGAGGCTGATGTGACTCAGTGGCCTAGCGACACGGACTTCTCTGGTGATCTCATCGTGACCGTCGAGGTCGATGTTCGCCCCGACTTCGAACTTCCCAAGATTGACAAGTACACCCTCGAGGTCGAGCCCATCATGGTGACCAAGGGCGACGTTGAGGACGAACTTGACTCGTTGCGCTCGCGCTTTGGAAACCTGGTAACAGTCGACCGTCCAGCCACAAAGGGTGACTTTGTCCAGATTGATCTCGTCGCGAAAATCGGCGACTCCACGATTGATTCAGCATCATCAATCAGCTACGAAATTGGTTCCGGTCAGCTCATCGACGGAATTGACGAGGCACTCGACACCCTGACTGCAGGGGAGACCACGACCTTCGAGTCCAAACTTCTCGGCGGAGACCGCGAGGGAGAAACGGCACTCATCGAGGTCACGGTTCTGAGTGTCAAGGAGCGTGAGCTTCCTGAAGCCGATGATGACTTTGCTCAGATTGCCAGCCAGTTCGACACCATTGCCGAGTTGCGCGACGACCTCAAGGTTCAGGTGGAGCGCAAGGGCCTGTTCCAGCAAGCCCAGGAAGCCAGGGACAAGCTTGTTGCGCAGATGATTGAGGACGTCACGATGCCACTTCCTCAAGGTGTTGTCGACGCCGAGGTCAACCGCCACCTGGAACAAGAGGGCCGCCTCGAAGACGACAAGCACCGCGCAGAGGTTGTCGAGTCCACCGAGAAGTCCCTGCGCACGCAGCTGCTCTTGGATGCTCTCGTGGAGTCTCTCGAGGTCCAGGTCTCCCAGGATGAGTTGACGCAGTACCTGATCCAGTCCTCCAGCCAGTACGGCATGGAACCGGGCGAATTTATTCAGTCACTGGATCAGAACGGCCAGATTCCCTCGATGGTGGGTGAAGTGGCACGCTCGAAGTCCTTGTCTGTCGCTCTCACCAAGGTGACCGTGAAGGACACAAAGGGCAAAAAAGTCGACCTCAGTGAGTTCACCAAAACCGCCACGGACCCGGTGGAAGACGCTGTCGCCCAGGCTGTAGCGGACAATCACGACGGTCACGATCACGACCACTAAGCCACGCCACTCTGCCGAGGGCGAACACCCTCTGTGAGAGCCCACGTGCTGTGTACGCTCGGACTACCGAGGCTTTGAATCCATAGAGGAGAACACCACCGTGAGCATGGCAGAACCCATGATGCAACCCAACGTTTTTGATCGGTTGCTCAAAGATCGCATCATCTGGCTGGGCTCTGAAGTCCGCGATGAGAACGCGAACGAGATTGCCGCGAAGCTCCTGTTGCTCGCAGCAGAAGACCCTGAGAGTGACATCTACCTCTACATCAACTCGCCCGGTGGCTCGATCACCGCGGGTATGGCGATTTACGACACGATGCAGTTTGTGCCCAATGACATCGTGACGGTGGGAATTGGAATGGCGGCCTCGATGGGGCAGCTTCTGCTCACTGCCGGAACAAAGGGTAAGCGCTACATCACCCCGAATGCCCGCGTCCTGTTGCACCAGCCCCACGGTGGTTTCGGCGGAACGGCCAGTGACATTCAGACCCAGGCCCATCTCATCAACGACATGAAGAAGCGTCTCGCGCAGATTACAGCTGAGGCCACCGGCAAGACCGTTGACCAGATCATGGCCGATGGTGACCGCGATCGGTGGTTCTCCGCTGATGAAGCACTCGAATACGGGTTTGTTGACCACATCCGCGCGTCCGCTAGCGACGTTATCGGCGGCGGCGGAACCGACCAGGGCAAGAAGAAGTAGGCGGAGAGCATGGAGATGATGACACCCCAGTCGGGTATGAGAAATTCTGCGCCCGAGAGCCGCTACATCCTGCCGAGCTTCGAAGAGCGCACGAGCTACGGTTTCAAGCGCCAGGACCCCTACGCAAAGCTCTTCGAGGACCGTATTGTCTTCCTCGGAGTTCAGGTCGATGACGCATCGGCCGACGACGTTATGGCCCAGCTGCTCGTCCTGGAGTCCCAAGACCCCGATCGCGACATCGTGATGTACATCAACTCACCGGGTGGATCATTCACTGCAATGACGGCGATTTACGACACGATGCAATACGTCCGGCCACAGATTCAGACCGTGGTGTTGGGGCAAGCAGCCTCAGCAGCAGCCGTCATTCTGGCCGGAGGAGAGCCCGGCAAGCGACTGGCGCTGCCCAACTCCAGGATTCTCATCCACCAGCCCATGATGGGCGAAGCGGGCCGCGGCCAGGCATCGGACATTGAAATCCAGGCTAAAGAGATTGCCCGTCTCAGGGAATGGCTCGAAGAGACGCTGTCGAATCACTCGAACAAGTCGGTCGAGGAAGTGCACCGCGATATCGACCGCGACAAGATTCTCACAGCTCCAGAGGCTCTGGAATATGGCCTGATCGACCAGGTGTTGACGACGCGGAAGTCGGCTGCCAACGCCGCCGCCAAGGGCCCAGAAGCGGTCGCTGCTAGCTAGCGTCTCGTCTGTGGCGGATGCGCCACGCTACCCAAACGGCCACTGCCAGGCCAACGAGGGCGAGGAATCCTCCAATGAGGAGCGAATCGTCGAGTTCGTCATCAGCGGGAATTTCTGCAGAAATCGGGACTGCCTCCACCACGCCAGTTGCCTCCTCGGTAGAGGGCGCCTCGGCTAGGACTCCGCACTGAGCTGGATCGGCACTGCCCTGTGCGGGCACATGGTTTTCTGTGGGCGCAAAGACGAACTCGTAGCTCTCCGAGAGACTGTGGCCATCGGCTGAGACAAACTGGTAAATGATGGCATAGACCCCGGCTTCTCCCAGTTCCGCGGAAGCGCTCATGGTCCGCTCGATAGCCTCGACACAGCCATCGCCGTAGTACATGCCCTGCTCATCGCGGACCACCAGGCCAAAACCTGCAGTATTCCCCGCGAGGTCCAGGTAGACATCGTCAGTTGAGATGGAAAACGCCAGCGGACTCTCGGTGACCGTTGAGCCGGGGGCAGGGATCTTTTCTTCGATGACGTTGTGCGCGAGCGCAGGTTGCGCACTCCAGAGCACAGCGGCTACAGCAGTGGCGAGCACGAGACGACGCATAAGTGGCATGGGTAAGTCCTTGAGAGGGGGAATTCAGTCTATGCTCGCCACGCCTGGCCCGGGCTGTGGAATATCCCCGGCCAGAAAGTTTCCAAAGGTAAGCTCCAAGAAGTTGCTCATCCGCGTTGTACTGGAGGTTTCACCATGGCGCGCACCGGAGAATCAGGCGAACTCCTGAAGTGTTCGTTCTGCGGTAAAAGCCAGAAACAGGTCCAGCAACTTATTGCGGGACCCGGCGTCTACATCTGTGACGAATGCGTGGAGCTGTGCAACGAAATCATCGATGAGCGCCAATCTGAAGGCCGTGAGTCCATCGTCGACGACTTTGAGTTGCCCAAACCCAAGGAAATTTATGACTTCTTGGAGGAATACGTCATTGGCCAAGACGATGCAAAGAAGTCTCTTTCCGTTGCGGTCTACAACCATTACAAGCGCGTGCGAGCGGCAGCATCCCCGCACGCAGTGGATTCAGCCGACGACGTTGATATTCAAAAGAGCAACATTCTTCTTATCGGCCCCACGGGGTGCGGTAAGACCTATCTCGCTCAGACGTTGGCCAAACGGCTGAATGTTCCCTTCGCTGTAGCAGATGCAACTGCGCTGACAGAAGCCGGATACGTCGGAGAAGACGTCGAGAACATTCTGTTGAAACTTATTCAGGCTGCGGACTATGACGTGAAGCGAGCGGAAACCGGCATCATCTACATCGATGAGGTCGACAAGATCGCCCGCAAGGCGGAAAATCCCTCCATCACCAGAGATGTGTCGGGTGAGGGTGTCCAGCAGGCTCTGCTCAAGATTTTGGAAGGCACGGTTGCGGCTGTTCCCCCGCAGGGCGGACGTAAGCACCCTCAGCAAGAGTTCATCCAGATCGACACCACAAACGTGCTGTTCATTGTGGCCGGAGCGTTTGCGGGACTCGAAGACATCATTTCCCAGCGTGTGGGTCGTCACGGGATTGGCTTTGGAGCCCCACTTCACAGCAAAGACGGTCAGGAGAATCTGTTCAGCCAGGTGTTACCGGAGGATCTCCACAAGTTCGGACTTATCCCCGAGTTCATCGGTCGCCTCCCGGTCGTCACCACGGTTGCACCTCTGGACCAGTCGGCGTTGATTGACATTTTGACGGGACCGAAGAACGCGCTGGTGAAGCAGTACCAGCGGATGTTTGTCCTGGATGGGGTTCAGCTCGAGTTTGAGCAGGAAGCGCTCGAGGAGATTGCTGACCTGGCCGCGGGAAGGCAAACCGGAGCCCGCGGGCTGCGGGCCATCCTCGAAGAGGTTCTCGGCCCCGTCATGTTTGATATTCCCTCGAGTGACACCATCGACAGGGTCGTGATTACGCGGGATGCGGTGCTGCGTAAGTCTCCACCGGTCATTGTCCAGAAGACTGCGGTTCGCCGCGAAAAGTCCGCTTAGCCGCGCAGAACCACTCCATTATCGAGCTCGACGATGGGTCGATTCTCGAGCCAGGTCAGTGTCCAGCGCAGCGTTGAGCGCTCGTCGGGCGTGAGAGATTCTTCCACGTGCGCTATCTGCGCCGCGAGCGCTGCGGGAATGGCGCCTGGAGTGTGGCCTACGGAAAAGCGACTGCCCAGCTGCATTGTCACTCCACCTCCTTCTCATAGGTCACCCAGGTGGTGGGAGTAGCAAGCGTGTCATAGAGGCGCCGAGCGCGGTCATTATCGTGCGCGGTAATCCAGCGCAAAGTCCCGCCACCGTGCGCGAGCGCGTACTCATTCGCAGCGTTAATCAGCGCTGTGGCAGCGCCGCGTCCTCGGGCTTCGGGGGAGGTGAAGAGATCATCGAGAAACCAGCCCGGTCCCGCGGTGAACGTGTCGTGCTGATGACGAAGGTGAGCAAAGCCAACGACGGCGCCCTTCATTTCTGCGACAAAGCATCGAACGGGGTGCGCGGAATCCATCAGCCACTGCCACACACCGTCGATAACTGACCGTGGAAAATCTTCCTCATAGAAAACCCCGTAGTCCAGAAAAAGGCGCTCCCATGTCTGCCGATCGGCCGGAGCTACCGGCCTGACGAGGACATCCGAGGCAGATTTAGTCATCGAGAGATCCCCACCCGACAGAGGTCAGCTCGATTGTGTCCGATTCCTGCCAGGTGAGAGTGTGAATCTTTCCCACCGCCATGATGTCTGCCTGCGCGGCTTGCAGCAAGACTGGGGCACTCACTGTGGCTTCGAGGATCGGCATCTTTTGGGCCACCTGTTGGTCAGTCTTGGCTCGACGAATGGTGATCAGTGCCTCACTGGCCAATGCCAAGAGTCCTTCAGACGAGCTATCACCATCCACGGGGAGTTCCTCCACACGGGGCCACGGGGCACGGTGCACGCTGCCGTCATGGGTCCACGACCACACTTCTTCTGTGGCGAAGGGAATGACCGGAGCAAAGAGACGCACAAGCGCGTCGATTGCCAACTGCAGGGCGGTGACAGCGCTTCCGCGCTGTTGCCCCTCGCCGGTGTAGGCGCGGTCTTTGACCAATTCCAGGTAGTCGTCAGTAAAGGTCCAGAAGAACGTTTCTGCGACTTCGAGCGCCTTGGCATGATCAAAAGCGTCATAGGCAGCCGTGGCCTCACGGATTACACCAGCTAATTCCCGCAGCATGTCGAGATCGAGCGCCTCGGTGACGTCGCCGGTAGCTCCCTCAAAGCTATAGACAAATTTCGCCGCGTTGAGAACCTTGATGGCAAGCCTGCGACCAATCTTGATCTGTTTCGGGTTCTGGGGATCAAATGCGGCGTCGGTGCCGAGTCTGGACGAGGCAGCCCAGTATCGAACCGCGTCGGAGCCGTGATCGTCCAGCATCGACTGGGGGGTGACCACGTTTCCTTTGGACTTGGACATTTTTTTCCGGTCCGGGTCAACGATGAAGCCCGATATTCCTGCGTTCTTCCACGGAATTGACCCGTGCTCGAGCTCCGCTCGGAGCATCGTGGAGAACAACCACGTGCGGATAATGTCCTGCCCTTGGGAGCGCAGGTCATACGGGAAGACGAGAGAGAACAGCTCGTCGTCGCTGCCCCAACCACCGGCTAGTTGAGGGGTGAGGCTGCTGGTGGCCCAGGTGTCCATGATGTCGAGCTCGCCGACGAACCCGCCGGGAACACCGCGTTGCTCTGGAGTGAATCCTGGCGGGGTGTCGCTGGAAGGGTCAACGGGAAGCTGGTCTGCAGACGGGGTAATGACCTCGCCATCGAGGGGTTCCCCCTCGCCATCGAGTGGGTACCACAGCGGAATGGGTACACCGAAGAACCGTTGCCGCGAAATGAGCCAGTCGCCGGAGAGCCCATTGACCCAGTTGTCGTAGCGCACCCTCATGAAATCTGGGTGGAAGCCGACTTCTTGCCCACGGGCAAGCAGGCGGTTGCGGAGGTCTTCGTTCTTGGATCCGTTGCTGATGTACCACTGGCGAGTTGTGACGATCTCGAGGGGCTTATCGCCTTTTTCGAAAAACTTCACGGGGTGAACGATTGGTTCTGGCTCACCCTGGAGGTCACCGGATTCGCGGAGCATGTCCACGATGGCCGATTTAGCGCTGAACACTGTCTTCCCCGCGAGCGCCTCATAGGCCTCGTGGCCCTGGGAGGTGGCAATCCAGGCGGGAGTTTCTGCGATGACGCGACCGTCTTTGCCCAGAATTGGTCTGGTTTCCAGAGACAGTTCGCGCCACCAAATGACGTCCGTGACATCGCCGAACGTGCAGACCATCGCGATACCGGTGCCTTTGTCTTGCTGAGCAAGATGGTGAGCCACGATGGGCACTTCGACGCCAAAAATGGGGGAGGTGACGGTCGTGCCAAACAGGGGCTGGTACCGCTCATCGTCGGGGTGTGCCACGAGCGCCACGCACGCAGGGATGAGCTCCGGTCGGGTCGTGAGGATAGTGACAGTGTTGCCATCCTCGCCGTGGAAGGTGACCCTGTGATAGGCCGATGGTTGTTCTCGGTCTTCCAGCTCTGCTTGCGCTACAGCGGTTCGAAACGTGATGTCCCAGAGCGTGGGGGCGTCGGCGCGGTACGCCTCACCGCGTTCGAGGTTTTTCAAGAATGCGCTTTGGGCAACGCGTTGAGAGTTGTCGTCGATGGTGCGGTAGGTCAGTGACCAGTCCACGCTCAAGCCGAGGGTCCGCCAGAGGTCTTCAAATTGTTTCTCATCCTCGACGGTTAACTTTTCGCACAACTCAATAAAGTTTCGGCGGCTGATCGGAATCTGGTCGCCAGGTTTCGATCCATCCCGTGTGGCGCCGGCCTCCAGTGGCGGGACGAACGATGTGTCGTAGGGCAGGGAGGGGTCGCACCGGACACCGTAATAGTTCTGGACTCGACGCTCTGTGGGCAATCCGTTGTCGTCCCACCCCATGGGGTAAAAGATGTCTTTGCCTTGCATACGCTGGTACCGCGCCTGCAGGTCCATGTGGGTATAGCTAAAGACGTGCCCAATGTGCAGGCTGCCTGACGCGGTCGGAGGAGGCGTATCTATCGCAAAGAGGTGGTCTTTCCCCCGAGCGAGCGCTGATTCGCGGTCGAAGCGGTAGGTGCCCTGGCTATCCCAGCGCGTACCCCACACGTCTTCGAGACCCTCGAGAGCCGGTTTGTCAGGAATAGATCCGCTCATGGGGCACCTTCTTCGCTATAGGCGGCACCGCGTCCACTGTGCCTTGGTGTTGGTGTTCCCATGCTACAAAACAAATGGGGTGGGGGTTCCCTCAGGAATCCCCACCCCATTCGCGTGCGTTTAGTTGTCTGACCCCGCAGAGATGGCTGCGGAATTGCTCCGAGCCATACGGCCTGCTTGGAGTGTTGCCAGGAGCGTGATGACAGCGAGCCCGGCGAGGACCACCGCTGGGTGCCACCATACGTTGCCCGTGGCGGCTCCAATGGTGAGAGTGACCGCGGGGACAAATCCCGAGATCACCGCGGCAATGGAATAGGCGAACCCGAGCGCTGAGTAACGGTAGCGCTCATCGAAGAGATCGCTGTAGACCCCACCGAGTGCTGCCCAGCTCATTGTGGGAAGTGTTCCACCGATGAGCATCATGGCGACCAAGACACCAAAGTTTGCAAACTGGAGGTAGTAGTAGATGGGGAAGGCGACCAGAAGTGTTCCCAGCGCACCCCACGCCACTACGTTGGCCGAGCCAATTCGCACCGCCCATGCCCCGAAGAGGGGAATCGTGATCAGCTGAAGCAGCCCGCCAATCGTGGTTGCAATGAGCAACTCGTAGTACTCAAATCCCAGCTGAACTACGCCGTAGTTGATGGTGTAGGTGTTCATCAGCGAGTAGGAGCCGATACCCAAAAGCGCCACGCACACCGCAATGAAGACAGCGAATGGCTGTTGGCTCAGCAACGCAAAGAAAGGAACCTTGGGTCGTCGCTGCTGCTTGACGACCTCCTCGAACACGGGAGTCTCCGTGATGGCAAGTCTGAGGTACAACGAGACCAAGAGCAGAGGAATTGCGGTGAGGAAAGGCAATCTCCATGCCCACGCGGCAATTTCTTCGTTGGTGAGAGCCAGAGTCAACCAGATGAATGCGGTGGCAGAGAGAATGGATCCGATGGGGGAGCCCAACTGAGGCATGGCCGCAGCAAAGGCACGCTTGGCTCCAGACTCGTGCTCGGTAGCCACGAGGATGGCACCACCCCACTCGCCACCCATGGAGATTCCCTGCACCAGTCTCAGCAGGACCAGGATGGCTGCGCCAAACCAGCCTGCTTGGTCGTAGGTGGGGAGGACGCCGATGAGACCCGTCGCAACGCCCATCATGGTGACGGTGGCGATCAGGGTCTTGCGGCGACCGATTCGATCCCCGATGTGGCCAAAAAGGATTGCTCCCACGGGTCGAATGATGAACGCCAGGGCAATAGAGAGGAATGCCGCCAGGGTTCCTCCAAAGCCGCCGAGCGGATCGAAAAACAAGGGACCCACGAAGAACGCGGCGAAGTACGCGTAGATGTAGAAGTCGTAGGACTCGAGGGAGGTCCCCACGAGGGAGGCCCATCTGGCCTTTCTGGCCATTACAGGATCGGTGTGAATCATCGGTTTCCTCCGGGGTTCCAGTAGAGTGAGAATTAATAGACTGAGTACATCAAATATGGACTCTCTCAACTATAGGGGACGAGATGACATCGAGAGAACCCGGTCGACCTCCCACGTCATCTGTTTCCGCCTTGGAGGATGCCGCAACAGAGCTGTTTCTCGAGCAAGGCTTTGCGAACACGAGCATCGACGAGATTGCGCAGAGGGCCGGAATTTCGCGGGCTACCTTCTTCAACTATTGCACCACCAAGTCTGACGTTCTGTGGGTCGACAGTGATCGAGCCTTACGGGCACTCGAGACCACACTGCAGGAGGGACTCTCCTTAGGTGAAGCCCTCCGCCGCGTCGCAGCGTCCCACCCGCGGGATCGTCTCCCGCTCGTGGCCACCCAGAGCGAGGCCATGGGACTGGGTGGCGAACTCGCAGCGAGCGCCGGTGTGCGAATCGAACGCCTTCGTCGCAGCGTTTTGAGTGCGGGCGTGGACCCTGAAGACGCCTGGATTGTCACAGGCACGCTCGTCGGTGCTGTGGTGGGCTGGGCTCGAACCCCCTCACCCCGCGAGGATCTTGCATCAGAACTTGACGAGCACCTTCGGCGGATCCGGGGAGCACTTGGTCCTCAGAGTGTGGCAACACTGTTCTAAACTGTCTCCAACAGCGTTGAACCGGCCATCACCGGGAAGCTGCCGGAAGAACAGAATCTTGCGATTCCCAGTAGAACCGGTCGGGTTGGCCCGTCATCGCCTGACAGTGAGTGGCTTAGAGACTCTCTAAGCAAGCGAGGTGGTACCGCGCAGGGGAAACCCGGCGTCCTCGCAGCCCTAACCCACCCGTGTCAGAGAGATAACCCCCATGGCTTTTCCCCGTCACCGCGAAACGTCTGGCATCGAGCCGAGCCCCTCGTTCCCCGAGATTGAGCACGGTGTTCTGGAACACTGGAAGGCCGCGAATACCTTCCAGAAGTCGATTGACCAGCGAGAAGGCTGTGAGGAATGGGTCTTCTACGACGGACCTCCCTTTGCCAACGGGCTACCCCACTACGGTCACCTCCTGACCGGGTATGCAAAAGATGTCTTCCCCCGCTTTCACACCATGCGCGGCAAGCAAGTTCACCGTCGGTTTGGGTGGGATACCCACGGGTTGCCGGCTGAGCTCGAAGCGGAGCGGCAACTAGGGATTACGGACAAGAGCCAAATCGAAGAGATGGGTATTGCCGCGTTCAATGCCGCCGCCAAAGAATCCGTCCTGCGCTACACCGCGGAGTGGCAGGAGTACGTCACGAGGCAGGCCCGCTGGGTGGATTTCGAGAACGACTACAAGACACTCGACATCACGTTCATGGAAAGCGTGATCTGGGCGTTCAAGCGGCTCCACGACAAAGGGCTCGCGTATGAGGGCTACCGGGTTCTGCCCTATTGCTGGCGCGACCAAACTCCCCTGAGCAACCACGAACTGCGCATGGATGATGATGTCTACAAACCTCGCCAAGATCAGTCCGTCACCGTCACGTTCCCGCTCACCGGTGATGCGGCACGGGCTGCAGACCTCGAGGGAGTTCTGGCTCTGGCCTGGACGACTACTCCGTGGACACTTCCGACCAACGCCGCGCTTGCCGTCGGACCGGAGATTTCCTATGCACTCGTTCCTGCCGGACCAGACGCGGTCCAGCCAGGAGCCACCTACCTTCTCGCGGAGGACACGATCGCGAACTATCGCAAGGAGCTCGGCTACACAGAGCTCGCCGATGCACTGGCCGCAATTACTCGCAGGGTGAACGGCTCTGAATTGGAGGGCATCGAGTACGAACGCGTCTTTGACTACTACGCCGACCGTGAGGCCTGGGGCATGACGCACGCGTGGCAGGTCTTGGTTGCTGACTACGTTGCCACGGGCGAAGGAACCGGCATCGTCCACCAGGCCCCGGCCTACGGTGAAGATGACCAAATCACGTGTGCGGCGAAGGACATCCCGGTGATTATCTCGGTCGATGATGCTGGGCGTTTCCTCGACCAGGTCTCCGATGTTGCCGGCCTCCAGGTCTTCGAGGCCAACAAGCCCCTGACAGCGCTGTTGCGCGCCCAGGGTCGGTTGTTTGCCGAGCGTTCGTATGACCACTCCTACCCGCACTGTTGGCGGTGCCGGACCCCTCTGATTTATAAGGCTGTCTCGAGCTGGTTTGTTCGAGTCACCGAGATTCGCGATCGCATGATGGAACTCAACGAGGACATCACCTGGGTGCCAGCCAATGTCAAGGATGGCCAGTTTGGTAAATGGCTCTCCAACGCGCGTGACTGGTCCATTTCTCGCAACCGCTATTGGGGTTCACCCATTCCGGTGTGGAAGAGCGATAACCCCGAGTTTCCCAGAATTGACGTCTATGGCTCGCTGGAGGAATTGGAACGCGACTTTGGCGTGAAGCCCCATGATTTGCACCGACCCGCCATTGATGAACTCGTACGACCAAACCCCGATGATCCTTCCGGAGCGTCGATGATGCGGCGCATTCCCGATGTTCTCGACGTCTGGTTTGATTCCGGGTCGATGCCCTTTGCTCAGGTGCATTACCCCTTTGAGAACTCGGAGTGGTTTGAGTCGCACAATCCTGCGGACTTCATCGTGGAGTACATCGGCCAAACCCGTGGCTGGTTTTACACGATGCACATTCTCGCCACAGCGCTGTTTGATCGCCCCGCCTTCAAACAGGTGATTTCGCACGGAATTGTGTTGGGGTCAGATGGTCAAAAAATGTCCAAGAGTCTGCGCAATTACCCCGACGTTTCCGAAGTATTCGAACGCGACGGTGCCGATGCCATGCGCTGGTTCCTGATGTCCAGTTCGGTGATTCGAGGCGGCAACCTCGTAGTGACCGAGGAGGGCATCCGCGAAGGTGTGCGTCAGTTCCTGTTGCCCTACTGGAGCACCTACTACTTCTTGAGTCTCTACAGCGGCGAGCACGAACCTGTGTGGCGGACCGACTCGACGCACGTGCTCGATCGCTACATCCTGGCCAAGACACGGAAACTCGTCGAGCTGGCGACCGCAGAATTTGAGG
>JABJAO010000069.1 GCA_018666065.1 Microbacteriaceae bacterium | reverse complement strand
TGGCCACCTGTTTGAATTCGCGAAAGCCCAGGGTCGCGCCACCGTCACGTGTGAAGTGAACCTGGACCCGCCCAACCCTGGAAGCTTGCGGTTTCATCGCAGATTTGGTTTCGAAGATGTTGATACCCAAGCCACCAAAGGTGGCACGGTTGTGGTCCAATTACTCCAGTCACCCCTGGTTTAGGAGAGTTCGGTGCATTTAGCGTCTCAAGCCCCCACTGTGGGTATTGTCATCCCCGCCTATAACGAGGAAGACACCATCCGGGCGTGTGTGTTGGCTGCGCTCGATCAGACCGTTCCAGCCGACGAAATCATCGTGGTGGATAACAAATCCACGGACATGACGGCCGAAATCTTGCGCGAGCTTGCTGAAGAGTTTCCTCACGCCCCCCTCATCGTCTTGCAACAAAACGAAGCTCAGGGGATTACGCCTGCTCGCAATATGGGGTTTGACGCCGTGACCTCGGACGTCATCGGCAGGATCGACTCAGATTCGGTTCTCGAGCCCAACTGGGTGGAGGAAACGAAGAAGGTTTTCCTGGACGAAGATGTGCACGCGGCGACTGGCCCGGTGATTTACTACGACATGCCTCTGCGTCGCTACATGGCGCGGGCGGATGATTCGGCCAGGCGGGCTATTTCCAAACTGGTCAAGCAGTACCAATTTCTCTTTGGTACCAATATGGCGCTCCGGCGTCATGTCTGGGAGTCCGTCCGCAGCGAGATCTGCCTCGATGCGGATCGAGAAATGTTTGAAGATATTGACCTGTCCGTCCATATCGTCGATGAGGGTTTCAAAATTGTCTACGCACCCACGATGGTTGCGGGTATGTCCAGCCGTCGCGCCGATGATTCACCCAGTGACTTCCTCGCCTACGTTCGCCGCTTCGACAAGACGTACGACCACCACGGTCTGACCCAGGCCGCTCTCCGCATTCCGCAATGGGCATATCTCGGTATTTACCCGGTGGCCAAAAGCTTGCGCTGGACGATGCAGCTTAGGGAATCTCTCAAGCGCTAGACTCCCTTCTGTACACGGGAGTCCGATTTCTGGACTGAGAGGAAACCGCAAGGTTTCGACCGTCGAACCTGATCTGGGTCATGCCAGCGAAGGGAGGACATCTCTATCCCGTGCCCTATCCAACACACGTTGATGAAAGGCACGACATGAACACTGCAGTTAATCGATTCAGCTGGCGACCCCGAGACATTGTGCTCGCGAGTGTGGTCGGAGTTGTGTCCGGGGGGCTCTTTGTCCTCTGGAACATTGCCAATGTTCCGCTCTTGGAGCCCCTCGGCGCAGTCCTTCCCGGATTTCAGGCGCTCGGTCACGGAGTATGGCTCGTCGGTGGACTTCTGACCGCTCTGGTGGTCAGGAAACCCGGCGCAGCACTCTACGGGGAAATTCTGGCCTCAACCGTCTCAGCATTGGTGGGAAATCAGTGGGGCGTGATCACACTTGTCTACGGAGCGGTCCAGGGGCTCGGCGCGGAGCTCATTTTTGCGCTCTTTGCCTACCGGGCATGGGGCTGGATTGCGGCGCTGGTCGCGGGAGCCGGCTCGGGGGTCGCCATGGGGGCACTCGATCTTGCGCTGTATTACGCGGGAGCAGGAACCGCATTCATGACGATTTATGGCATCTCGTCGGTAGCCTCGGGCGCCCTGCTCGCCGGACTCGGTAGCTGGGCCATTACCCGGGGACTCGTCAGGGCGGGTGCGCTACGCCAGTAACACTGCATCAGGCGGCTGCCCGGGTGGAGTTATCCAGCATGAGCTGGATTTTTCCCGGGCAGTCTCGCCCTGCGGTCAGAGATCTCGATATCACGGTGGAGCCCGGTGAGCGGGTTCTCATCACGGGTCCTTCGGGATCCGGGAAGTCCACCCTTGCGGCTGTTCTCGCCGGTGTTCTGCGCGATCCTGACGATGGCACCATGACCGGGCGACTGGAGACCAGCGGACTGACGACGACCGGTTTTGTGCTGCAACAACCGGATGACCAAACGGTGATGGCGCGCCTTCACGACGACGTCGCCTTTGGGCTGGAAAACACAGGTGTGGAGCAGCCCGCGATGCGACCCGCAATTGAGCGTGCCCTCTCGGATGTGGGTCTGACCCTGCCAGCCGGTCACCCCACACGAGCGCTATCGGGGGGACAGCGCCAACGTCTGGCGCTGGCGGGCGCCCTCGCGATGGAGCCCGGTCTCCTGATTCTCGATGAGCCCACCAGCGCCCTGGACCCCCGCGGTGTAGACGCAGTCGTGGGTTCTGTGGAGCGCCTTGTGAGCTCTCGCACACTCACGCTGATTGTGATCGATCACCGCCCAGAGCGCTGGTGGGGGATTGTGGATCGCGTCATCACTTTGGAGCAGGGTGTCTGTATGGAGGACCGGGTGGTCTCAGGGAAGCCACCCAGATTGTCTGTGCGAGCCACGAAACCGGCGTCTGAGGCGGGGGAGGTCATTGCGCGCGCCGATTCGCTCGTGATCTCGAGAGATGGCGCAACCGCAGTGGGGCACCCCGTGAGTTTCGAGGTTCGATCCGGCGAAATTGTTGCCCTTCGAGGGCCTAACGGGGCGGGCAAAACAACCCTCGCGATGACCATTGCGGGCCTTCTCCCTGCGCTATCCGGAACGCTCACCGTGGCAGGAATTGATCCCTCCACGCTCTCCTCGAAGGAGCTTGTCGACCTCATTGGTGTCGTTCCCCAAAACCCTGCACATTCTTTTGTTCATTCCACGGTGCGCGCGGAACTGGGGAAGGACCGAGCTCGTGAGCGCGCAGCGCAGTGGGGGTTAGAGGACTTCCTGGATTCTCACCCGCTGAGCCTGAGCGGGGGAGCGCAGCGCCGTCTCGCCCTGGCCGTTGCTACCTCGGGGACACAGCGGCTTCTCGTCCTGGATGAGCCCAGCCAGTCCTTGGACGCAGCCGGAGTCACCGAGCTGGTCAACCAACTCAGGATTGCACAGGACCGGGGCGTGGCCGTTGTGATGGCCACTCATGATGAGCACCTTGTCCAAGCCATCGGTGCCACTGAGATTGAGCTTTTCGCCACGGATTCTCGTCCACCCCTCGAACCGGAGCACTCTGGCCCCCTGAGTGCCGCTAATCCGCTCGCGTTGGTCGCAGCCGCACTCATGCCGGCGCTCGCTTTGCTTTCCACAATTGACATCGTCTCGGCTTCCACCGCGTTGATTCTGATGGCCTGCGTGTTTCCCCTCATCGGGCGGCGCATCGACAGGCTCGGAGCGCGCATGCTCCCCGTGGGGTTGGCCGCGGTGTTCTCCGCGATCACCATTGCCCTTTACGGGCAATCCTCCGGGGTTGCATACCTCGAGTGGGGACTCATCACGGTGTCGGAGGGTTCCCTCGCGCTTGCCCTGGCAACGGCGCTTCGCATTCTGGCCATCGGGGGACCTGCCGTCATTCTGTTTGCTCAGATCGACCCCACCCGCTTTGCCGACTCACTCACCCAGCAGGCTCGCCTGCCGGACAATTTTGTGATGGGTGGCTTGGCTGGATTGCGTCTGCTGGAAGTGGTCGCCGGGGACCGTGAAATTCGGGGCTGGATGATGCGCGCCCGGGGAATGGGCGATAGGGGTGGTCTGCGACGAGCGTTCTCAACCGCCGTGACCATCTTTATCCTCGCAATCAGGCGCTCACACACCCTGGCGATGGCGATGGAGGCGCGGGCGTTTGGTGTGAACCGCACCCGAAGCCACTTTCGAACATCTCTGTTTCGGGGCCGAGATGGGCTGTGGATTGTGGGGGGCGCACTCATCGGTGGCCTCGCGCTGACCGCGTCTCTGATGACGGGAAGTTTCAATGCCATTGTGGGATAAACCCGACATCACGCTGATCGATGGCCACTCCGGTTCCGGGAAGTCACGGTATGCCGCTGAGCTGGCCCACAAGACGGGGGCGTTGGTGGTCAGCATTGATGAGGTGTATCCGGGGTGGGATGGTCTCGACGCGGGCAGCGCCCACATCTACGAACACGTGCTGCGCCCTCTCGCGCAGGGGCTCTCTGGTCGCTATCTCACCTGGTCGTGGGCGGAGGGGGCTCCTGGGCAGTGGAGAGAGGTTCCTGCCGGGACAGCGCTGGTCGTCGAGGGGTGCGGCGCCATTCGCCACGACAGTGCTGAGATTTCGGAGAATCGTCTCTGGTTAGAGGCACCCGAGGACATTCGACGCGAGCGAGCCCTCGCTCGCGATGGAGACATGTATGCACCGCACTGGACGAGATGGGCGCTACAGGAGCAGCGATTTCTCGCCTTGCACGATTCGCGACGCCTCGCGCAAGAAATCCGGAAACTGGGGTGAGTAACGGGGCTTGAACCCGCGACCTCCTGGACCACAACCAGGCGCTCTACCAACTGAGCTATACCCACCATGTTTAGCTCTCACGAGCTAAGCCCCACAAGTGTATTACAGGCGAGGGGCCCACTGTTCAGCGATGGCCTCGCTCACAGCCTTCAGCTGTTTCGTCTCGAGACCTGGCGCCTCGAGAAATACCGCCCTGCGGTAGTAGGCGAGTTCCCGAATGGATTCCAGAATGTCGGCCAACGCTCGATGCCCGCCATTTTTCTCCGGGGATTGGTAATACGACTTCGGGAACCACTGCTTGGACAGTTCTTTGATGGTGGAGACGTCAATGTTGCGGTAGTGCAGGTAGGCGTTCACCTCGGGCAGGTATTTCTGGATAAACATGCGGTCTGTGCCGATGGTATTTCCCGCCAGCGGCGCGCTCCCGGCCTCCGGAACGAACCTGTGGAGGTACTCAAGGATCTGGCGACCCGCTTCATCCAGGGTGAGGCCGTCGTCGAGCTCGTCGAGGAGACCGCTACTGACATGCATCTCTCGGACAAAATCGCTCATCTGATCTCTGGCGGCGGACGAGGGCTTGATGACAACCTGGAAGCCATCATCGACGGGGTTCAGGTCGTAATCGGTCACAACGACCGCAACTTCGACTAACTCATCGACAGCTGGGTCAAGCCCCGTCATCTCGCAGTCGATCCAGACAAGGAGGGGGTTTGATGCGTTAGCCACCCGGGGAGTCTATCGGGCGAGCGATGCCCGGGTCAGGCCCACGACGTAGGCGGTGGAGAAGCCAAATCCGAGGGCGGCATACACGACGCTAAACCAGGTGAAGGGAACAGGAATCAGCAGGGTTGTCACGCCAAGCCCACCCGCGGCCACCATCATGACCGCTGATGCCGCCTGGACACCGCGATCAGTGGCAGTGAAAGACACCACAGCCATGTTTCCCGTCAGCGCCACCAGTGTGACACCCATGAGCACCATGGACCAGACCACATCGGGCGTGGCCTCCAACCCAAGGAGTTCAAGAAAAAGGCCAGGGACTGCGATGAGTGCCAGCGCGCTCACGCCAAAAATCGACGCGCCCGCGCGGAGCGTGTAGCGGAGAGGATTCATGGACCAAGTCTACGGGCGAGGGATTCGTGCACCCGGCTAAGGGCCAGGTCGCCTAGGTTTGGAGGTGGAAACGTTAGTGCTCTCATGGGATTCCGCCAGGAAACCTTCAGGTCATTCCAAGTGCGTGAGTGCAACACTGGGAGCTCTGGACCTCACCGGTTCATGCAGAGGGGAAATCAAAGAGCGTGAAAACACGAACCAAAGTTGTCATCGGTGTGATTGCCGCCGTTGCTGTTATCGGGGCAGGGGCAGGCATTGCCGTGTCCGCATCCGCGCCTGAGCAAGCAACAGTCTTGACCGAAACTGTCCAGATCAGAGACGTCGATGTGACCGTTGCCGCGTCCGGCACCGTCGACCCCGCAGTCGAATTGGGACTGCAGTTCCCCGCCGCTGCAACCGCAACGCTTGCCACCCTCGAGGTTTCTGTCGGCGATCTCGTGACAGAAGGCCAAGTTCTCGCCTCGATTCAACCGGAGTCTTTGGAAGCGGCTGTCGTGGCTGCGCGCGCGTCAGTTGCGACTGCGCGTTCCTCTATTGCCAACGCTGAGACGACCGGGGACCAAGCGCGCCAGGGAATTTCGGCAGCTGACCAGGCGATAACAGCCGCTCAGCTTGCCTACGAGAACATCGTCGACGACTATCCCGCAGGAACTGCCGCGCAGCCCAATCAACCCCTTGCGCTCCAGAATGCCCTGAAGCAGAAGGTTACGGCGGAGGCTCAGCTGGAGACAGCGCGCCGTCAGCTTGAGGCCTACTACCCTCTGAAGGCATCTGCCGAGGCTGGTCTGCGATCTGCTCAGGCGCAGTTGGAATCTGCGCTGGTAAATCTTGACAACGCCAGCATGACGGCACCGAAGGCCGGCACGATAGTCGCCATTGCCTCTGAGCTCGGAGAGCCCATTGGCACCACCAGTGTGGGAACGAATGGCACCAGTGGCTTCATTGTGCTGGCGGCTTTGGATGATTTTGTGGTTACCGCAGATTTCGCGGAAGCAGACGTCGTGGGAATCGCTGAGGGCCAGAGGGTGAGCCTGGAATTCGATGCCATTCCCGATGAACTCCGTGAAGGTCAGGTGACCGAGGTTGCACCCTTTGGGGCTGTAGATCCCTCAGGAGCCTCGTTGACCACCTACGAGGTCACCATCAGTGTTCCCAACGCCCCCGCAGGGCTGCGCGCGGGAATGACCGCTCAGGCGAGTATCACCACGGAAGAGCGCTTGGGCGTGGTAGCGGCACCGGTCACAGCCCTGGTTCCCAGCGGTGAAGGATTCGTCGTCCGTGTCCAAGCTGAGGATGGCACGGTGTCCAACGTTGATGTCGAGGTCGGCATTCGGGGTGGCTACTACGTGGAGATCGTGTCGGGCCTGAGCGAGGGTGACCGCGTTGTCACGGGTTCAGATGGTGAGTTGCCACCGGTGAACACTGGCTTCGGTGGTGGACCGCCCGAAGGGGCCCGAGAGAACCCCGATCTCAATTGAGCGACTACGTAGTTGACCTTTCCGACGTCCGTCGGGAATACCAGACCGGCGAGGTCTCCACGGTTGCGCTTGCGGGGGTAAGCCTCAAGGTCGCCAGGGGAGAATTCGTCGCGATTGTGGGACCCTCGGGGTCGGGTAAGTCGACCCTGATGAATCTCATTGGGTGTTTGGATCGTCCCACCTCGGGAACCGTCAAGGTCTCGGGCAAAGACATCTCCACACTGGATGACAACGAGCTGACTGCGTTGCGATCACGTGCTATTGGCTTTGTGTTCCAGCAGTTTCAACTCTTGCCCCTGACCTCTGCGGTAGAGAACGTCGCCGCACCTTTGCTCTATCAGGGTCTTCGTCCCAAAGAGGCTACGAAGCGTGCTGGAGCGATGCTGACGCGTTTGGGTTTGGGTGAGCGCCTGG
The DNA here is from genome assembly GCA_018666065.1 of Microbacteriaceae bacterium. Lineage (GTDB taxonomy): Bacteria > Actinomycetota > Actinomycetes > Actinomycetales > Microbacteriaceae > Pontimonas. The sequence continues at coordinate 426 of JABJAO010000069.1, read as the reverse complement.
ACTTCGATCGCGGTCGCCTCTCCGGTGGCCAGCAGCAGCGTGTGGCAATTTCGCGGGCACTGGTGACAAACCCTGACCTTGTCCTGGCTGACGAGCCCACAGGGGCGTTAGATACGTCCTCAGGTGCGCAGGTCATGGACGTTTTCAAAGAAATGAACGCCGAGGGCCGCACCATTGTGCTGATCACGCACGATCTCGAGGTTGCAGCTGCGGCAAAACGGCGAATCTACATTCGTGACGGGCTCATCGAGCGAGATGACGCAGACACGAAGGCGGGGGCGCGATGAACCTCTGGCTGACATTCCGCTTGGCACTCAGCCGCATCGTTGCGGCCAAAGTTCGCTCCGCACTGACCATGCTGGGAATCATCATCGGTGTGGCGGCCGTCGTAGCGTTGACCGCGGTGGGCCAGGGCGCCCAGCAGGG
>JABJAO010000047.1 GCA_018666065.1 Microbacteriaceae bacterium | reverse complement strand
TTCCGTTCTGCATACCCAGACGGTGCCGACTCACTCGTCATCCTGCCCGAGGTCTTCTCCAAGGAGCCCCTCGGACCAGCAGTTCTCGATGGTGACACCGAATGGGCTCAGGTTGTGAACTGGGCAATTCTGGCAACCATCCAGGCTGAAGAGTTCGGAATCACCAGCGCCAACGTGGACAGCTTCCTCACCTCTGAGGACGTCACCATCCAGCGCTTCCTCGGTGTTGAAATCACTACCGATGAGGGTTCCGCTGTTCTCGACCCAGGTCTGGGACTGCCCACCGATTTCGCTTACCAAATTGTTTCTCAGGTTGGTAACTACGGCGAAATCTTCGAGCGTCACCTGTCACCTCTCGGCCTCGAGCGCGGTGTCAACGCGCTGTGGACCGATGGTGGCCTGATGTACGCACCTCCCTTCCGCTAATAGGTAAGGGACATTTTCGGTAAACCCGAACTACTAGGGGGCTCCTCGTGAGCCCCCTAGTAGGCGTTCCCGCGAAGACTCCCCTCTGGAGGGACGTTCGAGTCCTCAAATGGGTCTTCCAGCTGGCCGTTCTGGGTCTTTTTCTGGGCATCATTGCCTGGCTCTACAACAACTACCAAGTCAACATCGCCAAGAGCAAAATCCCCACGGGACTGGAGTTCTTGGACAACCCGGCAAGCTTCACAATGCCGGGCAACGATTTCAACCAGAGCTCCCCGGTGTGGTCTGCTTTCGTCCAGGGCTTTTACAACACCCTCCGAATCTCCATCGTGGGAACGATTCTGGCCATTTCCCTCGGGACATTGGTGGGAATGGCTCGCCTGTCGAAAAACTTCCTCGTGCGCATGGTCGCTGGTGCCTATGTCGAGGTAATTCGCAACCTTCCCCTCTTGGTCCTGTTGACCTTTATGAACTTGGCCGTCGTCTTGCAAACGTTCCCGCGCATTGAGGACGCCTGGAAGCCACTCGATCTCTTCGTGGTGTCTAACCGAGGCATCGCGATTCCGTGGTTTGAAGGGTCAGGAACGATCCTGCTGAGCGTTCTCGCGGGGGCACTCCTGCTCGCAGTCGTGATTGCGTGGATTCGTGGCAAATATTCTGACCGGACCGGAAAACCTGCTCGTGGCCTGCTCTATGGCGCCGTGGCGTTCATTGTGGTCACACTCGGCGCGTGGCTCACACTGGGGTACCAGTGGACACTGCCCTTTGTGGAGGACCGTGGAACTTTGGGCGGACTTCGCCTAGACCCATCCTTCTTTGCCCTTCTGGTCACCCTCGTGATCTACACCAGCAGTCATATTGCGGAAATCGTTCGCGGATCAATTCTTGCGGTACCCAAAGGACAGGGCGAAGCCGCCGATGCTTTGGCTCTCAGCGGGCCGAAGAAAATGCGCCTGGTCATCCTTCCGCAGGCGTTTCGCATAGCCTTGCCTGCGATTGGCAACCAGTCCCTGAATCTGCTGAAGAACTCCTCCCTCGGGGCTGCCATTAGCTATTTTGAGCTCACCCAAATTGCGCAGATTACCGTCGGAAATGGCTCTCCCGCTGTTCCTGCCTTCACCCTGACTCTTCTGGTGTACCTGTCAATATCGCTGGCGACGAGCATCGTCATCAATGTTTTCAATAGGCGATTGGAATTGGTGGAGCGATGAGACTCTGGATCAGACGCAACCTCTTCCGGACCTGGTGGGATGGCGTCCTCACCGTGGTATTCGGTGCACTCGCAGCCTGGGTCATCTGGTCATTGGCTGAATTTGTTTTTGTAACCGGCCGCTGGAGCATCATTGAGGTCAACCTCAAGCTGTTGCTAGTCGGCCAGTTCCCTGAAGAATCGCTCTGGCTCATCGATGGCTCCGTTATCGCTATTGCATTCTGGCTCGCCGCGGCGCTCAGGGGGAAACCGCAAGCGGCTGAGGACCGGCAGCCATGGGGCGCTCGGCTTGGGGATACCCTCCAACGATTCGGGCTGCTGGTGGCCCTGGGGGTTCTGCTGATTGTGCTGGCGGGGACGCAAGCATCGCTTGGTATCGCAGCAGGCCTCGTCGGAGCCATCGTTGTCGGAAGGGCGGTCAACGCCGCGCGGAATCGTTGGGCTCCGATTCAGCGCATTCCCGCCATCATCTGGCACCTGGCGCTCTTGATTGCGCCGGTGGCGCTGATCAGCCTCACATTGATGCAATCCGACGTGCAACTGTGGGGCGGATTCCTCATCAACTTCTATATCGCCATCATTTCGATTGTGCTGTGTTTCCCATTGGGCGTGCTCCTCGCACTGGGGCGGAAGTCAACGCTTCCGATCGTTCGCCTGATAAGCACGACCTATATCGAGCTCATTCGTGGAGCTCCGCTCTTTGTTCTGTTGTTGCTGGCGGGCGTTGCGCTCGAGTTCTTTATCCCCTCGGAGGTCGCCCCGGGCTCGGTATTCCGCGCGGTCACCGTGTTTACACTTTTCACGGCTGCGTACCTCGCCGAAATCGTCCGAGGAGGGCTCCAGTCCATCCCTAAGGGGCAAATCGAAGCCGGGAAGGCTCTCGGGCTTTCCACCGTGAAGATCACGTTCCTGATTACCCTGCCCCAAGCGCTGCGCAACGTGATTCCGGCACAAATTGGGCAATTCATTAGTTTGTTCAAAGACACCACTCTTGCCGGTGCCGCCTTGAGCATCGTCGAGGTATTGAAAGTCAGCGAAGCAATCACCAAACAGGACGACTTCCTCGGCCAGGGCTACATTTACGAAGCTCTCGCCTTCGTGAGCTTGTTGTTCTGGGTGGGGTCATACGTGATGAGTCGAGAAAGCCAGAGATTAGAGAAAAGACTGGGAGTAGGTCAGCGATGAGCAAGAAAGTTTTCACCGACGCGACGAAGATGTCCGGAGGACGAGGGGACGCCGACGCGATCGTCGTCATGGAAGGCGTCGTCAAGCGATTCAAAGACTTCGAAGCACTCAAAAAGATCGACTTTAAAGTCGGCACGCAAGAAGTGGTTGTCATCATCGGGCCCTCGGGCTCGGGAAAATCCACGTT
>JABJAO010000063.1 GCA_018666065.1 Microbacteriaceae bacterium | reverse complement strand
GTGGGAAGCCTTCGTCGGTAGCGACAGCGTGTGCGGACCAGCCATGGCGACAACACCCTCGGGTCCTTTGGTGAGAACAACGAGCGCCGCACCCGCATCCTTCCAGGAGCGAAGTACATCGTCTTGCGTTCGATCGGGATACAACCAGGCGATGTCTTCGTCACTGGCTTTGATGATGTGGGCCAGCGCCATGATTGCCTCCATCCGCTCGCGAACAGCGGCGGCGTGACCCATGATGGACGGGCGCGCGTTGGGGTCGTAGCTAATGCTGGCGCCTGCCGCCCGCTGCTGGCGGAGAATCTCGAGGACCCCCGTCCCGCCAGGCTCCAGGGTTGCTCCAATGGATCCCGTATGAACGTGGAGAAAGTCGCGGTGGGGAAGCATGTCGGGGCTCATGTCCCACAACAGGTCAAAAACATAGGCCGCTGATCCATCCTCGGCGATGGTCGCTGTCGCTGTGGGGGTGTGAGAAAGCCCCGTTGCGTCATCGATGAGTGTCACGCCGCTGTCCATCGTGTGCGCGACGATCTCCTGACCTCTGCTGTCAGGACCAACTCGTGCCGCCAAAACAACGTCGTGGCCGAGGCGACCAATACCCACCGCGACGTTGAGGGGGCTGCCGCCAGGAGTTTCTGTCACAGAACCTTCGCGGTGAACACAATCAGTCAGGGCTTCGCCCACCACCAAAAAAGACTCAGTCAACGCGCCATCCCCTTGCATCGCCCCTATGTTATCGGCGGGTCGTGGCGTCTCTTACTTCTCCCACCAGCTCTTCAATGATGTCCTCGAGGAAGAGCACCCCGGCAGTGTCACCAGTGGCGGTCAACACTTTTGCCACGTGGCTACCGGTATTGCGCAGGGTCGCCAGAGCATCTTCGAGTTCCACACTCTCCTGCAGCGCCACCAAGTTTCGAATGCGTCGAGGTGGAACCGGATAATCGCTCTCCGTGTCATCACTATCGAGGACGTCCTTGATGTGCACATACCCGGTGGGGTCGTCTTCTTCGTCCACCAGCACGTACCGGCTAAAGCCACGCTGGGCGACGGCGTGCTGAACATCGCGCGGGGTCGCGTCTTCGGGCAGGGTCACCAATTGCTCCAGAGGAATCGTGACATCCTTCACGGATTTGGTCGTAAATTCAAAGGCGGCGGTCAACGCTCCCGAATGATCGGAGAGCATTCCCGTCTTGGTCGATTCCGCAACAATTGTGGCGACCTCATCGAGGGTGTACGCACTGGTCGCTTCTGCTTTGGGCTCAACTCCGGTCAGGCGCAGGATCCCGTTGGCGACCGCGTTCATGCTCCGGATGACCGGCGAGATTACTTTGGACACAAACACCAGTGGGGGCGCGAGCAGCAACACCGACTTGTCGGGGAGTGAGAACGAAATGTTCTTGGGAACCATTTCGCCAAGGACAACATGCAAGTAGGTCACGACCAACAGAGCGAGGATGAATGCCACCGTGCTGACCGCGGCAACGGAAAGCCCCAAAGCTTCGAGTGGTCCCTCCAACAGGTGGTGGAGTGCGGGCTCCGAAACCAACAAAATCAGGAGCGAACACACGGTAATTCCCAGCTGCGAGGTTGCCAGCATCAAGGTGGCGTTTTCCATCGCATACAGCGACGTCTTCGCGCGTTTACTTCCCGCCTCCGCGAGAGGTTCGATTTGTGAACGCTTGGCCGCAATGACGGCAAACTCAGCTCCCACAAAGAACGCATTTCCGGCGAGCAACACCACTAACCACGCAAGTCCAGCCCAATCGCTCACAGGAGTGTCACCTCCTCAGCATTGACTTCGGGCGTGAAGCGAACTCGGTCGATTCGACGCCCCTCAATCCTCTCGACGCGGAACTGCCCGGTGGAAATGTTGACAGTGTCGCCCACCTCAGCCATCCGACCCAATCGCTCAAGAATGAATCCCGCGATGGTTTCGTAGTGTCCATCCTCGGGAACCTCAACACCGGTTCGCTCCTCGAGCTCATCAGGACGCAACTGCGCGGGGAAGGTAAACCAATCTCGTGCCCGCACGACATCGAGAGACGCGCGGTCGTGCTCATCGGCGACTTCACCGATGAGCTCTTCCACGAGATCCTCCAATGTTGCAATTCCGGAGGTGCCGCCGTACTCGTCGACCACAATCGCCACCTGATATCCGCGACCGCGAAGCTCCGTGAGAAGCACATCCAGGGTCATGGTTTCCGGAACCCGAATGACGTCGGACTGAAGAGCCGAGGCCGGGACTTCTGAGCGCTTATCGGCAGGAACAGCGATGGCCTGTTTGACGTGGACCACACCGCGGACGTCGTCGATGGATTCATCAATGACCGGAAAGCGGGAGAAACCTGTGGCCTTGGCTAAGGCAATAATCGCGTCTGCAGTGTCACTGCGGTGCACACTTTCGACTTTTGTCCGAGGCGTCATCACGTCGATCGCGTTTCTCGAGGAGAACTCGATGGTCCTCGAGAGCAGGGTTGCGGTGTCATTTTCCAGCAGGCCCTGAAGCGCCGAGCGCTGCACCAGACTGGACAATTCATCAGCGGTTCGTGCCGCGGAGAGTTCCTCTTTGGGCTCAATTCCCATCGCCCGCAAAATCCGGTTGGCGCTGCCATTGAGCACCGTGATGAAGGGAGTGAAAACCCACGTGAACGCAACCTGAAGGGGCACGAGAACCCGCGCAGTTTGCCGGGGAACGGAGAGGGCATAGTTCTTGGGAACGAGCTCGCCAAAAATCATCGAAATCGTGGTCGCCAACAAAATCCCCAGCACACCTCCCACCGGTCGGACAAAATCCTCCGGAATACCGGCGTTCGTGAGCGGAGCGGAGAGCATCGATGAAATTGCCGGCTCCATCGTGTAACCCGTGAGCAGCGTGGTGAGCGTGATACCCAATTGCGCACTCGAGAGGTGCGTTGAGGTGCGCTTGAGCGCGCCAATCGTGATGGAGAAGCCTTTTTCGCCGCGGCTTCGACGGGACTCAAGGTCTGCCCGGTCGAGATTGAGAAGCGCAAACTCGCTGCCCACGAAAACACCGGTTCCCAGGGCGAGAAGCACCCCGACAAGGAACAGCAGAAGGTCTGAACTCATAGGGCACCCACCTGGCAGGTACCCCAGGGTTTATGACTAGGTTCAGCGTTATCAGACGACGTGTCATCCATTACCGACACAGAGTATCAGGCTCGGTTCGAGGTTCGCCATGCCTGCAGAGACTTTTACCCTCACCAGGTAGGCTTGTCGCAGTTGAGTCGTCGACGTGAGAGTGAGCATCGAAGCGTGTCAGATAACGACACCGTAGGAACAACGACGGAGCCGCCCGTCGAATTTGGGGCAAATGCATGGCTCGTCGACGAGCTATGGACGCTGTATCAAAAAGACCCCCAGTTGGTCGAGAAAAGTTGGTGGCCACTCTTCGAGTCACGCGCTTCACGCGCGGGCGTGTCGCTTCCCCCAGCCCCTGCTGCCCCAGCGCCCGCGACATCGCTTGCCGATGACCCTTCGCCGGTGACGTCCCCCATAGCGAAAACCACCTCCATTGCGCCCAAAGAACAGCCGATTCCCGCGCAAGCACCGACCTCTCCCACGCCCGTTGTGTCCGAAGCTGAAGTGGGGGTCGACGAAGCGCCCGTCGATGAGGTAAACCCCCTCAAGGGCATGGCTAAGGCGCTCGCTGCCAACATGGACCAGTCCCTCACCGTGCCCACGGCCACGAGTGTTCGAACTGTGCCCGCAAAGTTGATGATCGACAACCGGATCGTGATCAATAACCACCTTCGTCGGGCGCGAGGCGGAAAAGTTTCCTTCACTCACTTGATCGCCTGGGCGATGATTAAGGCCCTCAAGCAACTCCCGGGCCAAAACGTGTTCTACGACGAGGTAGATGGAAAACCCGTCGCCGTCCACCCGGCAAACATCAACTTGGGCATTGCCATCGACATGCCCAAGCCTGATGGCACCCGCGGGCTCGTCGTTCCAGGAATTAAACGAG
>JABJAO010000089.1 GCA_018666065.1 Microbacteriaceae bacterium | reverse complement strand
GCACCAGGAAGCGCTCCCCCACGACTCCAGAGATGAACAGCGAACCCGAGGTCGCGCCGTACCCGATGACGTTGCCAGCAATGACATTGCGTTCTGGGGGGAACAGTGAGCCTTCAGCGGGACGAACCGTGATGGAACCGCCGGAGAGACCCTTGCCGACGTAATCGTTGGCATCTCCCCAGAGAGTAAGGCTTATTCCACCGGGGATAAAGGCCCCCAGAGACTGGCCTGCAGCCCCTCGGAGGGTGATGGCAATGGTGTCCGCGGGAAGCCCATGTTCACCATGAGTCTTGGTAACCTCGTGGCCCAGCATTGTTCCCACGGCCCGTTCGGTGTTCCGTATCGGGAGGTCGATCTCAACCTTTTCTCCTGCGCGCAACGCAGGCTCTGCGAGTCGAATGAGCTCTCGGTCAAAATGGGACGAAATCTCGTGGTCCTGGTCCTCAACTCGGTGAGAGGCAACACCGGCTTGCAGGTGCTCGACCGAGAGAATCGGCCTCAGGTCCAAGCCATCGGCCTTCCAGTGCGAGACGGCACGCTCGACGTCGATCAGTTCCACGTGGCCAATTGCTTCATCAAGGCTGCGGAATCCCAGTTGGGCGAGGTATTCGCGCACCTCTTCGGCAAGGAATTCGAAGAACGTTTTGACGAATTCTGGCTTTCCGGTGAACCGTCTGCGCAGTTCGGGGTTTTGAGTTGCCACGCCGACGGGACAGGTGTCGAGATGGCATACGCGCATCAGGATGCACCCGCTGACCACCATCGGTGCGGTGGCAAAACCGAACTCTTCCGCTCCCAAGAGGGCCGCAATAATGACATCACGACCGGTCTTCATCTGACCATCCACCTGCAGCGTGACGCGACCTCGGAGGTTGTTACGCATCAGAGTCTGCTGAGCCTCGGCCAAGCCAATTTCCCACGGCGTGCCTGCGTGCTTCAGCGAGTTCAGCGGGCTTGCGCCGGTGCCACCGTCGTGGCCTGAAATCAGAACCACATCGGCCTTCGCCTTCGCCACACCCGTTGCGACAGCGCCGATTCCTGCCTGGCTCACCAACTTGACGTGAACACGAGCACTCGGGTTGGAGCGCTTGAGATCGAAGATGAGTTGCTTGAGGTCCTCGATGGAATAGATGTCGTGGTGAGGTGGAGGCGAAATCAGACCAACGCCGGGCGTGCCGTGGCGAAGGCTGGCAATCCAGGGGTAGACCTTATTGGAGGGCAACTGACCTCCCTCACCGGGTTTCGCGCCCTGCGCCATCTTGATCTGGATGTCCTCGGCCATAGACAGGTAAAAGCTGGTGACACCGAACCGCCCTGAGGCAACCTGCTTGATCTTGCTTCGCAGTTTGGGATCGCGCAGACGCTCAGGCGACTCGCCACCCTCGCCCGTGTTGCTCCTCGCGCCCAGTTCATTCATGGCTTCTGCGAGTGTTTCGTGCATCTCGGGCGAAATGGCGCCCATACTCATCGCACCCGTGGTGAATCGGCGGATGATGTCTGCGGCGGGCTCGACGTCGTCGAGTGGGACCGGGGTGCGGCCTTTCGTCTTCAGCTCAAACAACCCCCGCAGCGTCATCAGTCGCTCTGCTTGGTCGTCGACCGTCTTGGTGTAATCCCGGAACACATCGAAACGGCCGGCGCGGGTGGCGTGTTGCAGTTTAAATACCGTCTCAGGGTTGAACAGGTGCGGTGGGCCTTCTCGGCGCCACTGGTATTCCCCACCCACTGCCAGGCGTTGGTGCGAATTTGCGACCGCTGTAGCGGGGTATGCGCTCCTGTGGCGCGCTGCGTTCTCTTCGGCAATAACATCGAGACCCACTCCACCGAGAATGCTCGTGGTACCGGTGAAATAGCGCTCAATCAGTTCTTCGCTCAAACCCACAGCTTCGAAAGCCTGGGCACCTGCATAGGACGCGACGGTAGAGATACCCATCTTGCTCATGATCTTGAGCACGCCTTTACCCAAAGCCTTGATCACGTTTGCGACGGCGGCTTCCGGCGTGACATTCTCGATGGTTCCCTGTCGCACCAGGAGCTCCACACTCTCCATGGCCAGATACGGGTTGACAGCGGATGCACCAAAACCGATGAGGAGGGCTACGTGGTGAACCTCTCGGACATCACCGGACTCCACGACGAGACCCACCTGCATCCTCTTATGACCACGGATGAGGTGGTGGTGAACGGCCGAGAGCATCAGCAACGACGGAATCGGCGCGAGATCTTGGGTTGAGTCTCGATCACTGAGCACAACGAACTGCGCCCCCGCGTCCACCGCGCTGTCGGCTTCGGCACAGAGTTGTTCCAGGCGCTGGCGAAGACCTTCTGCACCGTCATCCACTCGATAGAGACCCGAGAGCGTCACACTCGCGGGCTCACCGCTTGCCAAGCGGATGTGTTCAATTTTCGCGAGCTCGTCGTTGTCAATGACCGGGAAATCCACCGACACCTGTGCGGCGTGTTCTGGAGTCGCCGTCAGCAAGTTGCGCTCCGGTCCAAGACCGCTGGCCATCGAGGTCACCACGGCCTCACGGATGGAATCCAGGGGTGGGTTTGTCACTTGAGCAAACTGCTGGGTGAAGTAGTCGAATAAGAGCCGGGGGCGATCTGAGATTGCCGCGATCGGGGTGTCCGAACCCATTGCGCCGAGGGGCTCGGCACCACCCTGTCCCATGGGTGCCAGGAGAATCCGGACTTCTTCCTCGGTGTAGCCAAAGGTTCGTTGACGCCGCGTGATCGAGGTCGGAGTGTGCACAATGTGTTCACGCTCCGGCAACTTCTCGAGTTCAATGCGGTTCTCAGAAACCCAAGTACCCCAGGGCTCTTGATGAGCGAGCTGCTGCTTGAGCTCGTGATCCTCGATGAGGCGACCTTCGACAGTGTCGGCGAGCAACATGGCACCGGGGCGCAGACGGCCCTTGCGGACAACCGTCGAGGGGTCCACCTCGAGCACACCAATCTCGCTGGCCAAGATGATCAGGCCGTCACTGGTGATGACATAGCGACCAGGTCTCAGGCCATTCCTGTCGAGTGTTGCACCCACCAGGGATCCATCCGTGAACACGAGTGCAGCGGGGCCATCCCAAGGCTCCATGACATTCGAGTGGTAGTCGTAAAAGTCCCGAACAGCAGGGTCCATGTCCGTCTGATTTTCCCAGGCTTCCGGGACCATCATCATGATCGCGTGCGGCAGGCTTCGACCTGCAAGGGTCAGCAACTCGACGGTCTCGTCGAACGATGCCGAGTCCGAACCGCCGTCACTCACGATGGGGAACAGTGGCTTCAGGTCGCCCAACACCTCAGAACTCATCTGTGACTGACGTGCGCGCATCCAGTTTCTATTGGCGCGAATCGTGTTGATCTCACCGTTATGGGCGATCAGTCGGAACGGTTGCGCCAATGGCCATGAGGGGAAAGTGTTGGTCGAATAGCGCGAGTGCACCAGGGCCAGAGTGGATTGGAATCGCTCGTCACTGAGGTCCGGGAAGAACGGCTCGAGCTGCAGGGTTGTCACCATGCCCTTGTAGACGAGGGTCCGCGAGGACAACGAGGGGAAATAGGAACCCAGCTCTCGCTCCGCACGCTTGCGCAACCGGAACGTCTGACGGTCAAGCTCAACACCGGTGGGTACCCCACCGTGAGCGTTTGTTATCGTGGAACTCACGAAGAGCTGCTCGAATGCAGGCATCGCGCTACGCGCCTGGTCTCCAATAACCTCGGGCCGATGGGGAACCTCACGCCACCCGAGGACCTGGAGGCCCTCCTCCTGGGCGATCTTTTCGATGGCCGCTTTCTCACGGTCACGCTCAAGCGCGTCGAGGGGAAGGAAACCCATCCCGACCGCGTAGGAGCCCTTAGCCGGGAGGGCAAATCCGGCAACCTCACTGAAGAACGCGTGGGGAATTTGGGTGATGATTCCAGCGCCATCTCCGGTACCGGCATCAGAGCCAACAGCACCGCGGTGTTCTAGGTTTCGCAGGGCTTCGAGTGCCTTTTCGACGATGTCGTGTCCCGGAGTTCCCCGGAGGGTTGCCACCATCGCCAGGCCGCAGGCATCCCGGTCGTAGGCAGGGTCATAGAGCCCGGCAGCAGCGGGCGCCGAGCTGAAGCGCTCAAAAGGGGAAATCGTCATCATCGCCATCCTCAAAGGGAAGAAGTGGGACAACGGTGGCCCAGAGAAAGAGACTCGTTCGCTGGTCGGAAACTAACTTGTGGTTGATTCCTGACGACCCGCGGGCTTTTCCATGTCGACGTCAACGTCATCCAGGGAAAAGTAATCGTCCTCCGAGTGTACCTCAGACTCAGGCTTCCACTCTCGTCCTGACAGGTATGGACCAGGCTCTGCCCCAGGATGTCTGCGTCCCTGTCGGACGTAGAGGGTGATGCCGAGAACGATGGCAAGGAGTGCACCCCACACGTTCACTCGCACCCCGAGGATGAGCTCAGCAGGATCGAGTCGAATCGTCTCGAGGAAGGCACGTCCGATTCCGTACCACACCAG
>JABJAO010000023.1 GCA_018666065.1 Microbacteriaceae bacterium | reverse complement strand
GTACAACAGTGGGCTTATCCCGAGGGCGAGTGGCCAGGCTGCCTTATGGGACAACCCAGCGGGCTCAAAGGTGTGGGGGGAGGGTTCAATCGCCATAACGGTCCGCGCCTAGATCGAGGCGCCCGTGAGTCGCCTAAACAGCTCGCGGTAACGCCCCACGGTGTGGTCGACCAGTTCGGCCGGAAGAATGGGGGGAGCGCCCTGAAGGTCCCAGTTACCGAGCAACCAGTTGCGGATGAGCTGCTTATCGAAGCTATCCAAGCGGTGTATTCCTCCAGAGGAATATAGCTCTCCATCCCAGTATCGGCTGCTGTCGGAGGTGAGCACTTCGTCGCCGAGAGTTATCTCCCCCGTCGATCGACTGCGCCCAAATTCCAACTTGGTGTCGGCCAGAATGACGCCCCGCGACACGGCGAGATCTCGCGCTCGCGAATAGATGTCCAGGCTGAGAGCCTTCAGCGCACGAGCGTCATCCACTCCGATGAGCTCCTCGACTGTCTCAAAGGAAATGTTCTCATCGTGAGCACCCAGGGCGGCCTTTGTCGCAGGAGTGAAGAGCGGCTCGGGGAGTTCATCTCCTTCGTTGAGCCCGGCTGGAAGCGAGATGCCACACACGCTGGAGCTCTCCTGGTATTCCTTCCAGCCGCTTCCTGCCAGGTAACCGCGGACCACGCATTCAATGGGAAACATAGTCAAGGGCTGCACCACCATGCCGCGCGCTCCAACGTCCTCGGGAGGGTGCTGCGGCAGGAGGTGATTGGGGATATCCGGAAGTTGGCCAAACCACCAGCGCGTGAGCGTGGTCAAAATTTCGCCTTTTCCGGGAACCTCGGGACTCAAAATGTGGTCAAATGCGCTCACCCGATCGGTCGCCACAATCAGCAACTCTGTGGCGTCCTCGAGACTAGATGCCGATTGTGGAATATACAGTTCGCGAACTTTTCCCGAGTAGACGGCTGTCCAGTCAGATAGCGCGGTCATGACGAAACGGACAGGGCTATGTCGTGTCGATAGTGAGAGCCCTCAAGGGAAATGTGCTCGAGAGTCCCGTAGGCGTGAGCACGCGCGTCGGAGAATGTCGCACCGGTCGCCACAATACTCATCACGCGACCTCCAGTAGCAAGCAAGTCAGACCCGTCCCACGCGGTGGCGGCGTGCGCAATCGTCACATGGTCGTTGACCGGGAGTCTGTCGAGCCCCACAATCTCTCGTCCGGTCTCCGGGTTCTCCGGGTAGCCCTCACTGGCGAGCACGACAGTAATTGCGCAGTCATCACTGAAGCGGGGAGCCTCGACACTCTCAAGCATTTCGGTGGCCGCCGCGTAGAGCAGCGGCGCAAGTGGAGACTCGAGCCGAGCGAGCACCACTTGCGTCTCCGGGTCGCCGAAGCGAGCGTTGAACTCAATGACCTTGATACCGGAGTCGGTGACAATCAGACCGCAGTAGAGGACACCAATGAAAGGGTGGCCTCGCGAGGCGAGCTCATCGATGACGGGCTGAGCAATCGTCGTTGTGACTGTTGCTATGAAGTCGTCATCGAGCCACGGCAGCGGTGAGTAGGCGCCCATACCCCCGGTGTTCGGTCCTTCGTCTGCATCGAACGCGCGCTTGTAGTCCTGAGCAGGGGTCATCGGGACAATGGTGTGGCCATCGCTGAGGAAGAACAGCGAAACCTCGGGGCCCTCAAGAAACTCCTCGACAAGGACATCCCCGTGTTGCAGATAAAACGTTGCGTGCTCAATCGCCGCGTCCCTGTCCTCGGTGACGAGAACACCTTTTCCGGCAGCCAAACCGTCAGCTTTGACGACGTAGGGCGAGCCTGATGCGTCAAGGGCGACGAGGAGTCCGTCGTGATCGGACACCGTCCACGCCTGCCCGGTGGGGACATTGGCGGCCGCCATGATTTCTTTAGCGAATGATTTTGAGCCCTCGATGGCTGCTGCTTCTTTGTCCGGCCCGAATACCGCGACTCCTGCTTTCCGAAGCGAGTTGGCAACTCCTGCAACAAGAGGGGCCTCTGGCCCGATGATCACCAGGTCAACATCCGATGTGGCAGCGAACTCGGTAACGACTTTGGGGTTGGCGGGGTTGAGTGCCACGATTTCTGCTTCGGCAGAGATTCCCGCGTTTCCGGGGGCCGCAAGAATCTCGTGCTTCTCCGGATCGCGCCGAAGCGCGCTGATGATGGTGTGTTCCCTCGCGCCCGAACCGATGACCAAAATCTTCACGCGCCAACCCTACCTTTGCCTGATTGCTAACGTGAGTCCTGTGGCAGGCAGACGCATTTCCGATGACGCGGGCATCGCCGCACTCTCCCATTGGGAAGGTCCCGATGCGACAGCGGAAGACGAAGCGCTCGCGGTCCGATACACCCTGCAGTTGCTCAAGCAAAAAGCGCCCGGTTCCAGCGTCGAAGTACGCGTTCCTCCGTGGGGGGCCATCCAAGCTATCGATGGCCCCACTCACACGCGGGGGACGCCCCCCGCGGTCATCGAGATGTCTCCCACTGTCTGGCTGGAGATCGCGCTGGGGAAGCACAGCTTTGACGAGGCACTGGGCGCAGGGAGAATCCAGGCCTCCGGACAGCGCTCAAATCTCTCAGCCTGGCTTCCGATTGTCGCGTTACCCTGACCCCATGTCCTCTTCCGAGCCAGAGCCCCAGCAACGCGTCGCCGTTCGGCGCTCGCCTCGTCTCGGCGCATTTATTGCAGTGTTTGGAATTGTGGGGTTTGGTGTGACGCTTGTCCTCACCGGTCTGTATGAAGTTGACCCCTCCATCGGTTTCGCAACGCTGTTTGCGTATTTCTCTCTCTATGGAATCACGGGGTCCATAGCCGTGGGAATAGTGCTGTGGCTGATTCTTGACTTCCGGTCTAAGCGACGAGTCAGGGAGATAACGATGGAGCGAGACTCACACCCAGAGAGTTAGCTCGCCTGGTTGGTTTCCACCCAGCTGAGGTATTCCTCGGTGATTGTTCCGGTGACGTATTCCCCGGTGAAGCAGCTCATGTCGAGCTCTGTAACGTCGGAGCCTTCGATAATGGCCTGCTTCATGTCCTCCACCTCTTGATAAATCAGGTGGTCGGCGCCAATTTCGAGCGCAATTTCGGGGATTGTCTTTCCCGCGGCGACGAGCTCGCTCTTGCTGGGCATATTGATTCCATACACGTGAGGGAAACGAACCGGAGGAGCGGCCGAGGTGAACGTTACGCTCTTCGCGCCAGCTTCCCGCGCCATTTCGACGATCTCGCGGGACGTTGTCCCTCGAACGATGGAGTCGTCGACAATGAGGACATTCTTTCCGGCAAATTCGCTCGACATGGCGTTGAGCTTTTGCCTAACGCTCTTCGTTCGCTGGGCCTGCCCCGGCATGATGAATGTGCGACCGATGTACTTGTTCTTGTAGAAGCCTTCGCGGTACTCGATACCGAGTTTTCTCGCTACCTGCATCGCCGCTGGCCGGGCTGAGTCAGGGATCGGCATGACCACGTCGATGTCATCGGTGGGGGCGTAGCGAGCGATTGTGTCGGCCAGCTTGTCACCCAAGCGCAGCCGAGCCTCATAGACGGAGATGCCACTGATGACGGAGTCGGGGCGGGCGAGGTAGACGTATTCGAACGCACACGGAAAGAGCTGCGGATTCTCTGCGCACTGTTTCTGGTGGAGTGTGCCGTCTCGAGAAATGAAGAGTGCTTCCCCGGGTTCGACGTCTCGGACAATCTCATACCCGGAGGCTTCGAGGACGAGCGATTCACTGGCAACAATCCATTCGTCACCGACAAGACCAGCTTGCCTGCGGCCAAGGATGAGTGGCCGAATTCCAAAGGGATCACGGAACGCGAGGATTCCATGGCCTGCGATGACGGCAATGGCCGCATAGGAACCCTCGACCCTGCGGTGCACAGCGGAAACAGCCTCAAACGCGATGTCAGGAGTGAATGCTGTCTGGGATTGGGCAGACTGCAATTCGCTGGCAAGGACATTCACGAGCAATTCGGTGTCGGACGTCGTATTGAGATGCCGGCGGTCTTTGTCCGCCAGTTCCTTGGTCAACTCGCGAGTGTTGGTGAGGTTTCCGTTGTGGACCAAGACGATGCCGTAGGGCGCGTTCACATAGAACGGCTGCGCTTCTTGCTCTTTCTTGGCATTTCCTCGCGTCGCGTAGCGGACGTGCCCGAGGCCGATCGTTCCTACAAGCGAGCGCATGTCGCGGGTGCGGTAGCCCTCGCGAACCTGACCTTTGGACTTGTGGATGTGCAACGTGTGCTCATCGGATGTTGCGATACCGGTGGAGTCTTGACCACGGTGCTGCAGGAGGGCCAGTGCGTCGTACACCTGTTGATTCACGGGTGACGATGAAACAATGCCCACAATCCCACACATTGAAGGGGGTCATCTCCTCGTCTTACGCCCGATGATAACCCCAGCCTACCCGGCGGACGCAGCCTCAGCGACTATCCGCAGAGGACTTCCTGAGCGGCTGTGAGGCGAGGGAAAATCTGCGACGAATGCCCGCAAGGATTCCGCCGGCAGCAAGCGCCGCCATAAGCGGACCCAACCACACTCCGGCCGCGAGCGGCTCAGGGATTATCGGCTCCACCTGATTCAGGGCACGAGGTTCACGATCTACGGGCACAGCTCGTGGGGGCCCTTCCACGCTGCGGGGATCTGGCGAGGGTGTCACAGGGACGTCGACGACGTCGTCCTGGGGTGGGGGCGCCCGAACCGCGGGGCGTGCTTGAATAACGTCGCTCACGACGGGGGCGGCCGCCGGGGGTGAGGCCTCGGCGCCATCGGCAGGTGAAGCGGCACTCGCACCCGCGGCTGGTTCAGGCGCCGGTTCTTCTGGTGCAGGAACAGGGGCCGTGACCGTGAGTGTTCCGGTCACATGGGACGGGCGAGAAAGCAGGGTCACCCCGTCAGCACTGACGCTCTCGCGCGTGCGCAACTCGACAGGGTAGTCACCTGGAGCCACTGCCTCAGAGGCAGTCACTGTGACGATGAGAGAGGATCCCGCGTCATCCTGGCGCTCCCACGTCACCCCATCAGGAAGCCCTGCCACGGTGAGGGTCCGAGTGGTGGGCAGGCCTGGAGGTGAATACGGAGCTGCAAAGTCGAGCGACAGGGCAGCGGAGGGGCTGCCATCGGCGCTTGTTGACCAGGTTAGCGCTTGCAGGCAGGACTGCTGGCTTTCCCACACAACGCCGTAGGTGCCCGCCTGGGAGCTGGCAAAGGACGCTGCGGCGCCGGTGGAGCAGGGGTCAGAATCGACGAGTCCGACCGTGATTGTCATGGTGAAGTCAGCCGAATCTCCGGGGATTACATACAGCGTTGGATTGCGATCGCCATCAACAAGTGGCGTGTAGAGAGATTCGCCCCCCTCAAAACTGGCCACTCCCGCGGTGGTGGTGGCGGTCATGATCAGCGTGGGGTGTGCGCCGGAGGCATCACGAACGAGCAGGCTCGTCGAGCCCTGCCCCGTGAATATGGGGAGGTACCCCTCGGACAGCCCGGCAACCCAGTAAAT
>JABJAO010000065.1 GCA_018666065.1 Microbacteriaceae bacterium | reverse complement strand
GCGTAAACATCAAGGGTGCTCCGTATTGGGACTACCGATCGGACGTAGATCCGGCGATTGCGAACGTACGAATCGCCGACGCGGACGACCTGCCCAAGCTCTGTGACAATTCCACGGCTGTCTTGTCTGGTACCGGGACGGGGACCTTGGTTCTCGGAACGGGCGGGTCGTCGCGCACAACGGCCGGCGCTCACAGCACAGCGTCATCCACATCCGTTTCGTTTGACTTTTACATTCCAATGGATGGCTCAGCAGATTCAACACGACAGATTTATACTGCTCTGGGTTTCGTGGTCGAAGGTGGCGGTGCCGGTGAAGCTGGCTCCCTCAGTGATTCGACCGACACCGCCATCACCACATGGGTCTCCAGCACGCCGTGGTGGAAATACAGCGATCCGGACCGTAGCGACTCTTTCCACGACCTGTTGCTTCCCTGCGGCTCTCCTGGGGCAGCCGATGACCCCTGCTTTGACGCAGCCTCCTCGGGGATATTTGATGCAGATGGCAGCACTCGCTTGGTTACCGACACTGGCTTTAGCGTGAAAGCAACTCACTGGATCGATGCTGACGAGGGTGGGGTGTACGGGTGGGTGGCCAACGTGCAGGTAGCTCCAACCAAAGTCATCGCGAACAGTGGGTACTCGATTCCCAGTGGATCAGTGGCGAAAATCTCTGTCAGTTGGCCAACCACTGGCGACAATTACGTCTCGGGCGCCCCCTTCGGAACCGGCGATGGACAAGTTGATTTCGGTCTCGCGATTGCTGAAACCAAACTCAAGGTCAACGCCTTGGCTCCTGACGCCCTCAACCGCTGGGCGATAGATGATTCCTCAGGTGTTCGAATCGTTACAACATTGATTGGAGAGGCCCGACAAACTTCCTCTGCAATCAGCCGATCAACCTGGTGGCCACAGTGCGACCTCGAGTATAACGAGGCCGGTGTGCTTGTTGCGGACAAGTGCGGTGCGGATATGGATAGTTCGTTGACCGATGACTACATGGTGTTCTCGAGCGTGCCCGCTGACGTCACACTCAGCGTCAGTTCTGACAATGCGCCACTGGCGGGTGGCCTTGTTTCGACTAATGGTCAAGGATTCGCCTTCGGGCCCCAGACGATGTCGGGAGAAGCCTTCCAGTTCGCGGTGACGGGACCTTCTTTCAATTTCGCCAATCAATCCCGCGCAACCGATGGTTTTTACTACGTGTGCATTCCCGAGCCTTGGCTAATTTCTGATGAAACGTTCGGTGTCTCGGCAGCTGCGGCCGCGGCATCGTGGGTCGGTACCCGAGATGGTGTCGAGGTGGCGGGAACGTCCTTCGCCGCCAGCACATGCGGCACCGGCTCCAACGGCCTGGTCGCATCTCTCGATCCCTTCGGATATTCAACACCGGTGTTTGCAGTGAGGCCTCCGACGCCCGCCAGCGGCGGCAGTGGAGGAGGAGCCGCTGCGGCTTCCCCGGCGCCGGCAGTAGTCGCATCGCCGACGACTCCTGCTACGCCGTTGAAGACGTCCAGTGCCCGCTTTACCCCTGAGGTTCTTGCCTCCCAGGGATCTAAGCCTGTTGCCCTCGTGGGAGGCCGGGCTGTCGAGGTGGCCTCCTCAGTGAGTGGCGCTGGAGTGGCATCAGTGGCTGTGGGAGCAGTCGCGCTTGAACTGAGCCTCCCCGGCGACAGCGGAGAAGTTGGATCCGCCGGCGGATCTCCGTCACTGAAGATTCCTCGTGGAGAATCATTGAGTATCGGCGGAAACGGACTCTTGCCGGCATCGTCACTGCAGGTCTTTGTCCCCTTTGGCGGTAACAGATTCTCGGAACTGCCCTCCATCACTGTGGCTGACGACGGAACGTTTGAGGCCACTGTGAGTCTCGCCACGGCGCGGTCTCAAAAGCCTCTACCCATTGGGACCTTTTCTCTGCAGCTACTTGGTGTAGATGAGGATGGGAACGAAACCATCATTGATCTCCCCC
Organism: Microbacteriaceae bacterium; assembly: GCA_018666065.1. Lineage (GTDB taxonomy): Bacteria > Actinomycetota > Actinomycetes > Actinomycetales > Microbacteriaceae > Pontimonas. Next base: position 962 of record JABJAO010000065.1, on the reverse strand, counting down.
TCACCGTGGATCAGCCGGCCCCTTTCCCAGAGATCAACCGCATTTCCGGTGATCAGCCCGCTCTGGAGCCAGGTGAAGTGGTAGCTCTCAATGGAGGAGCTCCAGAAAATGTCACGCTCGAATCGAGCGCTGGATCGGCGACAATTAGCGGTAACGGATGGAGTCTCGGGGTTCAGGGAGCCCAAGACCAAGGAGAAAGCACTGGTTTGACTTTCTCGGCAGGCTCGAGCGCAACAATTGCCGGCGAAGGCCTCATGCCCGGCACTCGTGCCGACGTATGGTTCTTCTCAACACCAACGCTTCTCGGAAGCGCAGTGGTCGGCGAGGACGGTGCCTTTGTTGCTGATTTCTCTATCGACCCAAGCCTGATTGCTGAAGGCTCACACACCCTCCAAATTCAGGGTGTCGGGGAAGATGGATACGTCCGCGCAGCCAACCTCGGTGTCACTGTTTCCGAGCCTACAACTCAGGCCTCGAATAGCTCCGAGGCATCAAATTCGGGTGGGGCCCCGTGGCTCTGGTGGCTGATCGGCGCCATGTTGGCAGCAGGTGGCCTGGTCCTCGCCTGGGTGTGGTTGTCACGTCGCACCACAGTACTCAGCAGGAGCGGGCGATAAAATCATGACCCCTGCGCACAGCAGTGTTTCGCTGCTGATGTGTGCGGCAATGGTTCTCGCCGCTTGTGCGCAGCCTGAGCCGACAGACCAGGCTGCGCCGGTAGAGCCCGCTGTTGAAAGCTTCGAGACCCCTACGGGCGGGAAGGGCTGGGAGCCAGGGGTCTATCTGCCCGAGCATTGTGCTGAAGTGTTTGCAGGCGCTGCCACGGTGTTTGAGGATTTGATCAGCGAAGCCGATGCTGTTGAGTGTGTAGCCCCTTACACCGCCCACATTTCCATGGGTGCCGAGGTGGGTACTTCCGAGGCAACCGGCGAGAGCGTGTATGGGGTGTCGCAGTACCTGAG
>JABJAO010000086.1 GCA_018666065.1 Microbacteriaceae bacterium | reverse complement strand
TTCTGAACTTTGCCCTCCTGATCAGTGTCACTGTTGTGGACCAACCGGAGGATCTCTGGTGGGTGGCAGCATCGCAGGGTCTCCTGATCCTGCTGATTCTCTCGGGTGGGTTCCTCGTTCAGAACGTCGTGAACTATTCGGTGTTGCAGGTCATCCGCCGGTTCGAAGCGGGAGATCAATCCGACGCCGAGGTCCGCCGCATTACGACCCAGTTACGACTCATTCGCAGGCTGGCCAACGTCATCATCGCGATTCTCGCGATCGGCTTTGCCCTGTTCACCTTCCCCGCAGTCCAGGGCGTGGGAGCAGGCCTTCTCGCGTCTGCAGGTGTCTTGAGCGTCATCGGCGGCCTCGCTGCCCAATCGGTCCTGGGGAACCTGTTTGCCGGCATCCAACTGGCCTTTAGCAACGCGATTCGAGTCGGCGATGTCGTTGTCGTCGAGGAGGAATGGGGCACCATCGGTGAAATCACCCTCTCCTATGTGGTCGTTTACATTTGGGACGAGCGTCGTTTGATTGTCCCCTCGACCTACTTCACCAGCACCCCGTTCGAAATTTGGACGAGGAAATCCTCCAAGGTGCTCGGCACTGTGTACATGGACGTTGACTGGAGAGTTCCTCTGGATAAGGTCCGGAAAGAGTTCGAAAAGTTTGTGACGGCTCATCCCCTGTGGGATACGCGAACCTTCAGTGTTTCCGTTACGAATGCGCAGGGCGGTTTTGTGCAACTGAGGTTCCTGATTTCCGCTGCTGATTCCTCAAAACAGTGGGATTTGCGCTGTGATGTGAGAGAACACATGGTCAGTTGGATGCAAAAAAACCACCCCGAAGCACTCCCGCTTTCCCGGGTCTCCCTCGAGGCCCCACAGGCCTCAGCGACGAAAAGGACAAAGTCCACGCCGTGAGCGTTCGCCCCATCCGCATCACGGGCGACCCCGTCCTCCACACCCGCGCAGCTCCCGTGACCTCGTGGGACGATTCCCTCCAAGAACTGCTCATTGACATGGTCGACACCATGCGCGCCGCACCGGGTGTGGGTCTGGCTGCCCCCCAGATTGGGGTGAGCCAGCAGGTTTTCGTCTGGGAGTGGACAGATGACGAGGGTGTATTTCACCAAGGTGCCGTCATCAACCCCACGCTGAAAATCGGACCACGGCATCGCGGCAAACCCGACCCAGATTTAGACCTCGAAGGATGCCTCTCCGTCCCCGATTTACGATTTCCTCTGGGCCGCTCAGATCGAGTTGTGCTGGGGGGTATTACCCCGCAGGGCAACCCAGTGCAGATTTCCGCCCAAGGATGGCTGGCTCGGATTTTCCAGCATGAGTATGACCACCTGCAGGGAAATCTCTATATCGATCGTCTCCGGTTTCGGGACAAACGGGAAGCTCGGGCGGACATTCGCGACAACGGCTGGGGAGCTCCTGGAAACTCGTGGCTTCCTGGAGTCGACGACTTTGAGTCAGACCATGAGGCCGAAGAAGCGTAGGCCTCCAGCCACCGCTCCGGCGACGAGCAACACCAGAAGAAACGGTGTCTTGAAATAAAGCAGGATTCCCGCGACACCCACTGCCGGAACTCTCGCATCCCAGACGATCTCGCCGCTCTCCTGCAGGGTTTGGGACACCACGAGGGAAGCCAGAAGCGCCACGGTAACAAGGCCTGCTACACGCGACATCAGGGCACCCTCGACAAATCGTGGGGGCACGATGTATCCAGCATTTTTGAGCGCCCACACGACCAGTGACGCCGCAATGAGAGCAATCCAGAGGGTCACAATCCTCTCCCCTGCTCCGGAGATGTCGCACCCCGTGCCACACCGTGGCGATAGATCGCGACTAGCATTCCCACTCCCGCGGCCGCGAGGACAGGAATTCCCGCGGGAACGCTAGGGATGAGCACGAGCGTCACCGCCGCCGCCGCAATCGCCACCCCAATGGGTTCTCGGGCGGTCACACGAGGCCAGAGCAGCCCCAGGAAGGCTGCTGCGGCTACAGCATCGAGCCCCCAGGTTCGAACGTCTCCCAGAGCATCGCCAGCGAGCGCGCCTACCAACGTGGCGAGATTCCACCCTGCATACAGCGCTAGCGCTGTGGCCCAGAAGCCGTGCCGAGATGATTCGGGATCCCCTTGCGCCACAGCAACCGCTGTGCTCTCATCCACTGTCAAGTGCCCCGCTAGTGCGCGTTTCCAGAAGCCTGGGCCCACCAGTGGCGACATGCGCAGGGCGTAGAGGCCATTGCGAATGCCGAGAAGCCCCGCCGAGGCAATAGCGGCACCAGCAGCAGCGATGCCGCCCGTTCCGACAATGCCAATAAACGCGAACTGCGATGCCCCAGAAAACATCAGCAAGCTCAACACCATGGTTTGCCATACAGAGAACCCCAACGCCACGGCAAGAGCTCCAAACGAAATGCCGTATAGCGACACCGCGAGCGCCACCTGTATGCCTTGGGATCGAGCGTGGCGGTTACGGCCGTTCTGAGTGTCCTCAGTCACCAGAACTCGTGCTCTGAGTGTTCACCCCGTGGATTCCGTTGTGAAACTTCAACGTGGGGAAGGCTGCGGAGACGCTAAAACCCACACCAGGAACGCGGTGGGCAGAAAATACGCCACCAAAGGTCTCAGTTCGCGTCTGCATGTCTTTCATACCTCGTCCGGACAGGATTTCTACCAGAGCTCCCGCGTCCTCCTCAACGGTGTAGCCAGCCCCCTCGTCAGCGGTGAAGCGCTTCTTTGCCCGCGTGCCATCGTCATCCATGCGCACATGCAGACCCTGGGCGCTCCAACCCATGCCCACTTTGACGGTGGTGCCAGGTCCGCCGTGAGTTCGCGCGTTATTGAGCCCCTCTTGAAGGATCCTGAATATGGCCAATTCAGCACTCGGGGTGATGGCAAAGGGTTTTCCCGACTCTTCGTACTTCACCGTGACACCAGAGTCGTTGATGGCTTCGAAAAGGTTGTGAATGGAGACAAGGCTCGGGAGGTCCTCGGCGTCCTGGGCCCCATCTCGGGAAAGGTTGACTACCCGCCGGATGTCATTGAGGACGGAGCGAGCCGAATCTGCGATGGCCTCCGCGGCACGTGAGGCAACCTGCGGGTCAGACACGGCAGTGAATTTGGCGCCCTCTGCCTGGGAAATGAGGCCCGTCAGGGTCGCTGCAGCCGCATCGTGAACCTCACTGATCATCCGCATGCGGTCCACTTGTTCCGCAAATTTGCCCTCCAATTCCGACTTTTCGAGGTATTCCTCGAACGCGTCATTGCCGGCCTTCTGAGATTCTTCGGAGTTCGCCGAGGGCCTCACCAGAAGCCACGCAATCACTCCGAGAGCAACAACCACGGCGCCCGCCAGCGTTGGCACCAACCAGATGGACTGTGTTGCCAGAAAGTCTGACATGAGTCCCTTCCTGTCAGGGGATAGCGCGGGGGTGGGAATTCAGTTGGCTCCTCGACTTGGACTCGAACCAAGAACCTACCGGTTAACAGCCGGTTGCTCTGCCAATTGAGCTATCGAGGAATACGATGCTAAGCCACGATGCTACCAGAGCACCGCGGACCATCATTGCCCTCCTAGGCTAGTAGCCAGCCTCGACATCAACAACACCGAGAAGCGGCCGCGAGGCCATAAATGCCGCCACATTGGCGCTAATTCGCCGGGCGAGCAGGGGTGCTGTCATAGGCGGCGTATCCGCCGAGTGAGACGAGATCACAATCTTGTGTTCCTGCCAGATTGCGTGATCGTTGGGAAAGGGCTCAGGGTCCATAACGTCCAGACCAGCCCCAAACAGCGTGCCTGCAGCCACAGCGTCGACCACGGCATCTGCATCGACGAGAGATCCCCGGGCAATGTTGACCAGCACAGCGTGATCTGGCATGACATCAAGCTCAGCACGACCAATCACGTGGGCGGTCTGGCTGGTGGCCGCAGCCGCCACCACGACAGCGTCAGCATCAGCCAAGACCGAGTGCAGGTGTTCTGAGGACACCGTTCGCTGCGCACCGGGGACGTTCTCCGCACCGCGCCTCACCACTGTGATGTGCGGCCGGAATGGCGCCACGACGTCAATAAATGCTCGAGCAACGCCCCCAGCGCCAAGAAGCACAATATTGCGTCCAAAGAGGGAAATCCCAGTTCTCTCCTCCTGCCAGTGTGCCTCCCGCGCTTTACGGGGCAACTCCCGCATGCATCCCAGGAGCAGGGCAAGGGCGTGCTCTGCCACAGGCTCCGAATACGCGCCCTTTGCAGAGGTGACAACGGGGCGCTGAGACCTCGGCATCGCAGCAATGTGCTCCAAAACGCTGGCAAAGGCGTCAACTCCCGCCCAGGGCAGTTGAATCCAGTCAATACCGGGATGCGTGTCGAGAATTCCCTGCAGTTCCTCGGCCCCCGACGGACTTACCCACAGCAAACCCTTTGTGGTGTGGTCAAGTGGTTGGAGGGCGCCCCCGCCGGAGGCGACAGCGTCAACGAATAGGTCGCTGCGAAAGGGCTCGAGTGCCACGGGGCCAGGGAGCAATGGAGGATGGCTCAGCGACTCTCCCATCCAATCGTGGTGCTGGAGTTCACTCATTCCTCCCTCAGCTCCCGTCGCCTGGCTTCGATTGCCACAAGGTGTTCTTGAACTTCACGGTACCCAACCGGATCGGCCTGGGCGTCAGCGCGTTGGAGAGTACTCATCAGTTCAGCCTTCTGCCGCAGAAGGTCTCTATCGAGCACAGCTCCCGTCACGCCCATGCAGTAGCGCTCTGTCTGGTCCTGTTTCCCCGGCAACGGTGCCACAGACAGCTGCCCAATCAACGCGCGCAAAGCCTCCGGAGTTTCGGCAGTGACCGAGGAGACCCAGGTGGCACTGGTGTAGGAATCGAAAACGGAGAGCATGGCGTCACGAATCAGTGCGAGGGCGGCATGGGAGAACTGGGTGGATAACGCAGCAGTGGCTCGCTCCGAGGGCACAACATCGGGATGCTGCAGCAGCACCATGAGAACGTCTCTCTCCAATGTTGTGACCGGGTCTTTCGAGAGCGATTCCATGGCGTAGGGCTTGTCCCCTTCAGGAGTCGCTGCGGTGCTCGCCGCGGAACTCGTAGGTCTGGCCTGCGCAGGTCCCGCCTTGATTTCTCGGAGAACATCATCCGGGTTCATCCCCAGCCACCCCGCGAGCTCCCGGGCATACCCATCGCGAATCACGCGGTCGCGAATGGTGGACACGACGGGGACCGCCGCGCGTAATGCTTGCGTGCGGCCCTCAACGGTATTCAAGTCGCACTGGTTCATGGCCTGCTTGACCATGAACTCATACATTGGCCTGCGGTGGGAAATCACCTCACGCAGTGCCTCATCGCCCTTGGTAATGCGGACATCACAGGGGTCCAGTCCCTCCGGTGGGACGGCGACAAAGGTTTGGGCAGCAAATCGGGCCTCTTCCGCGAAAGCTCGCGAGGCCGCTTTTTGTCCCGCCTCATCCGGGTCGAAGGTGAAAATGACTTCTCCCTTCGTGGCCTGAGTGGGGTCGTCTGAATCCCCCAGAACACGGCGAACCACGGTGACGTGATCTCCTCCAAAGGCGGTTCCACACGTGGCAACAGCTGTAGTGACCCCTGCAAGGTGGCATGCCATGACGTCGGTGTAGCCCTCCACAATGACCACTTGGCGTTGTTTCGCGATATCGCGCTTTGCGAGGTCGAGACCGTAGAGAACTCTTGACTTGTGATAGACCGCCGTCTCGGGCGTATTGAGGTACTTGGGGCCCTGATCATCGTCGCGGAGCTTCCGGGCGCCAAAGCCAATGGTTTGGCCCGTTACGTCTCGAATCGGCCACACGAGCCGTCCTCGGAATCGGTCATAGACGCCTCGGTCTCCTTGGGAGACAAGCCCCGCATCGAGAAGTTCTTGGACCGTAAATCCAGCCGACACCAAGTGTTTGGAGAGGGCGTCATAGGAGGCGGGAGCAAACCCGACACCGAAACGCTCCGCGGCGAGAGCGTCAAACCCGCGCTCGCCCAGGAATACACGACCTAACTCTGCCTCAGGGGTCCCCAACTGAGATCGAAAAAACTTTTCCGCCGCTTGGTTAGCGGCATAGAGCCGCGCGCGATTTCCAGCGGGCGCTCCGCTGCCGCCTTCTTCGTAACTCAGCGCGTATCCCACTCGCTCCGCAAGTCGCTCGACAGCCTCTTGGAAACTTAGGTGGTCGATTTTCTGCAAAAAGCTATACACATCCCCGCCTTCACTGCATCCAAAGCAGTGATAGAAACCAGCTTGAGGGCGGACATGGAAGCTGGGGCTTCTCTCGTCGTGAAAAGGGCACAGCCCTTTCATGGAGCCCGCCCCAGCGGACTTGAGCGTGACATAGTCGCCGACGACATCGGCAATATTGACGCGCTGACGTACCTCGTCGATGTCTCCGCGCTTGATCAAACCTGCCACAGGGCAAGTCTAGTTAGACAAGTCTCACCAGACGCCTGGGGCCTATCGCTGTGGAGAATTACCCCAACCCGAGACGCTCATACAGAGCCATGGCGGACTGATCCGTGAGGGAGGCAACCTGGTCAACGACGACTCGCTGGCGATCCGCATCACGGGACGCGTGGGCGTAGTCAGCCTGAAAAACGGCGTCCATCATCTCGGGAGCGCGACTGAGTGCCTCAGCAATGGCCTTGAGGACATCTCGCTGGTGGTGATAAATCGGTTGCCGAGCGGTGTGGGACATAACGTGAACAGCCACGAGGCCTTTCAATACGGCAATCTCGTGACGTGTTTCATCCGGAACCACCAGGTGTTCGTGTCCTTCACTGCGTTCAACACGCGCACTGAGCGCGAAGCGCCCTATGAGCGTACTGGTGAGGTTCTTCAGTACAGCGAGCTGTTGTCTGGTTGGAGCAAACCTCGTAACCCAACCCGACACCTCGGACAGTCTCAGCCATGCAGAGTGGAGTGCGTCACTAGAGGCAGTACCGACCCAGGTCGACATATCCGCCAGAATTGCCAGTCGGTCTGTCTCCGACGTGAGAGCAGCGGGGTCGAGATATCCATTGACGATGGCGTCCTCAAAATCATGGACCGAATAGGCCACGTCGTCCGAGAAATCCATCACCTGAGCTTCCAGGGTCAACGCTCGATCAGGAAGGCCAGAGCGCGCCCACTCAAAAACCTCCCGATCGTCGGCGTAGACGCCGAACTTTTCCCGACCACTGGGATCAATATCGGGCGCATCCGCACTCCACGGATACTTGATGCTTGCCAACAGGCTGGTCCTGGTCAGGTTCAGGCCCCGGGGCCGCCCCGAGTCATCGACGGCTTTGGGCTCCAGTCGCACCAGAAGCCGAAATGACTGCGCGTTTCCCTCGAAACCACCACACTGGGTAGCCCATTCAGACAGTGCCCGTTCACCGTTGTGGCCAAAAGGCGGATGCCCAAGGTCGTGGGCCAAACATGCGGTTTCCACGACGTCGGCATCTAAACCCAAACGGTTGGCCAATTCCCGACCAATCTGAGCGACCTCCAGCGAATGCGTCAGGCGGTTCCGGGCAAAATCCAGTCCCGCGGTGGGAGAAAGGACTTGGGTTTTTGCTGCTAATCGACGCAAAGCGGACGAGTGCAGCAGGCGTCCCCGGTCCCTCGCGAAGTCGCTCCGTGAGGAGGAGTGGATCTCGGGAACGAAACGTTCTCGATCAAAAGCGGAATACTCCTTAGCCGCCACTGGAATCCACTTCCGCAAGGCGCAGAGTGTCGCGCTCAGAGGCGCTCAACTCCTGGCTCTCGAGCCAGTGTTCGGGCAACACGGTCTTCTTGGGCGAGCCCTGACGCCCCCGCGGGCCCTCCACGCCCTCGCCGGGGTAGGGCTGGGACCCATCGAGTTCGCCGAGGAAATCGTCAATCTGCTGGAGGGACTCGACCGTGGCAAGTTTTGCCCGGATATCTCCACCGACGGGATACCCCTTGAAATACCAGGCGACGTGCTTGCGGATATCCCGACACGCGTGCCCCTCATCACCGTCAAAGAATTCGACCAATAACTCCGCGTGGCGCCGGAAAGCCTCGGCCACTGCCCCCAGCCCAGGTTGAATTCGCAGCTGCTGACCGGTGAAGGCGGCCTGTAGATCACCAAAAAGCCAGGGACGTCCCAAACATCCGCGCCCGACGACGACACCGTCACATTCGCTGCGAGCGACCATCGCGAGCGCGTCCTCCGCGCTCCAGATATCTCCATTTCCCAGCACGGGGACCCCGGTGATCTGGGATTTGAGCTCCCCGATGGCGTCCCAATCGGCGTCACCGGAATAGAACTGCGATGCGGTTCGCGCGTGCAGGGCAATCGAGGCAACGCCAGCACCTTCTGCTGCTTTTCCCGCTTCGAGGAAGGTCAGGTGGTTATCGTCGATTCCCTTGCGCATCTTGATCGTGAGGGGAACATCACCAGCAGCTTTCACCGCGCTTTCGACAATGTCGCGAAACAAGCTCCGTTTCCAGGGAAGGGCAGCTCCGCCACCTTTTCTGGTTACTTTGGGCACCGGGCACCCAAAGTTGAGGTCAATGTGGTCGCACAGGTCCTCAGCCACGAGGAAGCGAATGGCTTCAGAAATGGTGGTGGGCTCGACGCCATAGAGCTGAATGCTCCGAGGCGTCTCGGATTCGTGGTGCTTAATCAGCCGCATACTCGTGGGGGTTCGCTCCACCAGCGCACGACTCGTGATCATTTCACTGACGTATAGACCAGCCCCGTATTCCCGACACAGACGTCGAAACGCCGTGTTGGTGATTCCTGCCATGGGCGCAAGCACCACCGGCACATCGAGCTGCAGCGGGCCGATGGAGAGCGGCTTCTGCGCGAGTGCGGGCCCCGCCATGTTTACGCCCCTACGAGCGCTGCTGCGAGGTAGTCGCGAACCTTATCCAGAGATACTCGCTCCTGGCTCATCGTGTCACGCTCGCGAATTGTCACCGCATTGTCCTCGAGGGACTCAAAATCCAGCGTCAGAGCAAACGGAGTGCCGATTTCATCGTTACGGCGGTAGCGTCGACCGATTGCTCCCGCGTCGTCAAACTCAACATTCCAGTATTGACGAAGATCCTCAGCGACTTTCTGCGCCAGCGGCGAGAGCTGCTCATTGCGTGAAAGCGGCAGCACGGCAACCTTGATGGGCGCTAAGCGGCGATCCAGGCGCAAGACCGTCCTGGTGTCGACACCGCCCTTGGAATTGGGGGCCTCGTCCTCGGAATAGGCATCCACCAGGAAAGCCATCAGGGATCGGGTCAGTCCTGCGGCTGGCTCGATGACATAGGGGGTCCATCGCTCGTCCAGAGCTTGGTCGAAGAACGACAAGTCTGTTCCCGAGTGCTCACTATGTGTCTTGAGATCGAAATCGGTTCGGTTTGCCACACCCTCGAGCTCCCCAAATTCTCCCGAGGAGAAACCAAAACGGTACTCGATGTCGACGGTGCGCTTGGAGTAGTGGGACAGCTTGTCTGGGGGGTGCTCGTACAGCCGCAGATTCTCGGGATCGATACCCAGACCGGTGTACCACGCGAAACGCTGGTCAATCCAGTACTGGTGCCACTGCTCGTCTTCACCGGGTTTGACGAAGAACTCCATCTCCATTTGTTCAAATTCGCGAGTGCGGAAGATGAAGTTTCCTGGTGTGATTTCGTTGCGGAAACTCTTACCTATTTGGGCGATGCCAAACGGCGGTTTCATCCGCGCAGCGGAGACCACATTGTTGAAGTTCACGAAAATGCCCTGAGCTGTTTCTGGGCGCAGATAGTGCAACCCCGCCTCGTCATCCACGGGGCCCAAAAAGGTCTTCAGCAGGCCAGAAAAGGCTCGAGGTTCTGTGAACTTCCCTTTGTTGCCACAGTGCGGGCAGGCAATATCGGCAAGCCCATTCTCCGGAGACCGGCCTTTTTTCTCCTCAAATTCCTCAAGAAGGTGATCAGCGCGGTAGCGCTTGTGGCAGCTGAGGCACTCGACAAGCGGGTCGGAGAAAACTTCGACGTGCCCCGACGCCTCCCAGACCGCTTTGGGGAGAATTACCGCGGAATCGAGACCCACAACATCGGCGCGAGATTGCACCATCTGACGCCACCACTGACGCTTGATGTTCTCTTTGAGTTCGACCCCCAGTGGCCCGTAATCCCAAGCAGAGCGCGAGCCACCATAGATTTCTCCCGATTGAAAGACAAATCCTCGTCGCTTGGCCAGCGCGATGACGTTATCTAACTTGCTTGTGGCTGCCACTGATGGTGCTCCCTTGGTGTCTGACGGGAATACCCCGGTGCAGAGTCTCTATCTTAGCTAGAGGCTTTGTTGCCTGTCTTCGGCTGGTCCACAGCCCCGCCAAATCGGCGAGCTCGTTTTTGGTATTGCTCAATGGCATCCCATAGCTTCACCCGGGTCATATCGGGCCAGAGGGTATCGAGAAAAACCATCTCGGCATAGGCGCTTTGCCACAACATGAAGTTGCTGGTGCGCTGCTCACCCGAGGTCCTCACAAACAAGTCCACATCCGGCTGCGAGGGAACATACAGATGACGGGCCAGTGTTTTCTCGCTGATGCGCTCCGGGTTCACGGAACCCTGGGCAACGTCCGCAGCAATGGCGCGCATGGCGTCAACAATCTCTGCGCGACCGCCGTAGTTCACACACATCGTCAACGTCAGTGCCGTGTTTGCTGCCGTGAGCTTCTCCGCTGCCTCCAGGTCGGCGATGACACTCGACCACAGTTTGGGGCGCCTGCCGGACCATCGAACGCGAACGCCCCATTCATTGAGCTGATCTCTGCGTCGCCGCAGCACATCCCGGTTGAACCCCATCAAGAATCGAACTTCCTCCGGCGACCGATTCCAGTTTTCTGTCGAGAAGGCGTAGACCGAGAGGTGCGACACCCCCGCTTGAAGCGCTCCCGCTACGACGTCGAGCAACGCCGCTTCACCCGCTTTGTGGCCCTCCACCCGAGAGAGCCCGCGGGAATTGGCCCAGCGTCCATTCCCATCCATGACCAGCGCCACGTGCGCGGGAATGTTGTGAGCGTCAAAGGGAGGCGGGTAAAGACCGGTCCAATCCACGGGGCGAAACTCAGTGGTGGTCATGACACTGCCCGGGTAGGGGTGCGATCCAAGTGGGCCAAGGACTTCACATGGCGCTCGAGGTGATACTGCGTGTAGGCGGCAATGAGCCCGGAAACCTGGGACCGCGTCATCGCATCAGAGGCCTCCGCCACAGGCCAATCTCCCTCAATGAGTGCTTGGAGGAGCGCTTTGGACCCCACTCGCAAGCGCGGTGATCCCGGGGGCGCAACCTCGTCAGAGACCACCCCGCCGAGTGAGACGGCAAAGGCACTGTGGTCACCGGCATCTCCCGTCACCGCACACAGCTCGAGGCTGGGCGACCATCCGGCAAGCGCAAGCGCTCTCAGGAGGTAGGAGTCCACAATCAAACTCGACTCGTGCTCGCCCGCGGCGAGAGCGCGCAGGCCGCCGAGCAGGAGCATGTAGTGGGCAGGTTGGTAATCGTGGTCGGTGAGTTTGTCGGCCGTCTCCACCATCACCATCGCGGTGGTGTACTTGCCGTAATCCTTACCGATTGCTTCACTGTGGGCGCCGAGGGATTCCACCTGCTGAATGATGTCCAGGCTCTTGCCCTCATAGAACATGGCATCCACCTGGTTGAAGGGCTCCAAGCGGGCGCCAAAGCGCGACGTCGTCTTGCGCACGCCCTTTGCCACGGCCCGGATTTTCCCGCGCTGGCGACCCAGCAGGGTGACAATTTTGTCCGATTCACCGAGCAGATGCGTGCGGAGCACAATCACATCGTCTCGATAGGTGGGCATGGTCCTAGTATCCCCCGGTTCCCCCGCAATAAGGCCGTGGGGCACACCGTCTCGCCGCGCTAGCGGGCAGTCAGGAGTTCTTTCACCGGGGTTTCAAAGCGCAGTGCCCGGTTCACAGCCGACACGATGGCCTTGAGTGACGCTGTCGAAATGTCACCGTCGATTCCCACTCCCCAGAGGGTGCGGGAATTAACTTCCAATTCCACATACGCAGCGGCCAAGGCGTCTCCACTGGCACTCAGTGCGTGTTCGACGTAATCGAAGAGGCGAATCTGCACTCCCTGATCGGAGAGTATCTTCAAAAAGGCCGCAATGGGTCCGTTGCCTTCGGCGCTCTGTTCGAGGAGGTCCTCACCGGAGCGCAGTTTCACATCCAACGCGACAGTCCCGTCCATGTCGCTCGCGGCACGTGTGGAGAGCAACTCGTAGTGGCCCCACTTTGCCTCGGGTTGCGTTGCCGGCAAATACTCGTCCTGGAATATGCTCCAGATTTCGTCACTGGTGACCTCACCGCCATCGGCATCGGTCTTCGTCTGGACGACCTGTGAGAACTCAATCTGAAGTTTGCGTGGCAAATCCAGGGCGTGGTCAGTTTTCAGCAGATAGGCCACCCCGCCCTTACCGGACTGCGAATTCACGCGAATCACGGCCTCGTAGGTGCGTCCGACGTCTTTCGGGTCAATGGGCAGATACGGCACAGCCCATTCCAGCTCGTTGACATCGACTCCCCGCGCGGTGGCGTCGGCTTCCATCGCCTCGAAGCCTTTCTTGATGGCATCCTGGTGGGAGCCGCTAAAGGCCGTGTAGACGAGGTCTCCCGCCCAAGGGCTTCGTTCGTGAACAGCGAGCTGATTGCAGTATTCCGCGGTGCGCTTGATCTCGTCGAGGTTCCCAAAATCGATCTGAGGGTCAATTCCCTGGGTGAACAAGTTCAAACCCAGTGCAACCAGGTCAACGTTTCCGGTGCGCTCTCCGTTACCAAACAAGCACCCTTCGATGCGATCAGCGCCGGCCATATAGCCAAGCTCCGCCGCCGCAATCGCCGTTCCCCGGTCGTTGTGGGGGTGCAGGCTGAGGATGACGTTCTCCCGGTGGTTCAAGTGATTCGACATCCACTCGATCGAGTCGGCATACACATTGGGGGTAGCCATCTCGACGGTGGCTGGCAGGTTGATAATCACCTTGCGCTCGGGCGTAGGCTCCAAAACCTCCAGGACTTGGTTGCACACATCGAGGGCAAATTCCAGTTCCGTCCCGGTGTAGCTCTCCGGCGAGTATTCGTAATAAATGTCAGTGTCGGGCACGAGAGATTCCATTGACTTGCACAACCGTGCGCCCTCGAGGGCAATGTCGATAATTCCCTGCTTGTCAGTGCGGAAGACGACGTCGCGCTGCAGGGTGCTCGTGGAGTTATAGAGGTGAACGATCGCGTGTTTAGCGCCCTTGAGCGACTCATAGGTGCGCTTAATCAGGTGCTCTCTGGCTTGCGTGAGCACCTGAATGGTGACGTCATCGGGAATGAGGTTGTCCTCGATGAGGGTGCGTACAAAATCGAAGTCTGTTTGTGAGGCAGAGGGGAAACCCACTTCGATTTCTTTGTACCCCATGCCCACGAGCAGCTCAAACATGATCTTCTTGCGCTCAGGACTCATTGGGTCAATAAGTGCCTGGTTACCGTCTCTCAAATCAACCGCACACCACCGCGGCGCGTGAGATATAACGGCGTCTGGCCAGGTGCGCTGTGGCAACTGGACGGAAAAATTGGTCGTGTAGTGCCGATACTTATGAATCGGCATCGATGATGATTGCTGAGTGTTCTTCATGAGCTCTAATCCCTTACGTCTGTGTGATCGGCCAACGCCAGTGAGCCGCGACGAGGGATGGCCTAAATGGACGCCCCGGCGCGGCGAGTAAGGAGGAGAAGCTCGTATCTCACGTGTTCAGGGTAACACGCCCCACGAGCCTCCGCCAGGGCGAGTTAGAGCCCCAGTTTGGTGATTTTTTTGGCGTCTCGCTGCCACTCTTTCGAGACTTTGACCTGGATTGAGAGATAGACCTTGTGCCCGAGAAGAGCTTCGATTTC
>JABJAO010000031.1 GCA_018666065.1 Microbacteriaceae bacterium | reverse complement strand
AGGGTTGCGTCGGATTCCCGAGGGATCGTCGCGCCCTGGGTGTTGCAGATCGCCAGGGTTTGAGCCCCTAATTCGTTGGCGTAACGCACCGCCATCAAGGTGTCCATCGTTTCACCAGACTGGCTGACCGACACCACCAGGGTTCCCGCTCCCACCACCGGGTCGCGGTAACGGAATTCGTGGGAGAGCTCCACAGTGACGGGAATGCCCGACCACTTTTCCATCGCATACGCCCCGAGCATCGCCGCATACGCAGCGGTGCCGCAGGCAATGAAAATCACCCGGTCGATGAGTGAGACATCCAAAGAATCAAGCTCAGGAATAGTTACTTCGCCCTCTGGTGACAGGCGGCCACGAAGTGTGTTGGCCACTGCTTCGGGTTCTTCGGAAATCTCCTTGGCCATGAAACTTGACCAACCGCCCTTATCGGCAGCGGAGGCATCCCAGTCGATAGTGAACTCAGGGGGATGGAAAACCTCTCCCTCAAACGACATCACATCAATCGAGTCTTTCGTGATGGTGACAATCTGATCTTGCCCCAGCGCCAATGCTTTGTGCGTATAGGCAACAAAAGCAGCAACATCAGAGCCCAGGAAGTTCTCGCCCTCACCCACACCGATCACCAGAGGTGAGTTGCGTCTTGCGCCCACCACAACGCCCGGGGCGTCCTCGTGAACGATGAGAAGGGTGAAAGCACCCTCCAACCGACCCACAACCTTCATCATTGCCTGGGTGAGATCCCTCGACTCGCGATAGGCGATCCCCAGCAATACTGCCGCTACTTCAGAATCGGTGTCACTGGAAAAGGTTTCTCCCGAGGCAACCAACTGTTCTTTGAGTTCGTGAAAGTTCTCAATAATTCCGTTGTGAATCAGAGCAAGTTTGCCGTCGTCGGCAAGGTGGGGATGCGCATTGGCGTCGGTCGGGGCACCGTGCGTTGCCCACCGTGTGTGCGCAATTCCCGTGGAGCCGCTTTCGAGTGGGCTGGTAACCAGGTCTTCTGCGAGAACACCCAGCTTTCCGGCTCTTTTGTGGGAAACGAGGCTTCCACTATCGGAAACAATGGCCACCCCGGCAGAGTCATATCCGCGGTATTCGAGGCGGGCAAGACCGGACATCAGCACCTCAGAACTCGAGCGCTGACCGACGTATCCCACAATTCCACACATGGCATTGAGTCTAGGCGATGGGCCCTCAGAGACCAGGCGCACTACTGTTATCCCTATGGCATCCGAGGGGCTCACGCAGGAAAACGGCAGCCCCTTCGTCGAATACGACCGCAAAACTTGGGCTGAATTAGCACCTGGTGCGCCCCTGCCTCTGTCAGAAGCCGAGCTTGCACGGGTGCGCTCAGTGGGGGACATGCTGGATGCCAAAGAGGTGTTGGAGGTCTATCAACCCCTCGCCAGGCTTCTTTCCCTCTACGCCGAGGGTGCCAGGCATGTCCACTCCATCACCCGGACGTTTCTGGGTGAGAACATGTCCCACACCCCCTTCATCATTGGGGTCGCCGGCAGTGTTGCGGTGGGTAAATCGACGACGTCGAGGGTGCTGGCCGAATTACTCTCGAGAAACCCCGACACCCCGAAGGTGGCGCTGATTGCCACCGATGGTTTCCTTTTGCCGCTCAAAGAGCTCACCAAGGATGGGCTGCTGGCGCGCAAAGGATTCCCCGAAAGCTACGATCGTCGAGCCCTCCTGCGGTTCGTCTCTCAGCTAAAAAGTGGCGTCTCGCCCGTCGGCGCGCCGGTCTATTCCCACCTCTTCTATGACCGCGTCGAAGGTGAAACGTTGCAGATCGAGTCGCCCGACATTGTGATTGTCGAAGGCCTCAACGTTCTTGCTCCCCCGGCCACAAATTCGGCACTCGCCATTAGCGACCTGTTCGACTTCGGAATTTATGTCGACGCGAGAACCGGAGATATCGCCCGATGGTATGAGGAGCGCTTCGTCGAGCTTCAGCAGGGCGCCTTCAGCGACCCCCGAAGCTATTTCCACAAGTATGCCGTTTTGGCAGAACCGCAGGCGAGAGAAGAAGCTCGGCGCATTTGGCGAGAAATCAACGAACCAAACCTCACCGAAAACATTTTGCCCACCAGGCCCCGGGCATCCCTCATCTTGCGCAAGGAGTCAGATCACCGGATCAACACGGTGCTGTTGAGAAAAACCTAGGCCAGGGCGAGTTCTTTCGAAATAACCCCTGCCACCGATTCCGCTATCCGCTCGGCGGTGGCAACATCACTGGCTTCCACCATGACCCGAATCAAGGCCTCTGTCCCGGAAGGACGAACCATCACGCGGCCTGAATCGCCCAGTTCTTGCGCAGCAGCAGCAATAGCCGCATGCACGATCGGGGGGGT
>JABJAO010000085.1 GCA_018666065.1 Microbacteriaceae bacterium | reverse complement strand
GTGTCGAACGTTGGCGCGAAAAGCGGACAACGAAATCTGTGCATAACAGCGAGGCTCTACTCCCACGTCCTCACCACCCGTGGCGCGAGATGAGAAATGAGGAGTTCTGCGGGTCGTTGTGACCAGGTTGACCACTGGGCAAGCGTCGGGGAGTGTCCCCAGATAGTCGCGACGTCACCCAGTGTTGTTGGGGTGTCACCAATATCGAGCACCAATTGGTCCATCGCGATGCGTCCGGCGACGCGGTGGGTCTGGCCACCAAGAGCTACTTCGGCTTTCATCGACGCGGTGCGAGGAACCCCATCAGCGAAGCCCACACTGATCAGCGCTAGCGTCGTGTCATCAGTCGTTCGGTAGTGATAGCCATAGGACACTGGGGTCCCCGCGGGGACACGCTTTATGGAGATAACGCTCGCTTCCAGGGTTACCGGAGCATCGGCGCCGGAGAGCCATGCGCATGAGTTCGGTTCACCCTCGGGTACTTGATCGAGTGCAGAGCGATCGAGGTCGGCTGCGGAATGACGGGCTGTGGTGAGTCCAGCGTCCCGTGCGAGTTGACTCGCACGTTCAATACCGAGCCCATAGGCGTCGGCTCGCAAATCGGGGTTCACCCCGGCTGCTGCCATGGCGGAAAAAGCGGACGCGAGTGATTCCAGGGAGATGCGTGCTCGACGCAAAGGAGCGCCGGTGTTAGCTGGCGCGGTCATCCCGCAGGCGGTCTGTTTCGTCGTGCCAGGTGATCACCTTGTCGCCGAGGGATTCGCGGTACTTCGCTGCGTGGTGGCCACAGAAGAAAAGTTGGCCATTGGCGATGGTGACGCGCACGTAGGCTTGCGCTCCACAGCTATCGCAAAGATCCATAGCGCTCAGTGCCTGCTGGGTCTCGAGGGGTGCTTCTGTTGTCTCCGGTGCTGCGTAGGACATGCGGTCTCCTCGAGGTGTCGTAATCCGATGCTTTATTCCATCATGCCCACCCGGCTTTCACCTGCCAGACTCTCCCAGTTTCGCCCACCGCGTATTGCCCCTATCCGGCGGTGCTCGGCGCCACCGGCGGTGGTGAGCAATATGCTCGGAAACACCTCCACGAAAGAGAGACTGTGGCATCACCTGATTATTCCGCCCGTCATTTGACAGTGCTCGAAGGCCTCGAAGCGGTCCGCAAACGGCCTGGAATGTACATCGGGTCAACGGATTCGCGAGGCCTGATGCACTGCCTCTGGGAGCTCATCGACAATTCCGTCGACGAGTCGGTGGGTGGCCACGGCACCGACATCACAGTTCTCATCCATTCGGATGGCAGCGTTCAGGTCAACGACGCCGGCCGCGGGGTTCCTGTCGACATCGAGCCTCGAACGGGTCTCACCGGGGTGGAGCTTGTCTTCACGAAACTCCACGCCGGAGGAAAGTTTGGTGCCGGGTCCTACGCCGCCTCCGGCGGTCTCCACGGCGTGGGGGCCTCGGTCGTGAATGCTCTGGCGGAGCGACTGGACGTCGAAGTGGATCGAGACGGCACAACTTGGGCGATGTCGTTTCGCCGCGGGGAACCGGGGGTTTTTGACGACGGGAACCGGGAGCCCTCCCCAGACGCCACATTTTCGCCCTTCGTCGATGGAAGCGATTTGCGGACTGTCGGGAAGGTGAAGAAAGGGGTCACGGGAACTCGAGTTCGTTTTTGGCCCGACCCCCAAATCTTTGGCAAGAAAGCGCGGTTTGTACCCGAAGAGCTGACTGAACGCGCGCGTCAAACGGCGTTTTTGGTTCCCGGACTCTCCATTCATCTCGAGGACTACAGCTCGGGGGAGCGCGTTAGTTCGACATTCTCCGCAGCAGGAGGCCTGGCGGACTTCCTGGAGTTCCTCGCCCCAGACCAGCCTGTCGTGGGACCGTGGCACTTCAGTGGCGAAGGTCAGTTTGAGGAGACCGTTCCGGTCTTGGATGACACCGGAAAGCTGGAGTCTAAGGATCTCGTTCGGACCGCTGCTGTGGATGTCGTCGTTCAGTGGGGGACAGGCTACGACACTGTCCAGAAGAGTTTTGTGAACATCATTCAAACGCCCAAAGGCGGAACTCACCTCCAGGGGTTTGATCTTGGCTTAGTGAAGACCATTCGCTCTGAGATCGACAAGAATGCTCGCAAACTCAAGCTGGGCAGAGACAAAATTGAAAAGGACGACATCCTGGCGGGGATGACCGCAATTATTGCGGTTCGGGTTCCTGAGCCCCAGTTCGAGGGTCAGACAAAAGAGGTCTTGGGGACTCCGGGGATCAAATCCATCGTCGCCCAGGTTGTCTCCGAGGGGCTGGCCGCGAAGCTCAGTTCGGGTAAACGAGAAGACAAAGCCTTCAGCCAATTGCTGCAGGAGAAAAT
>JABJAO010000042.1 GCA_018666065.1 Microbacteriaceae bacterium | reverse complement strand
CGTCGGGGCGCTCCACCGAGTATCCATACTCGAATGCGAGCGCAGCATATTCACTCAGTAACGAGTCATAAATCCAAAGCCGGGCCTGGTTCTCTGCCATGTTCATCAGGGGAAGCCATTCTTGGCCGTTCACCCGGTCGTGCAGGACAGCATGGCGCTGCACGAACGTTCCACGCCGTGTGTCTTGTCCCACCAGGCGCACCGGTGTTCCCTCGAGAAGAAGCGATCCCAGTGCAATGAGCTCCCCAAAGCCCCAGTCAACCTCTCCCGAGCGGGCCATTTCCCGACGCTTATCCAGGAGTGGCTGCAGCTTCGGGTGAACCGAGAACCCGGGAGGCTGGTTGCCGTGGGCCTCACCGATGAGTGTCAAGACAGAAGGATCAATGCCCGTGGTTTCTGGCTCGCCAGCGGCGTCGTCGATGCGCTGAGATTGAGGCCGATCGACTCCAGAAATTGCCCCATGGTCATCGGAAATGACCGACACGGCTCCAGTTTGGGCGGCATGAGTTTCTTGGAATGCTTCTTCCAGAAGGTTGTGGAAATCCTGCTGGGCTGCATCGAATTCGTCGGTGGTGATGTCCCCACGACCAATGAGCGCTTCTGTGTAGAGGGTTCGCACACTGCGCTTGGCCTCGATCAGGTTGTACATCAGTGGCTGGGTCATCGAGGGGTCATCGCCCTCGTTATGGCCTCGTCGGCGGTAACACACGAGGTCGATTACGACATCTGCTTTGAACTTCTGACGGTACGCGCAGGCAATCTCTGCAACCCTCAACACCGCTTCAGGGTCGTCACCGTTGACATGGAAGATCGGGGCTTGGATGGTCTTCGCGACATCCGAGGCGTAGACAGAGGTTCGCGAATCGTGAGGCAGGGTGGTGAAGCCCACCTGATTGTTCACGATGAGATGCATGGTCCCGCCTGTGCGGTATGCACGCAGCTGCGACATCTGCAGGGTTTCAAGGACAACGCCCTGTCCCGCCATCGCTGCATCGCCATGAATGAGCACCGGGAGCACTCCAAAGCGGCCAATTTCTTTGCGGTCTTGCTTTGCTCGGACGATTCCTTCGAGCACACCGTTGACCGCTTCCAGGTGGGAGGGGTTTGCAGCAAGGTAGACAGGTATTTGCCCGCCCGTGGGACTGGTGTAAACGCCTTCAGTTCCGAGGTGATACTTCACATCCCCAGAGCCCTGAACGCTTCCCACATCTTGGGTGCCCTCAAACTCTCGGAAGATCTGCCCATACGTCTTGCCCGCAATGTTTGCCAGGACGTTGAGGCGTCCACGGTGCGCCATGGCAATGGCGACCTCGTCGAGCCCGTCCTCGGTGGCGGCTTGGAGGATCTCATCGACCAAGCTGACAGCAGATTCGGCTCCTTCCAGGCTGAAGCGCTTTTGACCGACATATTTTGTTTGCAGGAAGGTTTCGAATGCTTCGGCTTGATTCAGCTTGGACAGAATGCGCAGTTGGGCATCATGATCCGGCTTCTCGTAGGGCTTCTCGACAGTGTCCTGGAACCAGCGACGCTGCTCGGGGTCCTGGATGTGCATGTACTCGATACCGATGGTGCGGCAGTACGAGTCGCGGAGAACTCCGAGGATTTCGCGCAAGAGCATCGTGCGGCGACCACCAAAACCGCCGGTGACAAATTCACGGTCCAAGTCCCAGAACGTCAGCCCGTGGCTCTCGATTTCCAAGTCGGGGTGGGAGCGCTGCCGATATTCGAGAGGGTCAATGTCGGCCATGAGATGGCCGCGAACGCGGAATGCGTTGATGAGTTCCTGAACTCGAGACGTCTTGTTGACGTGGTCTGCGGTGTCGACCGCGATGTCCTCGGCCCAATGGATGGGCATATACGGAATGCGCAACGAGGCGAAGATTTCCTCGTAGAAACCCTCCCCGCCGATCAACATCTCGTGCACCTTCTTGAGGTACTCGCCAGACCCGGCTCCCTGAATGACGCGGTGGTCATACGTCGAAGTCAGGGTAATTGTCTTCCCAATACCCAAATCAGCCAGGGTGCGCTTGGATGAGCCTTGGAATTCGGCGGGATATTCCAGTGCTCCTGCCCCGATAATGCAGGCCTGCCCGCGCATGAGACGGGGAACAGAGTGCTCTGTCCCAATTCCACCGGGATTCGTGAGCGAAATCGTGTTGCCGGAGAAATCATCTGCGCTGAGCGCTCCTTCACGGGCTCGTTTGACGACGTCTTCGTAGGCGACCAGGAAGTCAGCAAAGCCCATGTGCTGTGCTCGTTTAATTCCTGGAACGACGAGCCCGCGGGTGCCATCAGGCTTGGGCATGTCGATGGCAATGCCCAAGTTGATGTTCGCCGGGTGGACCGCGACGGGTTTTCCGTCTACCTCGTCGTAGAACACGTTTTGGCCCGGGAGTTGCTTGAGGGCCTTGATCATCGCCCAGGCAATCAAGTGAGTGAAGGAAACTTTTCCGCCTCGCGCCCGACGAAGGTGGTTATTGATCACGATGCGGTTGTCGATCATCAACTTTGCGGGCACAGTTCGAACACTCGTGGCCGTGGGCACGGTGAGGGACTGGTCCATGTTGGCAGCGAGCGCCTTAGCCATG
>JABJAO010000082.1 GCA_018666065.1 Microbacteriaceae bacterium | reverse complement strand
GCTGCCGCCACCACCATCAGCAACTGGTCGGCATTGGCCACGATGATGCGCTCGAATGTGTCCGAGTCATCGGCGCTTCTGCGCAAAACAGTGGATCGGGGATGAATGCGGACAATGCGCGCCAGTGATCCTTCACTCCCGCTCGTGTCACCCACCACGTCAACGCGATCACCGGTCACAATGGCGTTGTTCCGAAGCTCCCGCGCCCGAGTGCAGGTCAACAGGCGCTCGTCAGGAGCGTTGGGGTTGAGAATAACCCGGTATCGCCCTCGATCGACGGCGATGACGAGTCCTTCTTCGGCGCTATCGTGCTGAGGCCGGTTCTTCGAGCGAGGTTTGCTGCCAGCTTTGGTGGGCCGAACCCGAGGTTCATAATCCTCGTAATGCTCGAGATCACGCTCAATCATGGGGCAGGTGACTCCACAAGTTCTGACCAGAGTTCTGGGAACTCTGGGAGAGTTTTCGAGGTGCTGGCGATGTCATCGACGACGACACCTCGAACACCCAGTCCCAGCAGAGCGCCGGAGGTTGCCATCCGGTGATCGGCGAATGCGCGCCACACGCCTCCATCCAACGCCGCGGGCCGCACGGTAATCCCGTCACTGGTCTCCTCAGCGACACCACCCAGTGCGCGTATGTTGTGCACAAGTGCGCTCAGCCGGTCGGTTTCGTGTCCTCGGAGATGACCTATGCCTCGAAACACACTCGGCCCAGAGGCGAGCGCAGAGAGTGCAATCACGGTGGGTGCTAGTTCCCCTGCGTGCGAAAGGTCCAGATCGACCCCAGGGATTGTGGCCCCGTGACGCCAACCGATTCCTCCACCAACCGTGAGCCGTGAGCCGGAAAGTGTCGAGGTGGCGCCGAAGTGTTCCAAGATTGAGGGAACGTCGGCGCCCACCTGGGTCGTGGTCCCGGGCCAGCCCTCCACCGTGACGTGCCCTCCGGTAATGAGGGGAGCTGCCAAAAATGGAGCTGCGTTAGACAAATCTGGCTCAATATCCACATCTTTGGCAGCGATGGGACCTGGTTTCACCTGCCACACCCCGGGTGCGACAGTGTCGACATCAACTCCACGTTCACGAAGGCAGGCCAGCGTCATATCAATGTGCGGCAGCGAGGGGACAGTCTGGCCCGTGTGAGTGACCGTGAGTCCCCCAGGGAGTCGTGCTCCCATGAGCAGTAGCCCGGAGACAAATTGGCTGGACGCTGAGGCATCAATAGAGACCGCACTGGAAGTCGCTGAATCTCTATGGGTGATGGTGAAAGGAAGAGTGCCTCGCCCGTCATCGTCGACCTGAAGACCGAGCTGACCTAACGCGTCCAGGGTCGTCGACATCGGTCGCCTTCTGGCGCCCACATCCCCATCGAAGTGGAACGTTCCTCTCACAATCGCTGCCAAGGGCGGCACAAAGCGCATGACAGTCCCCGCAAGACCACAGTCAATGGATGCCGATGCGTCAGAATCGAGGGGGATGGGGACTACGTGAAGATCAGGTCCAAATCCACCCTCACCCGGCACCTCCTCGATGACAGCTCCCAGACTCCGGAGCGCGTCGACCATGAGTCCGGTATCCCTGGAGTGAAGGGGGCCGCGAAGAACGCCCGGTCCCTCGGCGAGTGCAGCGAGAACCAGCTCGCGATTAGTCAGGGACTTTGATCCCGGTAAGGATAGAGCGTGCGAGAGCGGCTGAATGCGCTCGGGTGCGATCCAGGGGGAAGAGTTGTCAGGCGTGCTCATCGGTTGACCAGAGTATCGCGAAGGGCCACCTCACCGCGGGTGCACCCCGCGGGATACCTGGCGGGGGACTCGTTAGCTGAGTGCGCGGTCAACAATCAGTTGAGCCTCGATCTGGCTTCTTTTCGACGAACCGGTGGCCGGCGATGCCGAACGTGGCCTCGAGATAACGGATAGCGCAGGCAATCCTGAAGCCTGAGCCTCCATGACCATAAACGGCCATGCTCCCTGATTTTCGGGCTCATCCTGGACCCAGACAAACTGTGCTCCGGAGTATTTCTGGGCGATGGCGTGCAAATCTGCTGCAGGGAACGGGTAGAACTGCTCAAGACG
>JABJAO010000079.1 GCA_018666065.1 Microbacteriaceae bacterium | reverse complement strand
CCTCGATCTAGGCGCGGACCGTTATGGCGATTGAACCCTCCCCCCACACCTTTGAGCCCGCTGGGTTGTCCCATAAGGCAGCCTGGCCACTCGCCCTCGGGATAAGCCCACTGTTGTACGCACAGGGCAAGTGGGTGCGCAAGCAGGTGCCGCGGTTGCCCCCTGCACCACAACCATGGGCAGGTGCTGTTGAAGGGCCCCGAGAGCTCAAGGTCCTAGGACTCGGTGACTCCACCATCGCGGGCGTGGGAGTCTCCGACGCTCGTCACGGGCTCATCCCTCAGTTTTCCCTCGCCCTGCACGAAACCACGCAACGAGGAGTTTCGTGGCGCTCGGTCGGTGAGAGCGGTGCAACCTCGAAAGACATTCTGGGTCGCTTTCTGGAGCCCGCGTTGGTTGAGGGTGCAGACATCGTCTTTGTCTCGCTGGGGGCTAACGACGCAAAAGATCTGAAACCCCTTGGAGCCACTCTCTCCCGATTTGAACGACTCCTGAACGTGCTCCATGACGGTCATCCCGATGCGGTGCTGATTTTCTCGTCGCTTCCCGCCTTCTACCTGTTTCCGACATTGCCGCAGCCTTTGCGCACGATTATGTATGCCCACGCCCAAGCGATTGAGCGTTCGATTCGCCCGATGATTGAGTCCCTCCCGTACGCGATGATGTCGCCGCCTCCCTCGGGATACCACGACAGATTTTTCGCAATCGATGGTTTTCATCCCAGCGAGGACGGTTACCGAGACTGGGCTCGCTGGGCTGTGGACGACGCCATCGCGCGTGGCGCACTTGAGCTCTGAGGTGCTCGATAGACTGAGGGTGCCTTTTACTTCAGAACGAGTGCGTCGGAGCGTGTCGAGTGGCCATCATCGTTGTGGAAGTCATGCCCAAGCGTGAACTTCTTGATCCCGCGGGAAAAGCGGTGTTGGGAGCGTTCCACCGCAGTGGCATCGAGGGATTTCACGAAGTCCGCATCGGCAAGCGCTTCGAGCTTCACATCGAGGGTGCGGTCACCGACGCCCACCTCGAGCAGGCTCGGACTATGGCCGCAGATTTACTTTCCAACGGTGTGATTGAAGACGTGCTCGATGTCCGTGTGGAGGATTCCCCGGCATGAGAGTTGGGGTCGTCACGTTCCCTGGTTCGCTCGATGACCGCGACGCACTGCGTGCTATCCGGTTAGCGGGCGGAAACCCCGTGCCACTGTGGCACGGCACCCACGATCTTGAGGGAGTGGACGCACTTGTGCTCCCCGGTGGCTTTAGCTACGGCGACTATCTCCGGTGTGGGGCAATCGCCGCGGATTCGCCGATTATGTCCGAGGTCGTCTCCGAAGCACACAAGGGCCTCCCGGTTTTGGGGATTTGCAACGGATTCCAGATTCTTGTGGAAGCGGGCCTTCTCCCCGGTGGCCTCATTCGCAACGATCACGGCGATTTCATTTGTCGGGACCAGAAACTTCGTGTGGAAAGCACAGACACAGCCTGGACTTCCGGATATGAGCACAACCAAGACATCGTTATCCCTCTGAAGAACGGTGAGGGCGGATTTATTGCCGACGACGAGACTCTGAAACGTATCGAGGGTGAAAACCTCGTCGCGTTTCGCTACCTGGAGGTGAACCCGAATGGCTCCGCAAACGACATTGCGGGCCTGCGCAATGACACGGGACGAATTGTGGGATTGATGCCCCACCCGGAGCACGCCGTGGAAGAGGGATTTGGCCCCGACACCGATGTTGCAATGAAGTCCGGCACCGATGGTTTGGCGATGTTCCAGTCCGTTCTCACCCAGGTAGTCAGCGCATGACCAAGACCCCGATTTCTCTCTACCGCGCGATGGCGCTGGCGGAAATGGTCACGTGGACGCTTCTGATTGTGGCCATGGTTGCCCGCTACGGGTTTTCCTATGACGGGCCACTGTTCTTTGTTGCTGGCCTTAGCCACGGGATCATCTTCCTCGCCTACTCCATCACTGCGGTGATTATCGGAATCAATCTGCGGTGGGGCTTTGCCACGATTGCGCTGGCAGTCCTCTTGGCGATCCCACCGTGGATGACTCTTCCTTTCGATCGCTGGCTCGATCGACAGAACAAACTAGAGGGCGAGTGGCGCATCGAAGATTCAGGTGACCCCCGAGACCAGACATGGTGGGATCGTCTCGTCCGCCTCGGGCTCGCCCATCCCGGGTGGTCATTCGTGATCATTGTCCTCGGGATGGCTGTTGTGTTGAGTGTTCTCCTGACACTGGGCCCACCCACCGAGTGGGGTGGCCAGTAGTGTCCGTCGATTCTGTCGCCAACGCCCAATCGTCACCCGAGAAGGATCAGCCCTATGAGGCCTTGGGTCTCAAAAAGGATGAGTACGAGGAGATCCGCGCCCTGCTCGGACGCAGGCCCACTTCCGGTGAGCTCGCCATGTATTCGGTTATGTGGAGCGAGCACTGCTCCTACAAGTCTTCCAAGGTCCACCTGCGCCAATTTGGGCAGAAGGTCACCGAGGACATGCGCAAGCACCTGATGGTGGGAATGGGCGAAAACGCTGGTGTGGTGGATATCGGTGAGGGATGGGCTGTCACGTTCAAGATTGAGAGCCACAACCACCCGAGCTTCATCGAACCTTTCCAAGGTGCCGCAACCGGCGTTGGCGGAATTGTCCGCGACATTATTTCTATGGGAGCGAGGCCTGTCGCGGTCATGGACGCTTTACGTTTTGGAGCACTCGATCACCCCGACACCAAGCGCGTCGCACCAGGAGTTGTCAGCGGAATCAGTTTCTACGGCAACTGCCTCGGTTTGCCCAACATCGGCGGCGAAACCTGGTTTGACCCGATCTACCAAAACAACCCCCTGGTCAACGCGCTTGCTGTGGGAGTTCTCCGCCACGAAGACCTCCACCTCGCCAACGCGAAAGGCGCAGGCAACAAAGTCGTGCTTTTTGGGGCGAGAACGGGTGGCGATGGCATTGGTGGGGCATCAATTCTCGCGAGCGAAACTTTTGATGAGGGTGGACCCACCAAGCGTCCATCGGTTCAAGTCGGCGACCCTTTCGCCGAAAAGGTTCTGATTGAGTGCTGCCTCGAGCTCTTCCACGAAGGTGTCGTCGAGGGTATTCAAGACCTCGGTGCGGCCGGAATTAGTTGTGCCACATCAGAGCTCGCCGCCAACGGCGATAGCGGTATGGACGTGACACTCGACAATGTGCTGTTGCGTGATGACACGCTTACTGCCGAAGAAATCTTGATGTCCGAGAGTCAAGAGCGAATGATGGCCATCGTCAAGCCCGAAAAGCTTGAGGCGTTCTTGGCCATCACCGGCAAGTGGGAGGTGGAAACCAGTGTGCTGGGCGAAGTTACCGACACCGGGCGCCTGATAATCCACTGGCAGGGTGAAACCATCGTCGACGTCGACCCCAAGACCGTAGCGATTGACTCCCCGGTGTACGAGAGGCCCTTCCACCGGCCCTCGTGGCTCGATGCCCTTCAAGCCGATAGCGTCGCGGGGAAACCCCGCGCACAAGACCTCGATGCGCTACGTGACCAGGTCACGCGCGTGGTGTCCTCGCCCAACCTCGCCAATAGCGAGTGGATTACCAACCAATACGACCGCTATGTAATGGGGAACACAGCGCTGGCTTTCCCCGACGATGCCGGCATGATTCGGGTGGATGAGGAGTCTGGTCTTGGAGTCGCGTTGGCCACCGATGCCAATGGTCGCTACAGCTACCTCGATCCCTACACCGGAGCCCAGCTGGCACTGTCTGAGTCGTATCGCAACGTTGCTGCCAGCGGAGCTGAACCCCGCGCGGTCAGCGACTGCCTCAATTTTGGAAGCCCCGAAGACCCCGAGGTGATGTGGCAATTCGCCGAAGCGGTTCGGGGATTGGCTGATGCGTGCATGGAACTGGGTGTCCCCGTGACCGGCGGAAACGTCAGTCTCTACAACCAAACAGGAACAACCCCCATTCATCCCACTCCGGTCGTCGCGGTCATGGGCGTCATTGACACAGTGGAGAGGCGCCTTCCGAGCGGTTGGCAAGACGATGGCGAGAACCTCTACTTGTTGGGCACAACGGCAGCGGAACTCGATGGCTCAGCGTGGGCAGGAACAATCCACGGGCACCTTGGCGGACTGCCGCCGAAACCTGACCTGGCTGCAGAAAAAGCGCTCGCAGGATTGATGGTCGTTGCGGCAAAAGACGGATTGGTGACGAGCGCCCACGATGTCTCCACAGGAGGGCTCATCCAGACCCTCGTCGAGGGAGTCTTGCGTCGCGGCGTTGGGGCCAGAGTCTGGCTGGGTGAAGTCATGGAAGATGCTGGCTTGGATTCCACGGAAGTTTTGTTTTCAGAATCCGTCGCACGAATGGTCGTCAGCGTTGCCCGCGAAGATGACGTCAAGTTCCGTGGGCTGTGTGAGGGGCGGGGAGTCCCCGTCTCGCGAATCGGTGTTACCGATGCCTCTGGCCGTCAACTCGATATTGCCGAGCACTTCTCGTTCGATATCGACGGACTCGAGACACTGCACCGAGGGACGATTCCTGGTGCTCTTGGCCCCGTCGTCGGGTACCAACCCTAAGTAGACCCACGCTGGGGACGTCGCTGGACCCCGCTACGGTGGAGATAACCATGATTGAGTCCTCACGCTTCCTCGTTTCGTCCTCTGATTACGACGCCTGGCTCGCAGTTCGTGCGAGCGGCGTGACCGCGACAGCGGTATCCAAGGCGGTAACCCCTGACGGGTTTCGGGAGGTTATCGCCCAGATTCGAAATCCCACACCCATCCCGGACAACGACTACATGCGGTTTGGGCGGGAGCAAGAGGCAGATCTGATTGCCAAACTCTCCACACAATTTGAGCTCGAAGCCAACGATTGGCTTATCGCCAAGGACGCCGCCGATCTTCGGTGGCAGATGGCGACACCGGATGGTCTTTCTCCCGGGCACGAGCTCATTGCTGAAGTTAAGACCACGGGTCGCGATTGGGGCGAATGGCGCTACGTTCCGGGCAACTACCACCGCCAAGTTCAGTGGCAGCTCTATGTCACCGGAGCAAGCGCCTGCGTTTTTGGCTGGATGCTGCGCCAGAAAAAGAACGGCGAGATGGTTCCCGGCTGGCCGGGCCCCAAGTTCGTCGTCGTGGAAAGAGACGACGCCCTCATCGAGCGTCTCATTGAGGTCGCGGGCAACCTCTATCGGGAACTACCCCTCGCTGGCAGCTAATTTCTCGTGATGCTGGATCACTTCAGCGAGGATGAAGCCGAGGAATTTCTCGGCAAATTCTGGATCGAGATCGGCGTCCTTGGCCAGTGACCTCAAGCGCTCAATCTGGCGTGCTTCTCGAGCCGGATCAGAGGGAGGCAGCTGGAGATCGGCCTTGAGTTGCCCGACCTGCTGAGTGGTGCGGAAGCGTTCTGCGAGCAAATGAATCAGGGCAGCATCAATGTTGTCGATGCTTTTGCGCAGCTGAACCAGCTCAGCGGGAATCGAATCCATAGAGCGACCCTACCGAGCCCGCGGATTCGGTGCTAGTCGAGGAGTGGGTGGCGGGTGATGATGGCATCTCGGGCTGGGCCAACCCCAATCGCTGAAATGCGCGCCCCGCTGAACGACTCGAGTGCCAGAACATAGTCCTGAGCATTCTGGGGAAGCTCGTCGAAGGTGCGGGCGCCCGAAATGTCCTCAGTCCACCCCGGGAAGTACTCATAGATCGGCTTGGCGTGGTGGAAATCAGATTGGGACCACGGGAGCTCATCGACTCTGGCGCCTTCTACGTCATAGGCCACACACACAGGAATTTTCTCAAGACCTGTGAGCACGTCGAGTTTGGTCAGCACGAAATCTGTCACCCCGTTGATGCGAGATGTGTAGCGGGCGATCGGGGCGTCATACCAACCCGTGCGCCGGGGCCTGCCTGTTGTGGTGCCAAACTCGTGGCCCTTCTCGCGCAGGAATTCTCCAAATTCATCGTCGAGTTCCGTCGGGAACGGTCCAGAGCCCACTCGGGTTGTGTACGCCTTGACGATTCCAATAACCGTCGACAATCGCCACGGCGCAATGCCCGCTCCCGTGGAGGCACCGCCAGCAATGGCATTGGATGAGGTCACAAAAGGGTAGGTTCCATGGTCAACGTCCAGCATGGTCGCTTGCCCACCCTCAAAGAGGACCGTCTTGCCGGCCTCCAGTGCGTTGTGAAGCAGGAGAGCCGTGTCCTGGACCATCGGACGAAGTCGATCAGCGTAGGACAGGAGGTCGTTCACCACTTCATCCACTTCAATGGCGCGACGGTTATAAATCTTGACCAGCAGGTGGTTCTTCATATCGAGAGCACCTTCGACCTTTTGGCGCAGGATTCCCTCGTCGAAAAGGTCTTGAACCCGAATGCCAACCCGATTGATTTTGTCGGCATAGGTGGGCCCAATACCGCGGCCCGTCGTACCGATTTGTCTCTTCCCGAGGAAGCGCTCCGTGACTTTGTCCAAGGTTCGGTGGTACTGAGTGATGATGTGAGCGTGTGAGCTGATGACGAGTTTGGACACATCAATGCCCCTCGCGCTCAGCGCGTCGAGCTCCTCCATCAACACCTCGGGGTCGATGACAACGCCATTGGAAATAACGGGAATCACGCCCTTGGTCAGGATTCCCGAGGGCAGAAGGTGCAGGGCATACTTTTCGTCACCAATAACCACGGTGTGTCCTGCGTTGTTTCCTCCGTTGAACTTGACGACGTAGTCAATCCGGTCGGAGATGAGGTCGGTCGCTTTTCCCTTGCCTTCATCGCCCCACTGGGCTCCAACAATCACAACGGCGGGCATCAGGTTTCCTTTGATAAGGACGCGACAACTTCGAAAGTCTACCGTTTACGACACCGAGGGGCCCGTCCACGGTTTTTCGATACCGAAATGAGCCATACTCGAGGGCGTGAGGTCTCTTCGAGTTGTCGTCGCTGACGACCACAATCTGACACTTTCTGGGGTATCTGATTCCCTCGTCGCGCATGGAATCGAAGTAGTGGGGCGTGGTGGGACTGCGGGAGAAGCGGTTGCCCTCGTTGCCAAACACTCACCGGATGCGCTGATTACCGATCTTGACTTCGGCCCTGGGCCCACAGGCCTCGATATCGCTAGTAGCTTGCGAAATAAGCACCCCGCGTTGGGCATTGTGTTGCTTAGTGCGTTTGGTGATCCTCGCCTGCACTCCGAGAGCTTGGTCAGCGCTCCCGTGGGTGTCGTCTATCTGATCAAACAACGCGTCGAATCAACTGACCAGCTCGCCGAGGCCATTCACACAGCCATAAAAAAGGCGAAGAACTCAGAGCGGGGAGTAATCCCCGCAGTGAATTTGACGGCATCACAGATTGCCGTTCTCCGGCTGGTGGCACAAGGGCTCTCCAATAAAGCAATAGCGCTCGAGTTGGCAGTCTCGGAGGAGTCTGTCGCGAAAACAATTAACCGAATGCTGAAACGTCTCGAGATTTCTCCCAGCTCGGGTTTGAACTCGCGCGCTGCACTCTTGCAGACATACTTCGACCTCGTAGGAGCTCGTTAGTGAACCCGCGATGGGAAGCCGCGGCTCTCAAAATGGGAGGGCGGCGAGCAGTCTCGCTTAGTGGTTTTCTCATTGCGGCGCCGGGATGGATTTTGGGTTTCGTCTTTAACGAAGAACCCACGTATAGCTCCTGGTCCACCGCGTTCACGATTTTCGCCATCGCTGCCCTCGCGCAAGTGGGTATGGGAGTGGTCTTCTTTGGCGCCCACCTCACTGTTCTTCGGCATCGACGCGAGCGCCCTGTCCCCCTCTGGGTTGCCGCGAGCGTGTGGGCCTCCGGAGGCATCGTGCGCGGGACCCTTCTAGTAGTAGGGCTGAACTTCTTCGCCCTCGACGATGACATTCCCACTCCTCAACGCATTGTGTTCTCAGCGCTGATCAGTGTCGTGGGGTTCGCTGTACTTGCCCATGCCTTGGAAGAAGTCGACCGATTCGCACTCGCACGAGCTGAGGTGTTGGAGGTTCTCCTTGCCGGCGAGGAACAGCTGTCCGCCCATCGTGCGGCTGTCCAGTCCATGCGAAACACTCTCCTGGCATACGTCGACAAAGAGCTTCGGAAATCCCAACAAGCAGTCACGGCGTCGCTTGACCAGCTGGAGGCATCGCTCTCGTCGCCCTCTGAGCCACGACCCAATTTGGAGGAGCTGCGAACACTGTCTGACTCGACATGGCAGAGGGTGAGTGCCGAACTGTGGAATCAAGCCCCCAGTCACGCTCCTCGGATTCGACTGAGGGAATTTCTCACTCTCTATGCCAGCGCGCAGCCATTCCGATTGGAATACCTTGGCCTCGCCGCTGTGTTCCTTTTCGGGCTCACCTACTCCCGGGTATATGAGATTCCCGTCGCACTTGCCCTCATGGGAATTTGGGTGGCCGGGGCTCTCGCGCTCGGCGCTCTGGGAAATTGGCTTCTACCCTCCCTCGAGCGCTACGGTGTCCCGGGGTATCTCGCTATCTCCGGCGTTCTTCTGACCTCGTCACTGCCCCTCCTGCTGCTTGCTGAGACGTGGGGCTACTCCGCAGAAGAGCCCTGGCGGGTGGTGAGCCTTCACGTCATTACGCTTTTTGTCGCCCTCTCCACGTCTCTGCCTTCAGCGGTCTCCGTTGCAAGGTCCAGAATTCTGGCATCCCTGAAGAACTCCCTCGATAGCTCCACACTCAAAAAGCTCCACGTAGAAAGCCGACTCAAAGTCGTCTCGCACAAGGTGGCAAGCCGCCTTCACGGTGATGTGCGCGGAAATTTCCTAGCCGCGATTTTGAAGCTCCAGGATCATCTCGCGCGCAATGACACCGAGGCCGCCCGGCGTGACATTCACGCTATCCGTCTCGTGCTTCAACAGTCCGAAAGCGCACCTTTGGGCGCTGGGGACGAACTCGCCGAGCTCGAAGCGTTCATCACCAACTGGAGTGCGCTTATCGATATTGGGCTCGAACAGCCACTCGCGGTAATTCCCACGCCCTATATTCCGGCCGTTCACACGATTGTTGTGGATGCAGTGAACAACGCGGTTCGCCACGGTAAAGCCGACTGGATCCGCATCAACTTTTCCCGCGATGCCGGGGCTTTGCTGCTGACGGTGCAAAATAACGGTGCGCCAAGCCAGGGTGGAAAGTCCGGGCTCGGCACCGCCTACCTCGACCTCTACGCTCCAGACACCTG
>JABJAO010000075.1 GCA_018666065.1 Microbacteriaceae bacterium | reverse complement strand
CGGTGCTCTATGAAATTCGTCGCCAAGCCGCAATTTTGGACGCGGGTGGCGTGATCATTCAAGAAACCCGCCACTGGCACGAAGACACCGGCGTCACCTCTCCGGGGCGACCCAAATCAGACGCCGATGATTATCGCTACTTCCCGGAGCCGGATCTGCTTCCCGTAGAAGCCAGTGCCGAGTGGGTGCAGAGACTCACAGACGCACTGCCGGAAAGCCCTGTTCATTTGCGTCGCAGATTGAGAGCAGAGTGGGGCTTTAGTGATGTGGACTTCCAGGCGGTGGTGAACGCGGGATTGGTTCCTGAAATCCAGGCGACTATCGAGGCCGGTGTGGAGCCCGTCGCGGCGCGCAAGTGGTGGATGGGCGAGATCTCCCGGATTGCCAATGACCGTGGCGCTGAACCGGCAAGCCTGGTCACGCCCGGTGCCATCAAAGATTTGCAGGCCCTGATTGACGCGGGCACCCTGACGGACAAGCTCGCTCGCGGCGTGCTTCAGGGAATGATCGACGGTGAGGGTTCACCCAGCGAGATTGTGGCTGCGAGAGGACTCGAGGTCGTCTCGGACGACGGCGCGTTGCTCGCGGCAATTGATGAGGCGCTTGCTGCGGATCCCGATGTGTTAGACAAAATTCGAGAAGGCAAAATGCAGGCCGCCGGGGCAATTATCGGCGCGGTCATGAAAGCGATGAAAGGCCAAGCCGACGCCGCTCGAGTTCGCGAGCTCATTATCGAGCGCGCAGGCGCGACTGCCTAGTCCACGAACACTGTGGCGTTCAGGATGTCTGTGAGCGAGACCCTGACCTCTGCGGCACTCAGCGTGCTCGTCCCGTCGCCAGGTTGTGGTCCATAAGTCCCAAAGGACGCGTGGTTTGCCCCCTCGAGCGTCATGGTGCGACGCGACTGGGCTGGCAAGAACTTCTCAGCATCTCGTCGGCTGCTTTCATCGATGAGTCCATCGCGATCGGCAACGATTTGAATAACGCCAATGTCGAGCGCGGAAATGTCATTGGCGCAGAAGCTTCCCATCAATACAAGGTCGCTCACCGCCGGGTTATCGACTTCGAGGCAAGCTTTCACCCCACCGAGAGAGTGTCCAGCGACAACCCATGTAGAGATGTCGGAGAAATCTGCGGTGAGTTCGCCTAAGCCTCGGGGGTCGAACAGCGCCATGTTCATCAGCGGGTCGACAACGACCAGGGTGTTTCCTGCCGCCACGAGGTCGGCAAACGGGTACAGGTAGCTGTAGGGGTCAACACGTGCCCCGGGGAAATACAGAATTCCCCTGCCGGTGCTCTCGCCGGTGGGTTCCATAACCACGCGGCCCTCGGACGCTTCGACCCGGACGCGGGAGTCCCGGAAGACCTCCAGGGTTGCTGCTCGATCAGCGGGAAAAACAATGTGGAAATAGGTCAAGAATCCAACCAGGGTTACCACCAGCGACGTCAGAGCGGTCCACCCGGTGATTCGGATTCGACGGATGCGTAAGCGCCGACCTCGCTCGTGTGGTGTCATGAGACGCTCACCTCGTTATGGAATACTGGAGCAATCATGAACATTTTCCTCGTTGTTATTTCTTCGGCGATTTTTTTGGCATCGTTTCCGATGTTCACATACTCTTTCGTAGTTCCTGAGGTGTTCGCACCCTGGCTTTTTGGAGCCGGAGTGTTGACTGCGTGTCTGGCCTTCGCCATTCCGATGGTCTTCGCCGGGCGCCGAAGCTAAGCATCCACCTCGAGAACCCTCAGCGAGAAGTTCTCTAAACGCTCACGCATCCCTAGGGACTTGTGTTTGACGATTTTCTCAGGCTCTGGCTGAGCGTCGGATTCAGGTGGAGTGATGCGAATCAGGGTGGAGCAGGATAGGTCGGCACACATGTAGGTGCCGATGGTGTTTCCCCGTCGACCTGCGTCGCCGGCTTTCGGGGCAACGAAGAGGCTCACCTGTGGGGCGGGTTGTTGGGTGTGGCACAGCGCACAGATCGCGCTCCTACCGGGAGGCATCTGTGTTTCTGCAGAGCGAACCATGAGGCCCCGGGGGGTATCGCCCACCCAGAAGACCAGGTAACCCTTCGTGTTGTGGTTGACATCGCGCCACCCGAGGAATTCCCTTTCCTCCCACAGGGTCTCGTGGAGGCCGGGGAGGTTCATCACCTCGAGCTCAGATTCGCTCATGTTGATCATCGACGATCGAATCTGATCAACGGTTACCGGGCGCACTCCATCATCCTAAACATGCTGGCGATTCGGGGCTGGACATGAGTGTGG
>JABJAO010000012.1 GCA_018666065.1 Microbacteriaceae bacterium | reverse complement strand
GCCCCGAGGCTGTCATAGGGGTCTACTGAACCACCGTCACGGGCCTCGAGCGCACTATCGACACCGTGGGCAATATCTGCAGATTGCTGCCCCAACGACAAGTGCCACGCAAAACCATCCGCATCGATACCGATCGAGACATCGGTGTAGCCGATGGAGCGAACCAGGTCACGAACAATCTTTTCCACATCGACTTTCGCGTTCGATGTGACCTCTCCGGCAACGTGAATCATGTTGCCGGCACTCAGAGATTCGATTGCACATCGAGAGTTCCTGTCACCTGCGAGGAAAGCGTCCAACAGCGCATCGCTGATTTGGTCGCACATCTTGTCAGGGTGACCTTCAGTGACGGATTCGGAGCTGAAGTACCGCATGAGCCCTACCTAGTGTTCGGGCAGAGCGTCCAAGAGCCGCCCCGCAACGGAAGTTTTCGATCCTTCGAAAGACAGTGACTGCGGGCTCGCGGAAATCAGTGTCACTGCCGTGTCAAGCGTACCAAACCCTATCTTCCGCCCCACCTGGTTCAGCACAATCACGTCTGCACCCTTGGTTTCGCGTTTCGTTCGTGCTGACTGTTCCCTCACCTTTTCATCGGCGTCTGTTTCGGCGGCAAACCCGACGAGAAGCTGGGATGGGGTCTTGTGCTCCCCCAGCTCTCGGAGAATATCGGGCGTGCGGACGAGGTCGGGCGACCACGAATCCCCCTGCCCTGCCTTGGAAATTTTGTCCTCAGAAGGCTCTCTCACCCTCCAGTCCGCGACGGCTGCGGCCATAATGACGATGTCGTGAGAGGACTGCTCGGCCATCATGACATCGTGCATCTCCTGGGCAGTCGGAGCGGACACTGCACGCGCGCCGGAGGGAAGCGAAGCCTCGAAGTGAGCGTGCACAATGGTGACCTCTGCGCCCCGCGCAAGGGCAGCCCGCGCAAGGGAGGTTCCCATCTCCCCACTCGATCGATTTCCGATAAATCGCACAGGGTCGAGATATTCCCTGGTGCCTCCAACCGATATCAGCACGCGTTTCCCTCTGAGCGTCTTGGGAACGAGCGCCCCGAGTGCCACATCAGCGATATCTGCGGGCTCTGACATTCGTCCAGGACCGCGGTCGTCACCGGTGAGAGCACCCGATTCCGGACCTACAATCAGCGCTCCGCGTCCGCGCAAAAGCTCGACATTTGCCCTGACGGCGGGGTTCTCCCACATCTCGGTATGCATCGCAGGCGCGATGACTAGCGGGGCGCTGGAGGCGAGAATTGTCGTGCCGAGTAAGTCACCCGCGAAACCTCCCGCAACAGACGCCAACGTGTGCGCGGTAGCCGGCGCCAGAATGATCAGATCTGCCTGCTGACCCAGGGCAACGTGGCGAACCTCGGCCACTCCGTCAAAGAGATCCGCGGTCACTGGATTTCGAGAGATTGCCTCCCACGTTGGCATACCCACAAATTTGAGCGCCGACGCGGTGGGAATCACCGTCACATGTGCCCCGCGCAGCACCAGCTCTCGAACCAGCGAGACGGCCTTATACGCAGCGATACCGCCCGAGACACCCACGACAACTCGGGGCGACAGGACACTCTCCTCGTGTGAGGACATGCGCGGGTTAGGAGGCTGGGCGGTTGAGAACTAGCTTGCCCTCGTTGATCTCGCGCAGCGCAATGCTGAGCGGCTTCTCGTCGATAGTCGAGGGAACCAACGGGCCAACGTGGTCATAGATGTTGCCATCGCCCAAGTCTGAGTAGTACGCGTTGATCTGTCGAGCACGCTTTGCCGCGTAAATGACGAGCTGGTACTTCGAATCAACCTTTTCGAGTAGCTCGTCAATCGGCGGGTCAATGATTCCATCGCGCTGCAGCGACATATTTACTCCTTGGTGGACTGAGGGTCTTTCGACGCAAGTGCTAAGTCTACGATGCTTTGCCCTGATTCCTCTACGCTCGCGTTGATGACGACGTAATCGAACTCAGATTGACGCCCGAGTTCCCGTTTTGCGGTCATGAGTCGCCGCCGGCGTTCGCGTTCGTCCTCCGTGCCCCGGCGCACCAGTCGGTCCTCAAGATCCGAAAAGGACGGCGGTGCGATAAACACCGACAGTGAGTTCTTCATGTGCCGTTTGACCTGTTTCGCGCCTTGAACGTCGATTTCAAGGATGACATTTTTTCCTTGGTCGAGAAGCTCGTCAACGGGAGCGCGCGGTGTGCCGTAGTAATGGGAACCGTGCACGAGGGCCCATTCCAGAAGCTCATCCGCGCGAACGAGTTCCTCAAACCGAGTGGCCGAGACGAAGTAGTAGTGCTCGCCATCCTTCTCCCCCGGCCTCTGCGGTCGGGTCGTCGCCGAAACGCTCACCACAAATTCAGGAAAGTGGCCCGTAATCCAGGACACAATGGTCCCTTTTCCCACCCCACTGGGACCGGCAAGAACAACCAAAACACCGCGCTGGTGCGGAAAGTAGCGTCGATACAACGTCGCGACCTCCGCGCGTAACGCGGTGCGTTGCCGGACTCGGAGACCTCCCAAGGTTGCGGTCGCGCTGATGCCCAAGCGCTCGAGAAGTGCCCGGGTTTTGGTGACGCCAAAGCCTGGAATCGACCGCAAGAACCACTCCACCCGAAGACCTCGCAGAACTTGGCTGGCATCCTCGGACTCTGCCTGGTCATAAACCTCGAGAAGACGGAATTCGCCCTTCGCGAGGGCTGCTTTGAACACGGCTCGTGCGCGGCGCATCTCAACGCCCTTCACCGAGGCTGCTTTTGCGTCAAAACCCGCGCTCACTCGGAGAATTCTTTCCTTGCACCGTCCACAGCGTCCACAAACCGCTCCGGACCTTCCATCAGCACCGACCGTGCAACCACAGCAAAAAGCGGAGACGTGGCAGGAAAAGACGCTCGGGCCTCACCCAGTTTCGCCCCTTGATGACCGTACCCAGGCGCCAAGATAGGCATTCCCGGAAAGTCGCTCAGTGAAATCCCATACGCACTGAGTGTCATGGTTGCTCCCAGCACCACTCCGTGCGTGGGGCGGGAGCCCGGATGCGCCTCAGTCCACGCTCGAAGATAGCCCATAACGCTCGAGGCGACAGAAACCCCATCGGGTGTCCTCGCCATTTGGGTCTCTCTGGCTTCAGGGTTCGAGGTGGCGGCGAGAACAAAAACCCCCTTGGAGTTTCCAAGCGAGAGGGAGAGTGCCGGTTCCAGCGCGCCAAGGCCCTGGTAGGGAACAAGGGTTAGCGCGTCGACCTCGAAGTCCGCGCCGGGGACCAACCATGCCTGGGCGTATCCCACCATGGTGGAGCCGATATCGCCCCGCTTGGCATCGCCAATTGTCGCTATGTCGCGGCGGCGCAACTCACCGAGCAACTCCGCCAGAGTCTGCATCCCCTTCACGCCATGGCGCTCAAAGAATGCGACCTGCGGTTTGACGACGCGACAGCCCGCCTCCTCGAGGAGTGCCGGTAGTTGCTGGGAAAACGTCGCCAGTCCGACTGGCGAGTCGGGGCACCCCCACATCTCCAGCACAGCGGGATGTGGGTCAATCCCCACGCACAAGACTCGGTCGGCAGACTCCGAGAGAGATAGCGGCCAGGTCATCGCTGGAGTTCTTCGCGTCGACGTTGATAGTCCTGCAGGCTTGTCACCTCGGGGGTTTCCGGTCGTTGCTCCATGGATGCCACAGCTGCGCCTACCTGAGCAATGGTTGTGAACAGAGCCTTGTCGGCTGCGACGGTAGCCGTGCGAATTTCATAACCATCGGCCCGGGCACTGCGACCCCGAGGGGTGTTGATGACGATGTCGATTTTGTCCTGCTGGATCAAATCCACCACACTCGGCCCTTTTTCCTCGCCAGAGGCTTCGGTGTGTTTGCGCACCACCTCTGCATGGATTCCGTAGCGCGCTAGCGTCTCCGCGGTGCCCTCGGTCGCAATCAGGTGGAAGCCGAGTTGACTCAATCGCAGGATAGGCAGGATCACGCTTCGCTTATCGCGGTCCGCCACCGAAACGAAGACGGTTCCCGACTGCGGAAGCCCGCCGTATGCTGCGTCCTGACTCTTGGCGAAAGCCTTGGGGAAGGTCGAGTCAATCCCCATAACCTCGCCGGTGGAACGCATTTCGGGTCCGAGAATCGAATCGACGATGTCGCCCGCTGGTGTGCGGAATCTCTTGAAAGGCAGCACGGCCTCCTTGACGGCGACGGGAGAGTCGAGAGGGGGCCTCCTGCCATCGATTGCCGGGATTACTCCCGAGGCGATCAGGGACTCAATGCCCGATCCAGCCATCACGAGCGCTGCAGCCCGTGCGAGTTGGATTCCCAGAGCCTTAGACACAAAGGGCACCGTGCGACTTGCCCGCGGATTTGCCTCCAAGACGTAGAGCACACCGGCAGCAACCGCGAACTGTACGTTGAGCAGGCCTCGCACACCAATTCCCTCGGCGAGTTTCTCCACAGCGGCGCACACCTGCTCCACCACATCGCGGCCGAGCGTGACGGGTGGGAGCGTGCAGGCAGAGTCACCGGAGTGAATTCCGGCCTCCTCAATGTGCTCCATCACACCCCCGATATACAACTGGTGACCGTCATAGAGCGCATCCACGTCAATTTCGACAGCATCATCGAGGAATCGGTCGACGAGCAGTGGTGCGTCGGGGCCCACGATGGCAAACTCCTCGATCCGGGCAAAGTAGTCCACGAGGCTGGGTTGGTCGTAGACAATTTCCATTCCACGGCCGCCGAGGACGTAACTGGGTCGAACCAACACCGGGTACCCGATGTTACCCGCTATCCCCACAGCTTCGTCGAGGGTCGTTGCGGTGCCATTTTTTGGCGCTACGAGCCCGGCTTCGTCAAGAATGCGGGCAAATGACCCGCGTTCTTCGGCAAGGTCAATGGCATCGGGGGTGGTACCGAGAATGGGCACCCCCGCGTGCTCCAACCCTTTCGCAAGGCCGAGTGCCGTCTGTCCACCGAGTTGAACCAGAACACCCAGAAGCGTTCCACTCTGGCTCTCCTGGTGAATTACCTCGAGGACGTCTTCGAGGGTTAATGGCTCGAAATAGAGTCGATCACTGGTGTCATAATCCGTGGATACAGTCTCTGGATTGCAGTTGATCATGATGGTTTCATACCCTGCATCCTGCAGGGCAAACGCCGCGTGGACACAGGAATAATCAAATTCGATTCCTTGCCCGATTCGGTTCGGACCAGAGCCCAGAATGACTACCTTTGTCTTGTCCGACGCAGCAACCTCCGAGCTCATGTCGTAACTGGAGTAGTGGTACGGGGTGTATGCCGGGAACTCACCCGCACAGGTATCGACCGTCTTGTACACAGGGCGAAGGTCCAGGGAATGCCGCAGGGCTCTGACGTCGGCTTCGTCAAGGCCCCGGAGCTGGGCTATTTGAACATCGGAGAGACCATGCTCTTTCGCCCACCGCAGCACCTCACGAGTGAGCTCCGGGGCGGACTGAACATCGCTGGCGACCTCGTTGATGAGTGAGATTTGATCCAGGAACCACGGGTCTATGCCGGTGGCGGCATAGAGATCCTCCACAGTGGCTCCGGCGCGGAGCGCCTGCTGGACCGTGACAATTCGCCCGTCCGTGGGAATTCGGGAAAGTGTAACCAGTTCCTTCGCACTCTTCTCCTGGCTCCCCCAATGGAACGAGCTGCCCCGTTGTTCCAAGGATCGGAGAGCCTTGTTGAGCGCTTGCGAGAAGTTCCGACCCAGGGCCATGGCTTCGCCGACAGACTTCATCGTGGTGGTCAACGTTCGGTCG
Source organism: Microbacteriaceae bacterium (assembly GCA_018666065.1). Classification (GTDB taxonomy): domain Bacteria; phylum Actinomycetota; class Actinomycetes; order Actinomycetales; family Microbacteriaceae; genus Pontimonas. The sequence continues at coordinate 3,467 of JABJAO010000012.1, read as the reverse complement.
GCCAGCGGGAACTTTTCAAAAGCAAACCGGGGAACTTTCACCACCACATAGTCCAGCGTCGGCTCAAATGACGCGGGTGTGACCTTGGTGATGTCATTGGGAATCTCGTCCAACCGATAACCCAGAGCCAGTTTTGCGGCAATTTTGGCTATTGGGAAGCCCGTCGCTTTCGACGCCAGAGCAGAGCTTCGGGATACCCGTGGGTTCATCTCAATGACGATGACCCGACCGGTTGTGGGCTCTATCGCGAATTGGATATTGCAGCCTCCGGTATCGACACCCACAAGCCTGATGATCTCGATACCGATGTCGCGCAGCTTTTGATACTCGCGGTCGGTAAGAGTCAACGCGGGGGCAACAGTGATGGAGTCCCCGGTGTGCACACCGACGGGGTCCACATTTTCGATAGAACAGACGACAACCGTGTTGTCGGCGCTATCGCGCATGAGTTCCAGTTCGTACTCCTTCCATCCCAGGATTGATTCCTCGAGGAGAACCTCGGTGGTGGGACTCTGATGGAGACCATCGCTGACCATCCTCACCAACTCAGCTCGATCATGGGCAAAACCGGACCCGAGACCGCCCATTGTGTAGGAGGGCCGAATCACTAGTGGGTACCCAAGGTCTTCCGCGAAACTAATCGCTTCCTCGACCGTCGTCGCTATGGCGCTGCGCGCAACGTCAGCCCCGGACTCGATAACCAAATCTTTGAAGATTTGGCGGTCCTCACCGCGTTGAATTGCCTCAAAAGAAGCGCCAATGAGCTCAACTCCATACTTCGCGAGGATGCCCTCTGTGTGGAGTGCCATAGCCGCATTGAGAGCAGTTTGCCCGCCCAGGGTGGGAAGGATCGCGTCGGGCTTTTCTTTGACGATGATTGCTTCCAACACCGCGGTGGTGATCGGCTCAATGTAGGTCTGATCGGCGAACCCGGGGTCCGTCATGATCGTTGCGGGATTCGAGTTGACCAAAATCACTCGAATTCCCTCTTCCCGCAATACTCGACAGGCTTGGGTACCCGAGTAATCAAATTCAGCGGCTTGGCCGATGACAATCGGTCCAGATCCGATCACGAGCACGCTTGAGATGTCCTCACGCTTAGGCATTCGCGCCAACCCCCTTTGCGCTGTCGAGGTGGGCCAGGACAAGGTCTCGGAAACGGTCAAACAGGTAGGTCGAATCGTGGGGTCCAGCGGCGGCTTCAGGGTGGTACTGGACAGAGAATGCGGGGATATCCAGTGCGGTCAAGCCTTCGACGACGTCGTCGTTGAGGCTTACATGGCTGACGATCACCCGCCCAAATCCTGCGGGGGAATCGACCTCTTCGCCCCGTGGTGCATCAACGGCGAACCCGTGATTCTGGGCGGTGATTTCGACCCGCCCCGTCGTCGTGTCAAGAACCGGTTGATTGATGCCTCGGTGTCCATACTTCAGCTTGTAGGTGTCAAACCCGAGTGCGCGGCCGAGGAGCTGGTTTCCAAAACAAATCCCGAAAAACGGCAGAGATTCGCCCAAGGCGCTTTGCAACAACTGCACGTGATGGTCGCTGGCAGAGGGGTCTCCAGGACCGTTCGAGTAGAAGAGCGCGGCTGGGTCCACAGCCTTGACCTCCTTGAACGTCACGTTTGAGGGCAGCACGTGGACATCAAATCCGCGGGCTGCCAGGTGGTGCACGGTGGATTCCTTAACACCGAGGTCGATGACCGCGAGGCGTCCGATTGCCTCGCCCACCGCTGGCACAACGCGGGTCTCAGAGACACTGACACGATCAGAAAGGTTTTGGCCCGCCATATCGGGCGCCTTGTGCACACGCTCCAACTGTTCGGCATCCGTCAACTGCAGAGAATCACCGCTGAACACCCCGCCGCGCATCACACCGGCTTCACGAAGAATGAGGGTGATCGCGCGGGTATCGACGCCACTGATGCTGACAATTCCATCGTGTTCCAGGTCGGATTCCAGGCTTCGGGTGGAACGGAAATTGGAGGGACGCCGTGCCGCATCCCGGACGACAAAGCCCTCGACCCAAATTCTTCGAGATTCCGGGTCCTCGTCATTCATACCGGTGTTTCCGATGTGCGGAGCGGTCATAACGACAATCTGACCGGCATAGCTGGGGTCCGTCAGGGTCTCTTGATAGCCGGTCATTCCCGTGGAGAACACGACCTCTCCGAGCGCTTCACCGCGCGACCCCCAGGCCTGCCCTTCGAAACGGCTTCCGTCCTCCAACACCAGAACTGCACGGTCTCTCATGTCGACGTATTTCCCTTCAACGCGTTGATTGTGTCAATAAAGGCTTGCGAGTCCGACTCGACGATGCGCACGTAGCTATCCACCGCGACGTCACCTAGCAACCACCGAATCATGACCAAGCCGTCAGGCTCGACCACACGGTCGATTGTCCAGGTCGCTGCACCCGCGTCAATTCCTGTCGGCGCTGTCAACAGCACAGGCGACTCCCCCTGTGCCGAGATGACGAGCCCCTCGGGGTGAAGGGAAAACTGTGCTTTCGCGCGGTAGCTCAGTGGACCAACCGGAACGCGATCCATGGGTGAGCCGGCAACGGTCGTGGCTACATAAAGACCGGAGCACTCATAAACGGAGAGTGAGGAAGGAACGGCGCGAATCAGATGGGCTTCCAAGTGCGCAAAACGGTGACGGCGATTACGCCACCCCCACCCGGCCAGCGCAAGGAGCACCACCGCCAGAGCAATCATGATGCTCGCAGCAACTTCTTGTGTCACAGATCCCCCTCCGCGCGCCCGAGGACACTACCGTCCTGCACCGTGTGGAGACCGTCATAGATTGTATGGACCACTCGCCCCGTGAGAGCTATTCCTCGGTACGGATTGTTAGTACTCAAACTACCGTGCGGCTCTAGTGCGGTCCCTGAGGGGTCGACCAGCGTCAGGTGCGCTGGCTGCCCCACGGTGAACGGTGTGTCGTATCCAGCGACCCCTCCGATGGCGGCTGGGTGTGAAGACATAATGCGGGCAACATCGTCAAACGAGATCATGCCGGTTTCAACCAACGTGGTGTTCACCACGGCAAACGCTGTTTCAAGCCCCAGCATTCCAAAAGCGCCCTCGGGAAAACTGCAGTCTTTTGATTCAGGGGGATGCGGGGCGTGATCCGTTGCCACAACGTCAATGACGCCCTGGGCGAGCGCCTGTCTCAACGCGAGAATGTCCTCTGTCGAGCGAAGTGGCGGATTGACCTTGTAGAGCGGGTCGAACGAGCTCACGAGATCCTCTGTCAAGAGCAGGTGATGGGGGGTCACCTCTGCGGTGACCGCAATTCCTCGCTGCTTCGCCCACCGAATCACATCCACAGAGCCCGCGGTCGACAGGTGGCAGATGTGTAAGCGTGCCCCTACTGACTCTGCCAACAAAACGTCACGGGCAATGATTGATTCCTCGGCAACTGAGGGCCACCCTTCTAGTCCTAAGGTCGCCGAGAGAGCACCG
>JABJAO010000041.1 GCA_018666065.1 Microbacteriaceae bacterium | reverse complement strand
GCTCCATCATTAGCCGCTTCGAGCGGCCTCGCGCCGAGAGGCGTTCTGTGGTCCGGCTTATTATTCTGTGGGGGCTTCGTGGGTTTCCACGGCCACAATGTGAGGCGTCTCGGTTTCTCGCGAGAAATGAAGCACGCTGAAGCTACCCACTGACAAGCTCGCCGCTTGCTGGAGGGACTGAGTTGGCCCTCCGGGCCCGGCTTGCGCTGCTGCCATGACCAGCTGAGGGAGAACGGGCCCGTGCGAGCAGAGGACCGAAGGAGTGCGTTTATCTACTCGCTTGTCTACGACCGCAGAGGCCCTCTTTCCGCTGGATTCGTAGTAGTCCTGACTGAGGCCCTTGGAAGTCTTGCTCTCGACGCCAGATTTCTCGAGCAAGGGCTGGATTGTTGCCTGACACCGGGCTGCGGGACTCGAGACAACCACCTGAGGGTCGAAAGCAAGGATTCCTCCTGCCACGTTGGCAGCTTGGGTGAGTCCTTTGTGAAGCAGTGGCCGAGTGCGGTCAGGTCCATCCCAGTTTTCTGCGGGCATGGCTTTGGCGTGGCGGAGAAGAATCAAGGGAAACGTTCGAGCACGTCCACTCTCCAGAAGCGATTGGAAGTTCTCCAGGATGTCCGCGTCATGCTCGTAAGTGAGCCGTGCTGATGCCTTCTTCACCGACACCCACTCGAGCGCGTAAATCTCATCGTTGGATTCAAAAGGCGCCCGCTCGGCCTCACCCGGATCGACCTCGGCAGCCCAATAGTGGACTTCCTTGGGTTTGTTGCTGGGCAGTAGGTAGTCCACTCGTCCCAGATACGCACCGAGCGTGATGTGGAGGCCAGTCTCCTCAAGAATCTCTCGCTTGGCAGTCTCTGGGACTGTTTCCCCTGGGTCGCGTTTGCCTTTGGGTAACGAGATGTCCTTGTGCTGGGTGCGATGCACCAGCAGTATTCGAACTTGCCCATCGACAACTTTCCAACAGACTGCTCCGCCGGCGACGACTGTGTCCGGGGAGCTACTCATGAGGTGGGAGCCCCACGTTTTTTAGCCATGATTTCCATCATGGTCTCGTGTTGGACATCACCCAGGTGGGTTCCGTCCTTCGCGTAGGAGTGGCGCTCCCACGCTCCCTCGCTCGTGAGCGACCACGACTGCATGTCGTCACTCATCCCCAGTGTGAGTTGGTTATCGAGTTGCTCGATGTGAAGAGGATCAGTGATGTGAAGCAATGCCTCCACGCGGCGGTCTAGATTTCGATGCATCATGTCTGCACTGCCGATATACACCGTGGGTTTTCCTGAATTCTCGAACCAAAAAATACGCGAGTGTTCAAGATAGCGTCCCAGGACGCTTTTCACCGTGATGTTCTCGCTCAGTCCCGGTTGGCCCGGCACGAGCGCGCAAATACCGCGAACCCAAATGTCGACGGGGACACCCGCCATGCTTGCCCGGTAGAGAGCATCGATGATGACTTCGTCGACAAGGGAGTTCAGTTTGAGCCGAATACGGGCCGGTTTCCCAGCATGCTGATTCTTGATCTCATCTTTGATGTGTTTGAGCAATCCACGCCGGAGATACCTCGGCGCAACCAGCATCCGGCGGTATTTCTTCTCGATGGCGTAACCGGAGAGTTCATTAAACAGCCGTGTGAGTTCTTTCCCTACTTGGTTGTCTGCAGTGAAGTATCCGTAGTCTTCGTAAATCCTGCTGGTCTTGGGGTTGTAGTTACCAGTCCCCACATGCGAGTAGTGACCCAAGGTCCCATCTGATTCCTGTCGGATCACGAGCGCGAGCTTGCAGTGGGTCTTCAGACCAACAAGTCCATAGACGACATGAACGCCCGACTTCTCCAGTTTCTTTGCCCAGGAAATGTTGGCTTGTTCATCGAATCGAGCCTTGATTTCCACCAGCGCCAAAACCGATTTCCCCGATTCGGCGGCACGAATCAGGGCTTCGATGATGGGGCTGTCACCGCTGGTTCGATACAGGGTTTGTTTGATGGCGAGCACCTGAGGGTCTGCTGCAGCGTGCTCCAAGAATGCTTGAACGCTGGTGGCAAAGGACTCATACGGGTGGTGAACCAGCACGTCTCCGGCTCGAATCGACCGGAAAATATCGGGTTCCTCCGTGGGCTCGGAGGGAAGAAATTGGGTGGAGGTAATGGGCAGATGGGGTGGGTATTTCAGGTGTGGTCGATCGAGGTGGGAAATCTCAAACAACCCTGTGAGGCCCAGGGGCGCTGGGAGCCGATAGACCTCGTTTTCTGTAATGCCGAGTTCGCTAATGAGGAGATCGAGCGTGACGTTGTCCATGTCCTCGGTGATTTCGAGACGAATTGGTGGGCCAAAACGCCGACGGAGGAGTTCGCGCTCGAGTGCCTGAATAAGGTTTTCGCTCTCGTCTTCCTCGATTTCGACGTCTTCGTTCCGGGTCACCCGAAACTCGTGGTGCTCGAGCACCTCCATTCCGGGGAAAAGCTCCTGCACATGGTTGGATATCAAATCTTCAATCGCGATGTAGCGCAGTCTGCCCGAGCCATCATCGGGGAGTTGGATAAACCGGGCCAAAATCGGCGGAACCTTGAGGCGGGCAAATTCCACAGCAGTCGTCTGCGGATTGCGGATTCTTACGGAGAGATTTAATGAGAGCCCGGATATGTAGGGGAAAGGGTGGGCCGGATCCACAGCGAGGGGCATCAGTACAGGGAAAATTTGCTCGCTAAAAAAATCGTCGAGGGGCTGGCGGTCAATGTCACCAAGATCACTCCAGGATTCAATGTGAATGTCTTCTGCGTCCAGGGCGGGTTTGATGAGGTCGTGGAAAGCCCGCTCGTGGCGCTCTTGCAGATCGTGTGCCATCGCGGAGATGTCATCGAGCACCTGCTGAGGGGATCGTCCGGTGTTGGTCGGGACGGCGATGCCGGTCACAATTCGACGTTTGAGGCCTGCGACGCGAACCATAAAGAACTCGTCCAAATTGCTCGCGAATATCGCCAGAAAGTTCACCCGCTCAAGGAGGGGAACGTCGGGATCTTCGGCCAGCTCGAGAACCCGCTGGTTGAATGCCAGCCAGCTCAGTTCACGGTCGAGATAACGATCAGCAGGTAAATCCTCAGTCTCAGGGGCAAGAACGTCATCGAAATCATCCGCGAAGTCACCACTGACGCCATCGGTGACGTCGTATGCCGGACGGTTCTCGTTCATGGGTGACATTGTGTCACCCATGGGGCATCGGGCGGGAGCCGGGAGGTAAACGGTGGGTGAAGCGCTTACGCCTCTGAGGCTTTGTGCGCTTCGAGTTCTTCTTTTTCTTTCACTTCACTCGACGCCTCCGCCACAGTGAAGCGATACCCCACATTGCGAACAGTTCCAATGAGAGATTCCATGTCTCCAAGCTTTGCGCGCAAACGTCGGACATGAACGTCAACTGTTCTCGTCCCGCCGAAGTAGTCGTAACCCCAGACTTCGCTCAGCAGCTGTTCACGGGTGAATACTCGCTGTGGGTGGCCGGCGAGGAATCGAAGGAGTTCGAATTCTTTGAAGGTCAGATCGAGCGCGCGACCATTGACCCGAGCTTGGTAGCTCACTTCATCGATAGTGACCCCAGAGGCCGAAATCATCTGGTCTTCGGATTCCTTCAGGGTGCGCGTGGTGAGCAGACGAATTCGCGCGTCAACCTCTCCGGGACCGGCATGCGCGAGAACAACGTCGTCAAACCCCCATTCACCGTTGAGTGCTGGCATTCCACCTTCATTCACCGCAACGAGCAGAGCCGCCGAAATACCGGTGGTGGTGAGAATGCGACACAGAGCCTTCGCTCCCGCGAGGTCGTTTCTCGCATCAACGATGACGATGTCCGCTGTTGGCGCGTTCACAAGCGCGGCCGGTTGAGCAGGAATGGTGCGGACCCGGTGAGAGAGCAAACTTAGCGCTGGAAGGACCTGAGAACCATCTTCTGAGCTCAACACAAGGATGCTAGCCATGGGTCTCACCTCCGCGCGCGTGCATTGATTCTGGGGATAAGTCTACGTGCGCTTTACGATTGTCGTGTGGCTCATTTTGTCAGCAACGTTATTCCCGTCTGGGTGGTGACCGCTATCGGGGTTATCGTCGTCGGTTTTGTCGTCGACGTCGATGGTCGGGTAGCGAGCATGGTCGCAGTGCTCGCTGCGTCGCTGTTGATGGCTTTTATTCTTCAGGTGGTCGCCTATCAGCGGGAGGGTTTGGTCAGTCGACTATCCCTAGCCCTAACCGGGAGTGTTCTGTTAACTGCGGCCGCTGCCGTGGTTTTTCAGGTAATCAGCGTCGTAGACTAGGGCCATGCTTCTCGCTCTTGAAATCTTCTTCATTGGCCTTTTGGTCCTGGCGTCGATTGCTATCGGCTGGGTTTCCTTCATCGTGTTGAGGAACCTCTATAAAGGCCAGCGCTAATCGCGTGAACTCTGCTCACTCTGAGCACCAAGTGCCTGCATCAGCCGCAGGAGACTTTCTTCGGACACAACGTGATGTTGCCACGGGTCTCGCGACGGTGGCGGGAGATGCCAGTGCGATCATCACGGTCAGCGGTCCAGACCGACTGACCTGGCTCAACAGCCTCATCACCCAGGAAGTCCTGGGCCTGAAGCCTGGACACACGGTCGAATCCCTCGTGCTGAGCCCACAGGGGCGAGTAGAGCACGCGTTCTTGCTTGCCGATGATGGCCTCACGACCTGGATGCTCACCGACATCGAAAGTTCCGCCGCGTTGGAGACATGGCTTGTGTCGATGAAATTTCGCATGGACGTCACCATTGATAGACCGGAGAACTTCCAAATCCTGGTGAGTCCTCTTGAGAGTGTGTTTTCCGAGCACGCGCCCCTCATGGTCTTTTCCGACCCATGGCCCCGCGTGGGGTCGGGATCCGTGGGATATGCCCAAGATCCTCACCCCGGGGAGGATTGGACACTGGTGTATGGGGTCTTTCCTGCGGACCACGCAGCAGGAATACCGGGGCCGATTGTGAGCCCCAGTCATCTGGACGCGCTCTCGATTGCCGCTGCACGGCCCACGATGGCCGATGTCGATGAGAAAACTTTGCCCCATGAACTCGACTGGCTTCGAACGGCAGTGCACCTGAATAAAGGGTGCTACCGAGGTCAAGAAACTGTTGCCAAAGTCCATAATCTGGGACACCCCCCTCGCAGGTTCACACTTCTCCACCTCGATGGCTCTGAGTCGCTTCTTCCCGCCGCCGGGGACAAGCTTGTCCTCGGTGATAAAGAGGTGGGGATTGTGACGAGGGCTGCCTGGCACTACGAGATGGGCCCAATTGCGCTCGCTCTGGTGAAGAGAACAACAGCGGGGGACGCCGTGCTCACGGTCAGAACTGGCGGGCGTTTCGTCGGGGCAAGCCAGGAAGTTCTCGTTCCTCCGGACGCGGGAGCCACACGCAATGTTCCCCGCCTGGGTCGACTCCGCTAACCAGCGGGGCTCACTAGGCTTAAGGAATGTCTCACACACTGATACTCCTGCGCCATGGCCAATCCGAATGGAACCAGAAGAACCTCTTCACGGGATGGGTCGATGTTCGTCTGACTGACCAGGGCATCGAAGAGGCTAAGCGAGCGGGAGATCTGCTCACAGAGCACAAGTTGCTCCCCGATGTGCTGCACACCTCGATGCTTTCTCGGGCCATCCAGACAGCCAATTTTGCCCTCGACACTGCAGATCGTCTCTGGATTCCCGTGAAGCGATCATGGCGCCTCAACGAGCGACACTACGGAGCGCTGCAGGGGAAAGACAAGGCCCAAACATTGGCGGAGTTTGGTGAAGAGCAATTTCAGTTATGGCGGAGAAGTTTCGATGTGCCACCGCCACCGATTGACCCAAAGGACACCTATGCGCAACAGGGTGATCCCCGGTATTCCGATATTGAGGCGTTCGTTCCCAAGACCGAATCATTGAAAATCGTGATCGACCGGATGTTGCCTTACTGGCATTCGGACATTGCGACAGATGTGTCGGTGGGGAAGGTCACCTTGGTGGTGGCGCACGGAAACAGCTTGCGCGGACTCGTGAAACATCTTGAGGGCATCAGCGATGACGACATTGCAGAGCTGAACATTCCCACTGGGATTCCTCTGGTGTACGACTTAGACAATGACCTCAAGCCCAAAAAGCCGGGCCGCTACCTCGATCCAGAGGCTGCCAAAGCGGGCGCAGCAGCCGTCGCCGGTCAGGGAAAAAAGAAGCGTTAGATCCTGATCGGCTCCGTGGGTGGGTTCCACTCACCCGTGGAGAGGTAGACCATCTTCTTCGCGATAGACACCGCGTGGTCGGCAAAGCGCTCGAGGTATCTCGATGCCAGTGTTGCGTCGACAGTGGTCTCTGCTTCTTGTGACCAGGTGTCACTCAGCACTGTCTCAAACACCGATAGGTGGAGGGCGTCGACTTTGTCGTCCTCATCGCGAATCTTCTGGGCAATCGCAGTGTCTTGGGTTTTCAGAAGCTCAACGAGCATCTTTGACATTTCGACATCGAGTGCCCCCATCTCTTTGAACGTGGGGCGGATGGTCTTCGGAACAACCTTCTCAGGGAATCGATACCGGGCGAGCTGGGCAAGGTGTTCGGCCATGTCACCCATGCGCTCTAGTGAGGAGCTAATGCGCAGTGCACTGACGACGAGTCTCAGGTCTTTTGCGACCGGAGATTGGCGAGCAAGGATCGTGATGGCGTGCTCATCAAGTTCCACCACTGCGTCATCAATCTGGTTGTCACGGGCAATAACAGACTCGGCCAATGTCACATCCGACTTGTTGAAGGATTCCACAGCGTCAGCCATCGACGCCGTGACAAGTTCAGCGATGGCAACGAGGCGCTCTTGAACCTCGAGTAATTCTTGTTGGAATAGCTCGCGCATGATGCTCCTTGATTGAGCGTGTTTGGTTTGAGCTCTATCCCCCCATAGTTGGGTTAACGCACGGTGAGGCTTGGCTTAACACTCGCTCTGTGACCCTCAGTTTAGCGCTCATCACCCTCTCAGGACCGATGCCAACACCCTAGGCTTAGGGATTATGGAGCTGTTCTGGTCCTCTGGCTGGAGCCTGGGAATAGGTATCGCGTTGGGGATAGCCCTCGCGGGCATGATGGTTCTCGCGCTTCGATGGCAGCAGAGAGCCGAAACCGTGTTCGAACAGCCCGTTCCCGACGGGGTCGACACGGCTCTCGAAGTTATTGGGGCAACCGGGATCGTCTTAGATGCAGACAACCGGGTGCTGCGGGCCGCCACCTCTGCCGTGGAGTTAGGGCTTGTCAAAGGCCACGACCTCACCCACCAGCCAATTCTCGACTTGGTCAAGCAATCTCGGGAGGAGGGAATTCCTCTGTCCCGGGAGTTTGAACTCAAGGGCGAAACACGCTCAGCGCCGCCCATCAATCTGCTCGTCAGGGTTGCGCCGCTGGGATTGCGGCTGATGTTGCTGGTGGCTGATGATCGATCAGAAATGTATCGCTTAGATGCTGTCCGCCGAGACTTTGTTGCCAACATCTCTCATGAGCTCAAGACCCCCATCGGCGCTGTGTCGTTGCTCGCTGAAGCATTGCAGTATTCCGCTGATGACCCTGAGCAGGTGCGTTCCTTTGCGGCGACTCTGGAGCAGGAAGGTCATCGTCTTGCCGAGATGACCAACGACATCATCGAACTCACTCGGTTGCAATCGGTGGGAACCATCGAGGATCCTGATCCGGTTCCTATTGATCGCGTCGTGGAGCAGGCACTGTCCACCAACGCGGTGCTAGCGGAAAAATCCGACATAGCCCTTGTTGCATCGGCATCGACCGGTGCTTACGTCATGGGGGATCATTCATCGCTTGTCACAGCTGTACACAACCTGGTGCGCAACGCGGTGACATATTCCCGAGGTCCGAGCCGAGTCGGCGTAGGGGCGACGGTGAAGGATGGAATAGTCGAAATCTCAGTCACAGACCAAGGACAGGGAATTGCCGAGCCAGATCTCGAGCGCATTTTTGAGCGCTTTTATCGCTCAGATCCAGCGCGCTCTCGCGACACTGGCGGCACAGGATTGGGTCTTGCGATTGTGAAACACGTGGTCAATAACCATAAAGGTGAGGTTCGCGTCTGGTCGCAGTTTGGCAAAGGCTCGACCTTTACGATTCGCCTGAGTCAAGCTCCAGCTGAAGCCCTGCTCGATGGCGCCACTCTCGAGGTCCTGCCCCTGCGGCCGCAGCGCGCAGCGCGCCCCGCGGAGTATCGAGCGACCGGTGAAATTCCTTTAGCGCCTGTGGATGATGACGAAAATACGAGCCTGAGGGGCAGCGCATGACGAAGATTTTGGTGGTGGAGGACGAGAAATCCCTCAGCGAACCACTCGCGTATCTCCTTCGGCGCGAAGGTTACGACGTGTCGGTGGTCGATAACGGACCTGCCGCTATCGATGCTCTTGACCAGTCGCCCCCCGATTTGATGCTTCTTGATTTGATGTTGCCTGGTCTCTCGGGAACGGAAGTGTGCAGAGAGGTGAGAACCCGGTCGTCGCTACCGATCATCATGTTGACCGCCAAAGACTCTGAGGTGGACATTGTTGTTGGCCTGGAGTTGGGCGCAGATGACTATGTCACGAAGCCCTACTCTTCCCGAGAGCTTCTTGCCCGTATCAGGGCGGTTTTGCGCCGGCGCGCCAGTGACCCCGACCCAGGTGATGGTGTTGTGGAGTATCACGGCATCATCTTGGACTCGGATAAGCACCAGCTCCAGGTCCGAGGAGTTGCCGTGGCTTTGCCACTGAAAGAGTTTGAACTCTTGGAGCTATTGATGGTGAACGCGGGTCGCGTTCTTACTCGAGGTCAAATTATTGACCGAGTGTGGGGTTCTGATTACTTCGGAGACACCAAGACCCTTGATGTTCACATCAAGCGTCTGCGCTCAAAGATTGAGATTCATCCCTCCGAGCCCTCCATCATCCTGACGGTCCGAGGTCTTGGCTACCGCTTTGAAGCCTGAGAGGATTTAGGGGACGAGAAGTTCGTATTCCGGGAGCGTTCCATCAAGAACAGGAACTAAGACCAATTCGCCGGGGTTTGCGCCGTATTGGAAATAGACGGGGGCGAGCCCGCCGGCGAAGACACTAGACCCCGACAGGAGAATTCCTGCTGCGGGGTCATCCCCTATGCGCGTGAGAGCGGGGGTTCCTGGAACATCAATGGTGTTGTTCGACTCGACCCCCGAGTCGGAATATTGAACATTCAGGCTGGTGTCTTCTCCACCGGTGTTCACGATGGTCATGACCAGGTTGGCGTCCCCGGAGTCATTCGTGATCAACATGATGTTGCGAAGAGCAAGGTTGCCCACCTCAGTTCCCACACCATCGGAGGGGTCATACGACTTCATGGTCGCGATTTCCGCGTTGAGAGTGCATCCTGATGCCCCGAGAGCAAGTGATGCTGCGAGGGCAAGGGGCGCAAAAAGTCTGCGTCGCACGACACATTCCTCCGAATAGAACGGGAGACCGGTGGCCTCAGGGTCACTCTCAGTGAATCTTTGACCAGTCTACTGGATGGCTTCTCGTGGGACGGAATCCCTGTGATTGTGGGGCTGGGAGGGCCCCAGAAGCTGGGAATTACCTGTGGTAAACTAGCGTGTTTGGGAGAGGATTACGCGCATGCTGTTTGAAGTTGGCGAAACGGTGGTTTACCCCCACCACGGAGCGGCCACCATTGTTGAGGTCAAAAACCGCACAATTCGTGGTGAAAAGAAAATGTATCTGAAGCTCAACGTGAAGCAGGGTGACCTGACGATTGAGGTTCCTGCAGAAAACGTTGACCTTGTCGGTGTCCGAGACGTCATCGGTAAAGAGGGCCTCGACAAGGTTTTTGAAGTCCTTCGCGCCCCCTTCACCGAAGAGCCCACAAACTGGTCGCGCCGCTACAAGGCGAACCTCGAGAAGCTTGCCTCGGGTGATGTCATCAAGGTGTCCGAGGTTGTTCGCGATCTGTGGCGCCGGGATCAGGATCGCGGCTTGAGTGCGGGAGAGAAGAGAATGCTCGCTAAAGCGCGCCAGATTCTGATTTCCGAGCTTGCGCTCGCCAAGAAGACTGATGAGGAAAAAGCCTCCACTGCTCTCGACGAAGTTCTCGCTTCCTAGGCGACGACACTAAGGGTCACGCCGAGTGTCCACAGCAGTCATCCTCGTTGCAGCAGGCAGCGGGACTCGATTGGGTAGTCCTCTGCCCAAAGCATTTGTCTCTGTAGGTGGAAAGCCCCTGCTGCAGCGCGCCCTGGAGACGGTGGCTGGGTGGTCGAGGTGTGATTCCGTCGTTCTCGTCGTTCCAGCTGGATACGAGGCTCCCGCGCGAGCCCTCGCGGCTGATGTGAGTGGCCTCCAG
>JABJAO010000074.1 GCA_018666065.1 Microbacteriaceae bacterium | reverse complement strand
CTGACTCAATTCCTGCGCGAAAAACCTCCGCCACGTAGGCGGAGTAGGTCAAAATGAGGGCGATTGTTCCCCAGAACTCCAGGGGCATGCGGGGCAGCGCACCGAGGCCGGGAACTCCAAACCCCACGATGTAGAGAACGATGATCAGCGGCATTCCTCGGAAGAGATCCGTGTACCCCGCGGCGAGTGCCCGCACGGGGAAGAAGACCGCACCGCGCAGCGTGCGCAGAGTAGCCAGAAGAAGCGCCAAGATGAGGACGCCGATCGCGGCGAAGAACAGCACACGGACGTTCAGCCACAAGCCCTCGATGACCCGAGGCCATGCTCCTGCCATGACGTCAAGGTCAAAAAAGCTGCGCTGAACCAGCGCCCACCCGGGAGTGTTCACCACAAAGAACCAGAGCGCGAGAGCGAACACGAGTGTGCTCACAAACGAGATCGCTACAGACTTAGCGCTCTGGTTCTTCCGGAATGCCCGGCGCTCGAGCTCAATAGAACTCGGGCGCCGGGCTTCGTGGCGTGACATGCCGGGCAGCGGTGTCTTCTACTGAAGAACCGGTGCGCCCTGGTCGGAGCCAAGCCACGCGTCGGTGATCTCCTGGAGGCGACCGGAGTCAATGAGGCGCTGGAGCGCTTCGTTGACGGCAGCTGTCAGAGGACTGTCCTTCGCGAGCACAAAGCCCCACTCGTCGGAGATACCTGCGGACTGGGGGAGCTGACCAATAATCAGGCCGCCGGTGAGCTCCACGCCGGTGAGGTAGAAGGCGGTGGGCAAGTCCACAACCAGAGCGTCAATCTGACCTGTTTCCAGAGCCAACTTGGCGTCGTCGTTGTTGTTGAATGCCTGCGCTCCAGCGGTGGGCTGGATGGTCTGCTCAATGGCCTCAAAAGAGGTTGTTCCACTCGCGGCACCGATCAGGAGACCCTGAAGGTCGGCAATCGATGTAGCGCCGGCTGCAGCGGAGGACTCCACGGTGATGACCGCCTGGGGAGTTGAGTAGTACGGGGTGGAGAAGTCAACGTTTTGGGCGCGCTCCTCGGTAATGGTGTACTGCTGCAAGTTGAAGTCAAAGTCCTTCGGGCCAGGCTGAATAGCGGCTTCGAAGGTGGTGCGGACCCAGACAACGTCTGCTGCGTCAAAGCCGAGCTCTTCAGCGACGGCGTAGGCGACAGCGGCTTCGAATCCTTCTCCACTATCGGGAGCGTCATCGAGGACGTAGGGGTAGTAGGCGGGCTCGCCTGTTGCGATGGTCAGTTTTCCGTCGGTGATGGTCGCGGATGTTGAGTCCTCTGTGGCTGACGAGCAGGCAGCCAGGGACACTAACAGCGCGCTTGCACCCACGAGTGCGCCGAGGCGGCGCAGACGCTGTGAAGCGGACATGGTTCTCCTTAGTAAAAATGAGAGTGGATATATGAACCCCACTGTTCTGGCCCGCGTTGGCGCAACGCGGTTCCTCCGTGTCTCCGTGTTACGACACTGCTAAGTTGTTGAGGTGTCTGGGAGTCCCGCCGTGAGTGAGCAACGCAATGATTCTTCGTTCTCCTCGGTTCACGACGAGCTGGTGTGGCGTGGGTTGATTCACGTCTCTACTGACGAACAAAAACTCAAGCACGCCCTCGATTCCGGGGCAATCACGTTCTATTGCGGTTTCGACCCCACGGCCCCGAGCCTTCACCTGGGCAACCTCGTCCAGTTGCTCGTGATGCGCAGGCTTCAGCTCGCCGGGCACAAGCCTCTGGCACTCGTGGGAGGGTCCACCGGTCTCATCGGGGATCCCAAACCCACCGCGGAGCGGGTGCTCAATGAGCCCGAGGTCGTCGCAGACTGGGTTGAGAAGCTCGGCCACCAGGTGGCCAGGTTCTTGGACTTTGACGGTGGAGCGGCGGCGACGCTGGTCAACAACCTGGATTGGACCAAGGATCTTTCGGCTATCGATTTTCTGCGCGATATCGGTAAGTACTACCGCGTGGGCACCATGCTGAAAAAGGACGCGGTGGCTGCCAGGCTGAACTCTGACGCGGGTATTTCGTATACCGAGTTTTCCTATCAAATTCTCCAGGGCATGGATTTTCTGCGACTGTACGAGAAATACGGCTGTGTCTTACAGACCGGGGGATCGGACCAGTGGGGCAACCTCACCAGTGGAACAGACTTGGTCCACAAGGCACTGGGCGAATCTGTTCATGCCTTGGGCACCCCCTTGATCACCAATTCCGATGGCACAAAGTTTGGGAAATCAGAGGGCAACGCCGTGTGGCTGGATGCGCACCTGACAAGCCCGTATGCCCTGTATCAGTTCTGGCTCAATACCGATGACCGCGATGTGATTGATCGGCTCAAGGTCTTTACGTTCCTTTCGCGGGCGGAGATCGAGCAGCTCGAGGCAACCGTGGCGGAAAGGCCACACTTGCGCGCAGCGCAAAAACGCCTCGCCCAGGAAGTCACCACTCTCGTGCACGGTGCTGATCAGACGGTTGCGGTGACGGCTGCATCCGAGGCCCTGTTTGGCAAGGGCGAACTCGATGGGCTTGACCCGGCAACGGTGGAGAGCGCGCTGAGAGAGTTGCCCAACGCCGCCATCACTCCTGGCACCAGCGTTGCTGAGGCGCTGGTCGCCACGGGTCTCTGCCAGAGTCTTTCCGAAGCGCGCCGCTCTATTGCGCAGGGCGGAGTGACCCTGAACAATGTTGCAGTTCAGGATGAAGCTGCGCTGGTGGGCGAGCCCCGAGGGCCGCTGAGCGCAGGGCTTCTCTTAAAGCGAGGGAAAAAGACCCTCGCTGGCCTCTTCTATGCCTAACGTCAGTATCTTCGAGGACACCCTCACCGGTGGGCATCACAACTCACTGGGGAACACACTGGTCGTCGCCGACCAGGTTAATGCCGATCACTCACTCCTTCGGGACCTCATTGCCACCTACGCTAGTGACGATGAGGTCTTGCGTCTGCGGGTTTCCAGTGCTCTCAAGCGGGTTGCGTGGGAGCACCCCGAGTGGATTCACGCTGAGATCGGCGCCATCATGAACTGGGTTGAACGGCTGAAGCAACCCTCCGCTCAGTGGTCATTGGGCCAAATGCTCCTTGCCATTGGTCCCTTGCTGAGTGAATCTGAGCGAGAGCGTTCGATTGCACTCATGAAGACCCATATCGAACATTCACAGGATTGGATTGTGCTTAACCACACCATGGAGACTCTCGCGCAGTGGGCTCATGATGACCACGATCTTGAGGAATGGCTCCTTCCGCACCTGGCCTGTTTCGCCGAAGATTCTCGGAAATCAATCTCCAAGCGAGCCCATCGATTGCTCGGTGGGTTCGGCCGCTAGGACCGCGACACGCCCGAGATGACAACGAGTTGTGTGATGGCTACGGGAGTCCTATAGTTATGAAGTTGTCACCCCAAAGGTTGACAGGGCCAGCGTGCTCTTTCACCCTCAAGTGGAACTTCATCTAGCCGGACTCTTTCCCGCTTGCAGTGGGAAACAAGAAGGTCTAGAGTGTGTTCTCTAGCGTTTCACAGCGCCGGACCAAAACACCCCCTCATGGGGCGGGTTGGTTACTGGCACCGAAAGCTGCGTTAGATACAACACAACGGATTATGTCCGACGCTCTACCGGGAAACTGGTAGCGGAGTCAGCGACGCCCGATCCTTGAGAACTCAACAGTGTGCACTAAGTCAATGCCAAATAACCTCCGTGGTGGGAGCAATCCCTCCACAGAGATTCCTTTGGATTAAATTGGACAAGTCAGTAGACAAGTCATTTAGTCAGAACAAACTCGCCTGAGTGCTTCGGCACTCGGCAGCAAGTGTGTCGGTGGCAACACCGGCTAACAAGCTATTTACGGAGAGTTTGATCCTGGCTCAGGACGAACGCTGGCGGCGTGCTTAACACATGCAAGTCGAACGATGAAAGCAGGAGCTTGCTCTTGCTGGATTAGTGGCGAACGGGTGAGTAACACGTGAGTAACCTGCCCTTGACTCTGGGATAAGCGTTGGAAACGACGTCTAATACCGGATACGAGCTAGGACCGCATGGTCACTAGCTGGAAAGAACTTCGGTCAAGGATGGACTCGCGGCCTATCAGCTAGTTGGTGAGGTAACGGCCCACCAAGGCGACGACGGGTAGCCGGCCTGAGAGGGTGACCGGCCACACTGGGACTGAGACACGGCCCAGACTCCTACGGGAGGCAGCAGTGGGGAATATTGCACAATGGGCGCAAGCCTGATGCAGCAACGCCGCGTGAGG
>JABJAO010000028.1 GCA_018666065.1 Microbacteriaceae bacterium | reverse complement strand
GTGGAGGCCTTTGATACCTACCTGCACTCCGGCGGAATCCAGACCATTCAACCCGATCTCACTAAATCGGGTGGTCTCACATTAGCCCACCAGGTTGCGGTCAACGCCGCTTCGACCCGGTGCGACGTCGCACCGCACTGCTATGGGAGTGCTGTGGGCGTTGCGGCCAGCTTACAGATCGCTGCCGCGAACGCCAATGTCACCTGGATGGAGATGGACATACGAAAAAACCCACTTCGAGAGGACCTGCTCGAGCAGTCCTTCGAGTTGACCGACGGATCACTAACTATTCCCACTGGCCCAGGGCTGGGCATCAAACTTCGCACAGAAACCCTCGAACAGTTGACCATTCATCAGGAGGAACTCAGAAAATGACATCACATAAATCCCACCCAACCAAGTTCCTGCCCGCTTCTGGTGGTCCCGCGGTCGCCGGGCGAATTAGCGGGTCCCCTATCTCAGGGGAAGCGCACTCGTTATCAAACCCAGCAACCGAGAAAGAACTGGCCGTTGTTGGCTGGGCAAACACCGATGATGTCAAAACTGCAGTGGAGTCCGCTGCAGCAGTTCAGGCTGCATGGGCCACTACCTCTGGCGGCGAAAGAGCATCAGCTCTCCGGAACTGTGCTGAAGCCCTAAGGAAAAACGTTGACTTCCTTGCTCCGCTGATCACCGCTGAGTCAGGAAAACCCCTCAAGGAAGCGCAAGGAGAGGTGGCCTTCTCCGCTCGTTACTTCGATTGGTTTGCTGAGGCCGTCGCGACCCAAAGAGGGGAGTTATTCACCACCGACGAACGTCGATTCTTGGTCAATCGGAAGCCAGTTGGCGTTGTCGTTGCGGCGAGTCCATGGAACTTCCCTTTGTCGATTCCCGCCCGAAAAATCGCTGCGGCCCTTGCGGCTGGGTGCCCCGTGATTCAGAAAGCTTCGGAACTCACACCTCTGTCTAGCCTCGCATTGACGGAGTTGTGTGAACCCCACTTACCCTCGGGAGCTATTGGCATCCTTGTGGGTGATGGTGAAACCCTCACCACTGCGCTGGTGGACCAACCGCTCGTTCGTTCCATCACGTTTACAGGCTCCACCATAGTGGGCAAGAAAGTTGCGGAACGAGCGATGCGGACGATGACTCGCGTCACCATGGAACTCGGCGGTCAAGCACCCTTCATCGTGTGCGAAGACGCAGACCCTGATGTCGCTCTTGAGGCTCTCATCTTGGCTAAGTTCCGCAATAACGGTGCGTCCTGTTTGGCGGCCAATAACGTTTTCATCCACGAAAGTCACTACGACGAACTCGTGAGTCGGCTGTGGGAACGCATGAGCGACTTGACCGTAGGGGATCCAAGCGTCGAGAGCACCCAGGTAGGGCCTCTGATTAACTCTCAGCACGTAAAGCGATTGAATGATTTGGTCTCGAACGCTGAGGCCGCGGGCTCCACAGTGTCCAGAGCATCTCACACCAACGAGCGAGGATGGTTCCTGCCTCCGACACTGGTCGAATGCGAGAAGGACGTCGACCTCTGGGGTCAAGAAATCTTTGGACCAGTCTGCGCCGTCAGAAGTTTTTCTGATGAATCCCATGTCGTCCAACAAGCAAATAGTTTCAGTGCTGGCCTAGGGGCATATGTGATCTCACGCAACTTCGAGCACCAGGTTCGCCTCGCCTCAGCCCTCAACGTGGGAATTGTGGGGGTCAACAATGGGGCCCCCAACAGCCCCGAAATTCCTTTTGGCGGAATAGGGGACTCAGGTATCGGTCGAGAGGGTGGCATCAGCGGGATGTTGGAATTCACGGAAGAACAAACGCTTTCGATAGCCCGATAACGCGGCAAACAAATCCCTGTCACGACGCCCAAGAACAGACTCACGAAAGTAAGTTGCCAGATGCCTATAGCCGAAGATTGTTTAAAGTTGACAACTTGTCTAGACATGTGCTGTACTTCAAACACTATTAGATGCAATGGAGGATCCAATGGATTTTCGCAGTCCCGATCTGTCGGTAAATCACGACAGTCCGCTGCCTCTGTATTTCCAGGTAAAGCAAA
Source organism: Microbacteriaceae bacterium (assembly GCA_018666065.1). Taxonomy (GTDB): domain Bacteria; phylum Actinomycetota; class Actinomycetes; order Actinomycetales; family Microbacteriaceae; genus Pontimonas. Next base: position 2,899 of record JABJAO010000028.1, on the reverse strand, counting down.
GCATGCGGGGGGAAGTTCTCCGAAGTGGCATGAGACCCGGATCGCAAATTCCGAGCGAGGCAGAGCTCCACAAGTTATTTGGGGTAAGTCGGGTGACGCTCCGCAGGGCCATTGAAGAGTTGGTCCGCGAAGGTGTTCTGTATTCACGCCACGGCATGGGTCATTTCGTCGCAAACCCAGATGAAGTTGATATGCAATGCATCCGCTCTTTCACGGAGGATGCGTATCTTGCCGGGCACACCCCAGCAACTCGGGTCCTCTCGATTGACGAAATAGCTGCCAACTCACAAGTGGCCCGTGAGCTAGGCGTCGACGAAGGTCAGACCGTTTTTCGAGTTCGACGACTTCGTCTTCTTGACGGAAAACCAACCTTCCTTTCTGACGCGCACCTTCGAGCCGAGTACGCCACATCTCTGGGAGCGGAAGCGTTCAAAGAAGAGGGCATCGAGCAGAGCCTCTACCACGCCCTCAAACAGATTCCCGAGCTCAGGGTTATGCAAGGGTCAGAGTCGACTCTGGCGGTGTCAGCCGACATTGACATGGCCGAAGCATTCGCGGTTTCCGAAGGCTCTCCCCTTGTTCAACGAGCGTGCACGCTGTTGAGTCAAACAGGTGAGCCCATTGTGTTCGAGCAAGCCACCTGGGGTGTCCCCATCACCCGCAACATTCAGGCAATGGCTCCAGATACTTTTCGAGACAACCGAATAGACGAGCGTAACCCTGGTTTCGCTCGGTGCTAGAGGACACCAATAGGCCCCCTGCAGCAAAGACGCTGCAGCGGAAGTTACCAAAATAGAGGAGGTAAGAAAATCATGTTGCAAATGAAAAGAAATCTCGCAGTTATTGGGGGATTAACGGTATCGCTACTTGCCCTTGGGGCATGTTCGACCACAGTAGAAGCACCAGAAGCGGCATCCACTGAAGAGGCTGCTTCAACTGAAAGCACTGAGAGCTACTGGGACAGCGTCCTCGCGGAGGCCGATGGCCAAACTGTCGATTGGTTCATGTGGGGTGGAGATGACCGCCTAAACGCCTACATCAACGAATACGTGGCAGTGGAGGCAGCCAAGTATGGTGTCACGCTGAACCAGGTGAAGGTTACAGAAACAGCTGAAGTGGTCAACAAGGTCCTCGGCGAGAAGCAGGCCGGAAACCTTGACGACGGTGCCGTTGACCTCGTCTGGATCAATGGTGAGAACTTTGCGACCGGCAAGCAGGCCGATATCTGGTTCTGTGACTGGTCGCAGAAGCTTCCCAACGCTGAATTCGTCGACTGGGAAAGTGACGCCATCAAGTTTGACTTCGGCACACCCGTTGACGAATGTGAGGCACCCTGGAACCAGGCAATGTCCGTGATCACCTACAACTCCGATCAAGCCTCAGCTGCAGACTTTGCCTCGGTCGATGCCATGGTCGCGTGGATGAGCGAGAACCCCGGGCAGTTCACCTACGCTGCTCCTCCTGACTTCTCAGGTTCCATGCAGGTTCGCCGCTTCTTCTATCACGCAGTTGGTGGTTACGACAAGCTACTCGGTGAATTCGACCAAGCAACCTATGACGAGCTCGCTCCTCAAGCGTGGGAATTCCTGAACGGAATCGAAGCCAACTTGTGGAGAGGTGGCGCAACATATCCGCAGTCAGGTGCTGAAGTGGAAAAACTCTTCGCAAGTGGCGAAGTTAGCGCATACATCGCTTATAACGCTGGCCGAGCCGGTCTGTTGGTTGCTGACGGCGTGTTCCCTGAGACAACCAGTCAGACCACTTTTGAAAGCGGAATGATTGGTAACACGAACTATGTTGCTATCCCCTTCAACTCCCCCGACACGGCGGGAGCACAAGTGGTCGCGAACATTCTTCAGTCGCCTGAAGCACAGCTAAGGAAGGCGGACCCCTCCGTCCTTGGCTACTACCCCGCGATTGATATGAGCCGCACAGATCTGCTGGCAGAGTATGAAGCACTGCCGGTGCCCGCGTCTGTGTTGCCCTTCACGCAGCAGAAGAAGAACGCAAACCCCGAACTCATTGCCGGTTGGTTAGAGGCAATTGAAAAGGGTTGGATTGCGAATGTCCTTCAGAAGTAAATCCCTAGCTGAGCCCGCGCCTTCTGGCGCGGGCTCAGCCCTCGGGCCAACCATAGAAAGATCAGAGCGCCTCCCCGGTGAATGGCGCGATGGTTTCAAAATTCTGGCTCTTCTGAGCCCTGCCCTGTTCCTCATCGTTGTGCTATTTTTGGGCGGATTCGCGTTCGGTTTTCTCCAAAGTCTTGGATTCTTGGCACTCGTGGGAGACGGGGGCCTCTCTCTGGAAGCGTACCGTCGTATGCTCGAGGATCCCGCAGTCAGAGCATCTCTGCCCTTGACCCTTCGCATCTCCATTATTTCCACGGTCCTCTCAGCCGTTCTTGCCGTGGCGAGCGCACTGCTCATTAGAGGCACGAAGCGGGGACAGAAGTTTCTGGTCTGGGTTTTCCAACTCAATATCCCCATTCCTCACATCGTCGGCGCCGTAGCAATGCTGCTGCTTCTCCAGCAGAGCGGCTACTTCTCGCGATTCGCATACGCGCTTGGCCTGGTGTCGTCACCGGCCGAATTTGCACCCCTCATTGCCGACGAATTTGGCGTCGGAATCATTGTCCACTACATGTGGAAAGAAATCCCCTTTATCGGTGTGGTTGTGCTAGCTGCATTGCAATCTGGAGTCAGCGACTTTGAAGAAGTTGCTCGGACGCTCGGAGCTAGCTCCTGGAAGCGTTTCCGGTACATCATTGTTCCCTTTATAGCGCCCAGTGTGTTCTCTACCTCCATCATTGCTTTCGCTTTTACTTTCGGCTCTTACGAGATCCCGTTCCTCTTGGGGCGGCCTTTCCCTGCTGCTCTTCCGGTGGTGGCAGTCCAGAGCT
>JABJAO010000071.1 GCA_018666065.1 Microbacteriaceae bacterium | reverse complement strand
TGCAGGGTGATGGCCAACGCGACTCCCAGCCCCGCGCGGAAGAGCAATCTGTCGGCGACCAATACCGGGCCTTCTTCACCGGGAAGCTTGGTGGAGGGGTCGGTGAGCTCTGGGTGTTCAAGATCGGGAATGAGGCGATACATCAGGGCCATTCCCGCAAGGCCTGCGAGAAATGAGCCCGCGGTCAGCAACGACCCCTGGATATCCGTGCCCGAGGTGTGGATATAGTCCGAGGCTTTGGGGAGAATCTCAACAAAAGAGACATAAATCATCACGCCGGCAGAAAAACCCAGAGCAATCGCTAAGAACTGTCGATTGGTGTGTTTGGCAAAGAGTCCAACGCCAGCGCCCACGGCGGTGGCGAGGCCAGCGCCGAGCGTGACGAGAAAGGCAAACGCAACCGCAGTGTCCATGGTGATCCGACAGTATCAGCGCAGTTGTCCCCGATACTGGCCACACCCCGAGATTCCCCACCGGGCAGCTCTTCTTCCCTCGCGATCCGCCCTGCGCGCCACACTGCCCCCGTGTTTATCGGTGTCGCAGCTGTCGTTCTCATCCTGATCATCCCGCCTGCTCCCGCAGCCATCTGGGACTGGCCGACAGAGGGACCGCACACCGTTGTGCGCGATTTTCGCGCCCCGAGCTCACCGTGGGGGCCCGGCCACCGAGGTCTCGACCTCGCGGCGACGAGTAGTGAAATCCGGGCCCCGGCACCGGGTGTGATCAGCTTTAGCGGAATAGTCGCCGATCGAGGCGTCCTCACGATTCGGACGCCCGAGGGCTCCCTGATCAGCATGGAGCCCGTGACCGCGCTGGTCACAGCAGGAGACGTGGTCGCCCAAGGCGACGTTATTGCACAGCTCGAGCCCGGGCACTGCGCAGAATTGTGCCTGCACCTGGGCCTTCGCGAAGGCGGCAAATACCGCTCACCGCGACGAGAGCTGGGAGTGTTGCAACGCGCGGTACTCCTGCCCCTGGGCGACTACGCCCGGGGATGAGCCTGCTGATAGGCCTGCGTGAGCCGCTCGTTGGATACGTGGGTATAAATCTGGGTTGTTCCCAACGAGGCATGTCCCAGGAGCTCTTGGACGCTGCGCAAATCCGCCCCGCCATCAAGAAGGTGGGTTGCCGCGGTGTGACGCAGAGTGTGGGGCCCCAGGGGTCCCACACCGGGAACCTCAGCAATCAGCGCGGCGACAACCTGGTACACACTGCGGGTCCCCATCGGCGTGCCGCGAGTGGAGAGAAACACCGCGCTTGAGGTGGATTCCCCCAGCAGAATTCCCCGCGCCCCCTCGAGATAGGAGCCAAGCGCCTCTGCGGCGGGAGCACCCACAGGCACCACCCGCTCTTTGTTGCCTTTTCCCACCACGCGCAGGGTTCGAGAGGCAAGGTCCACACTCGCCAGGGACAAGCCTGTGAGTTCGCTCACGCGAAGTGCACTCGCATAGAGGACTTCAATGATGGCGAGGTCTCGCACCGCGAGGGGGTCACCGGTCTGCGCCTGGATCTGAAGGGAGTGGAAAATCTCCTCCATATGGTGCCGGGTCAATACTCGCGGCAGCGCCTTCGACGCCCCCGGGGCTCGCAAACGAATGCCCACATCTCCCTCTGTGTGGTGCTGCGCCGCCAACCAGGCGGTGAACCCTTTCACCGCCGATACTTTGCGTCGGAGCGAAGATCCGGCCATCCCGGATTCGGCCATAGACCACACCCACGAGCGCACAAGTTCGGCGTCTAACTCCTCGGTGGACTCCACCCGCTGTGTCCCGGCAAAATCCACAAATTGACCCACATCTCTGCTGTAGGCGGTGAGGGAATTATCGGACAGCACGCGGGTGCGCCCGAGGTGATCGAGATACCCGTGTGCCACCGCGCGAAGGGTCATTGCTCTAAAACCCCGATTGCTCCTGGTCGGAGCGCCTGTTGAACTCAGAATTCTTGTTGCTAAACATTTCGCGTCGCTCCAGCGGCGACATCGCCTCAATCATGGGGCGATAGCTCGCGTCGTACGAGGTGATGTCCTCGACATCCTCCATCGGAACTATCGAGAAAACCACTTGCTCGGGGTAGAGATGCACGAGTGAGGCAGACACCGCACTGGTGTTGGCTGCCAAAATCTTGGATGACTGGGCGACCAAGTCAATGTTGTAGCACGACGCTGCCGAGACAGACACGGGAACTCCGCCAAAGGTCGAAAAGGTCGAGTAGTGCAGGTGTCCGGCGAGCACTCCGCGAACGTCGGTGCCTTTGATCACCGCGGCCAGGGCGGCCTGATCATCGAGCTCGATCAGGCCCATCAGCTCAATCGGCGTGGGGATGGGGGGATGGTGCAGCGCAAGAAGCGTTCCATGTGGAGCCGGCGTCGCAAGCTCGCCTGCCAGCCACGTCAACTGTGCGGCGGTGAGCTCACCGTGGTGGTAGCCAGGCACGGTGGAATCGAGCACGATCAGCCGAGCGTCACCGAGCATCACCACACGGTCGCGCGGTTCCATCGTGGGTTCTTCTCGCCAGAGGATTTCGGTAAAGGGTTCCCGTTCATCGTGGTTACCCATTACCCACACCAGTTCAGCGCCGAGTTGTGTTGCCCAGGGCTCAACCAGATCCCGCAATCGCAAGTACGCGTCAGCTTCTGCGCGATCTGCAAGGTCCCCGGTAAAAACCAGGGCATCGATGGGAAGTTCGCTGGCGACTAAACGCTCCATCAACGACCGAATAGGCGTGACGGAGTCGATGCGGTCAAAGAGCTGACGACCAGAACCCAAGAGGTGTGTATCGCTCAGGTGCACCACAAGGTGATCGGCTGGTGGGTGCTGGCTAAAAGCGGTCATGGGTGACTCTGGCTTCTTCTGTCAACGTGCGCGGAGTGGGGCGAGGGACCACCACCGAAATATCCGAGGGGTCGGTCAAGACCATCGCACCACACTCTCGATAGATTCGCCAACACCCTCGGGAGCGTGTGTCACCCCACACCCCGGGAACAACGCCCACGCAGCGTCCCAAGGCGGCCGCCTGGTAGCCCACGCTGATGGCCCCGCAGCGATATTCCGCCTGGACCACGACCGTGGCATCCGCCAGTGCTGCCACGATGCGGTTGCGCCAGAGAAATCGCTCCACTGTGGGCGCCACCGTGCAGGGAGCTTCGGAGAGCACAGCGCCGCGAGCACACAGTGTCTGGAACAGTGCGAGGTTGTCGTCGGGATAGAGATTCTCGAGTCCCCCGGCAACGACCGCGAGGCTAATGCCCCCGGCAGACACAGTCCGGCGGTGCGCCTCTGTGGCGATCCCGCGACTACCCCCGGAGATGACACTCAACCCAGACCCAAGAGCCGCATCGACGAGGAACGCCGTATGACTGCGGCCTGCGGGGGTGGGGCGCAAGGTTCCCACGATGGCCACGCTCTGGCTGAGGACACTCTGATGCAGGCCACCGAGCATCCACAGCGTCGGGGGTGCGTGACTCTGGAGGTCACTCAGAGCCTTTGGCCACCACGGGTGAGCGGGGCTTATCGCAACAATTCCCGCGCGGTGCTGAGCCGTGATGGCGGTGGTAACTCGCTCAGGACGATATCGGGATCGATAAAGACCCAGAGCATCACGCGGTATGTGCTCTCCCCCGGTGACGCGCTCGAGCACTCGTGCCACCTGGCTGAGAGTTCCTCGGCCAAGGACGTAGCCCAGAGAGTCCACGGGGCCCAGGACCGCCTGGAGATGGTGCGCGATCGGGTCTGCCGGCCTAGCGATGAGACCCCACGCTGTTCGAGCTCGAAGTTCTGCCGCGTCCACCAGCACAGAGTTCCACCGCTGGGTCGGCAGGTGGGGGCCTGAGGGCGCACGCGGGGAGAAGCCCCCGGCACTGCAGGGTGTGGACTGTTACTCGTCGAGTGCGAGTTCTTTGGGCAACTTGAGATCCTTGTTGCCCAGTTCTTCCACATTGACGTCGTTGAAAGTCAACACGGTAACGGAGCTCACGAACCGGTCTGAGCGGTAAATATCCCACACCCAGACGTCGGTGAGAGTCAGTTCAAAGTAGAAGTCGGTGCCGCGTTCACGAACCTCGCGCGTGACCTCATTGGCCAGATAAAACCTGCGTTCTGTCTCGACGACATAGCGAAACTGGGACACAATGTCCCGGTATTCGCGATACAGGGCAAGCTCAGCTTCCCTGTCGTAGTCGTCGAAGTCTTCAGGTTCCATGGCCTCCGAGTCTAAGGGGCTTTCCCCCGCGGGTTATGACTGAATCCAGGAAGCCCGGTGTAGCGGGGTAATGCCGTGCTCTGCAATGGCCTCCATGTGCGCTTGTGAGCCATACCCCTTGTTGCTGGCAAAGCCATACTGCGGGTAGGTCTCATGGTGAGCGATCATGGCCTCGTCTCGATGCACCTTGGCAATCACAGAAGCGGCGGCAACCGAGACGCAATCGCGGTCAGCTTTCGTCCGTGTCACAACGGGCAAAGGATGGGGAAGGTGGCGGGTCACAAAATCGTGGGAACCATCGAGCAACAAGACACTGTGGCCCACTGCCACGCCCTGGCTGGCAAGCGCCGCGAGCCCCTCCACGACGGCAAGCGCCAACGCTTTTTGAATACCGTGCTCGTCGATTACCTCCGCCGCCGATTCCCCAAGTGCGTGCTGAGGAAATGCCTCTCGCAGAGCCTGCGCAAGGGGGCCTCGTCGCTTTTCGGTGACGGCTTTCGAGTCATAGAGGCCCTCGGGCCAACTGTCCTGCCCGGGGCTCCACACGACCAACCCCGCCACCACGGGTCCAGCGAGAGGACCACGCCCCACCTCATCGCACCCGATGACGCTGCGGAAGCCTCGGGACACGAGGTCGTATTCGACATCGAGGGTGGGATCTACTCGGGGAATGGCAGGGCCTCTCGTACGGTGACCCCCACAAACGTTTCGGGGTAATTCGAGAGCCATGTCCAGCGCTCTTGGGGCCAGGAAATAACGATGGCGCGACCCACAACGTTCTCCAGGGGGACAAACCCGCCACCTGGTTTATCCATGTTGCGCCTCGAGTCCGCCGAGTTATAGCGGTTATCACCCATCACCCACAGTGACCCTTCGGGAACGACAACCTCAAAGTCGTTCGAACTCACTTTGGTCACGCCCTCCGGCAGAGAGACATAGGGCTCTGCGAGGGGAACACCGTTAATGCTCATCGCCCCGAGTTCGTCACAACACGTCACCGTGTCACCGGGAAGTCCCACGAGTCGTTTCACTAAGTGCTCGTTGTCATCAGGGCTTGAGAGTCCCACGAAGACCGAGACACCATTGAGCAGGCGTGACAGGGGGTCATCTTCGCTGACGCCGCGTTGGATGGACAGCCAGCCGCCGGGATCGACGAACACAATCACGTCCCCCCGCTGCAAATCCAGCGGGCCGCCGTGGAGCTGGGAGACAATAATCCGGTCGTCCCGGATCAACGTTGCATCCATCGAGTCGGTGGGGATGAAGAACGAGCGAATCAGGAACGTCTTAATCAGAAACGACACGACCAGCGCCGCGACCACGATGACCAGGGCATCGCGCAGGAAGGTCCCCAGCATGCGCCCTGGCGAGCGTGGTGAATCAGCCACGAGCTTGCACCTGATTCACGCTGTTTACCACTCCCTGATTACCGACAACGAGTGCCAGTGTAGGCGGAGAGGTTCCTGAAAATGCTTAGGATTCGCGCTTCTCGCGGATCTTTGCCTTCTTGCCGCGCAAGGAGCGCAAGTAGTAGAGCTTCGCGCGACGCACATCACCGCGAGAGACGACCTCAATGTGGTCGATCACGGGCGAGTGCAGCGGGAAGGTACGCTCGACGCCTACCTGGAAGCTCACCTTGCGCACGGTGAAGGTTTCCTTTACGCCGTGGCCGGAGCGGCTAATCACGGCACCCTGGAAAACCTGAATACGCGAGCGGGTACCTTCCACAATGTTCACGTGAACTTTGAGGGTGTCGCCGGGGCGGAAGTCAGGAATGTCGGACTTCAGGGAAGCTTGGTCAAGAAAATCCAGCGTTTGCATAATGGTGTCGCTCTCTGCGCTGACCACAGGTTCATGCGCGGTAAGGAAGTTCCATGCCTGCCACCGGATGGTGGTGCGCTACTCCCCTGTGGCAGAGGCGCTGTGTGGCACAAGGACTAAGTGTGCCATAAAAACCGCCCGCATTCCAGGTGGAGCCTCTAGAGTTGGGGCGACATGACATGAGGAGATGACCACAGCATGATTCCCCGGCATTCTCCGCGAACGCTTGATGACATGCGCCCCGCAGGCGCCTTTGTCGCCAGTGTCCTCCAGCGGGTGTCCCAGGCAGCGATTCCCGGCGCCAATCTGCTGGACCTCGACGCCCTCGCCCACGAGATGATTCGCGAATCAGGCGCCATCTCCTGCTACGTCGACTACCACCCCTCGTTCGGTGGTTCACCATTTGGAAAAGTGATCTGTACGTCCGTGAATGACGCAGCCCTGCACGGACTCCCCCACGATTACACGCTTGAGCACGGAGACCTGTTGTCCCTGGATTTTGCGGTCAGTCTTAACGGCTGGGTCACCGACTCTGCGCTCAGCCTGATCGTCGGCGGCACGGGGACCACCGAGGACCAACGACTCATCGACACCTGCGAAGAAGCTCTACTCGCGGGAATCGCAGCCGCCACCCCGGGCAACCGACTGGGCGATATCTCTGCGGCCATCGGTGCGGTGTCTCGCGCCGCCGGATACAGCGTCAACACGGATTTTGGCGGTCACGGGGTAGGTCGCACCATGCACGAAGATCCCTCAATCCCCAATGACGGCTCAGCTGGTTCTGGACCCGCCCTGAAACCGGGCATGGTGTTTGCCATCGAGCCCTGGCTGATGCACACCACGGATGAGATTTATACCGACGCCGATGGGTGGACCCTGCGCAGCGCGGATGGGTCCCGCTCCGCCCACGTGGAGCACACGGTAGCAATCACAAAAACAGGGCCACTGGTTCTTACCGCGCGAACTTAGTCACCCAGCAGGTCAGGACGAACCCGCGATGTACGCTCGCGCGATTGGTCCTCGCGCCAGCGCCGAATCGCTTCGTGGTTTCCACTGAGGAGAACCTCAGGCACCTCGAGGCCTCGCCACGAGCGGGGCTTCGTATACGAGGGATACTCCAAAAGACCGCTTTCGTGGCTTTCCTCGACGAGAGACTCCGGGTTGCCCATAAATCCAGGGATAAGGCGCACCGTGGCCTCAATCATGGCCAGAGCCGCGACCTCACCGCCGTTGAGCACATAGTCGCCCAGGCTGACCTCGAGCACGCGATGGCGTTCCCCGTAGTGATCCATGACCCTCTGATCGATTCCCTCATAGCGGCCACACGCAAAGACGAGGTGGGCTGCTGCGGAGAATTCGTGAGCCAAACTCTGGCTGAAGCGAACTCCCGCGGGGCTGGGAACAATCAACCAGGAGTCATCCCCCATGAGGCTATCCAGCATCGCCCCCCAGGGCTCCGGGGTCATCACCATTCCTGCCCCGCCCCCGTATGGGGTGTCATCGACACTCTTGTGAACGTCGGTGGTCACGCTCCGAAGATCATGAACCTCGACGTCCACGATTTTGTTCTGCGCGGCTTTGCCCAGAAGGGAGAGCTCCAGAGGGTCAAAGTAGCTGGGGAAAATGCTGACAATGTCGATTTTCATGACTCGTCAGACACACTCTCAAAAAGTCCACCCGGTGGGGTGATTTCCACCACACCGGCCTCAATATTCACCACCGGCACAAAATCCTTCACGAAGGGCAACATCACCTCGGAGTCTGCGGTGGTGATGACCAGCAGGTCCTGAGCGGGAAAGTGCTCCACTCGAGCGACCTCCCCCACTCGCTGCCCATCACGTGTCACGGACAGTCCCACCAGTTCGTGGTCGAACCACGCATCGCTCTCGGAGGGCCTGGACGAGGGGTCATGGTCAATCCAGAGGATCGCTTTCACGAGCGATTCCGCAGCAGTGCGATCATCAACGCCCTCAAAAAAGGCCACCGGCGAAGAATTAATCTCGCGAATGCTGGCCAATCGCAGCTTCTTGCCAAACCAGGCGGAATCCTCAGGGACCTGAAGGGTGAATTCGTTGCCGGTCCTAAAGCGAAGCTCGGGGTCATCGGTGTAGACCTCGAGTTTTAACCCACCTTTGAGACCGTGAGCTTTCACCAAACGGGCGACCCGAAGTTCCACCCGCTCCGGCTTGGGTGCCGTGGGCTTGGAGGTCGCCGACATTAGGAGTCTGTGTCGACGACGTCGACCCGGACCCTACGGCCACCGGCCAACGCATTAATGATGGTGCGCAGCGCTTTTGCGGTGCGGCCCTGGCGGCCAATGACACGACCGAGATCGTCCGGGTGAACCCGAACTTCAATAAGTTCACCGCGCGCAGTATCGACAACGCTCACGCTGACCTCGTCCGGGTTATCAACGATTTCCCGAACGAGGTGATTCAGCGCGCGATCCAACATTGTTACTTAGTCTCTTCGGCCGCAGCCTCGTCGGCTGGGGCTTCCTCAGACGCGGGGGCTTCCTCAGTAGCAGGTGCTTCCTCAGCGGGAGCCTCTGGTGCCGACTCTGCGGGTGCAGCGTCTTCAGCAGGTGCCTCTGCGGGTGCCTCTTCGACTGCCGGAGCTTCAGCTGCGGGAGCCTCGTCT
>JABJAO010000045.1 GCA_018666065.1 Microbacteriaceae bacterium | reverse complement strand
GAGGTTATTACTGATCCCTCTCAACTGGTTGAGGCTCGTAGCGCTGTGCAGGCAGCGGGTATCGACTATGACGCGGCGGAGGCGGAGTTTGTCCCCTCGGTGAAAGTGGATGTGGATGTGGCCACAGCCCAGAAGATGATGGCCCTCATCGACGCTCTGGAAGACAGTGATGATGTCCAGAATGTGTTCACCAATATGGAGCTCACCCCGGAAGTGGCTGCGGCGCTCGACGCCCTTGACCAGTAGCGTGTGATGATGACCACAATCCTCGGTGTTGATCCAGGATTGACCAGGCTCGGGGTGGGTGTTATCAACCACGGCCCAGGACGCTCAGTGTCTCTTGTGCACGTCGACGTGTATCGGACGCCCCCTGCTGACGAACCTGCCGCTCGAGTCGGGGCGCTGTTTCGACAGCTCGAAAAAGCCTTGGATGAATTCGCACCGGATATCGTCGCACTCGAGCGGGTTTTTGCCCAACACAACGTGCGGACAGTGATGGGCACGGCCCAAATTAGCGGTGTTGTCTTGGCGCTGGCGCATGCGCGCTCAATTCCTGTTTCGCTGCGAACTCCCAGCGAGGTTAAGGCAGCAGTCACGGGCTATGGCCGCGCGTCCAAGGCTCAGGTGGGGACGATGGTGAAATCCATTTTGGGACTCGATGAAATTCCCCAGCCAGCCGACGCAGCGGATGCTCTCGCTCTGGCGATAACCGAAGCGTGGCGAGGGCTGGGTCCCCAGGCTTCCGCGCCGGAGGCTGGGGCGACTCCCGCTCAACAGGCGTGGCGAGCGGCCGAAGCCAAAGCCAGGCAACCTAGGCTGAAGGGGTGATTGCCTCTCTCCGCGGAATTGTGACCGATATCTCGGGCTCAGACGTCGTGCTTGAGGTCAACGGACTGGGATACCTCGTGACGGTTCCCGATAGAAGTGCGCTGCGCATGGCCGGTGGCGAGGAAGTCCTCGTCTTCACCTCGATGGTCGTCCGCGATGATCATGTTGCACTCTTCGGATTCGAATCACGCGAAGAACTGTCCTTGTTTGCACTGCTTCGCAGCGTCACAGGAGTGGGGCCCAAAATGGCGCTCGCCGTGTTAGGCCATATGACTCCAGGGGCAATCCACGACGCTGTCGTGTCCGAAAATGATGCTGCCTTCCGGGCTGTTAGCGGGGTAGGGCAGAAAACTGCGAAGCTCATCGTTTTGTCCCTGCAGGGAGCGTTTGACAATGTTGTCCGCACTGTCGAATCGAGCGAGCAATCGACCTCGATTCCCGATGCGCTCAAGGCGTCGGTGACTCAGGCTTTGGTTGGTCTGGGTTGGTCGGAGAAGGTTGCCACAGCGGGGGTGGCGCAAGCACTAGAGGCCTCCAGCGGTGGGCCTGTGGATGCATCGACCCTCCTGCGTGAAGCTCTCAGTATCCTGGGCCCTCATACAAGCAGGGAGTCCCGAGGATGAGCGAGAACACGGATCCTGCTGTCCCCGAATCAGAAGGGGAAGTGCAGTTTGAGGGCGCCTTGCGCCCAAAGTCCCTCACAGAGTTTGTTGGTCAGAGCAAGGTGCGAGAGCAACTTGTGCTCCTGCTGGACGCTGCAGCGAAAGAAAACCGAACACCTGACCACATTCTTCTCTCGGGTCCTCCCGGACTGGGAAAGACAACGCTGGCCATGATTGTTGCCGAGGAAACGGGGCAGTCTCTCAGAATTACGAGTGGACCTGCAATTAATCACGCAGGCGACCTGGCTGCCGTGTTGTCCTCCCTGGTCCCGGGAGAAATTCTGTTCATCGACGAAATTCATCGCATGGCGAGACCGGCCGAGGAAATGTTGTACCTCGCAATGGAAGATTTCCGGATTGACATCATGGTGGGCAAAGGTGCGGGGGCCACGACACTGCCACTCGATCTGGCGCCGTTCACGCTCGTTGGCGCGACGACCCGCTCGGGGTTGCTGCCGGGTCCACTCCGCGACCGTTTTGGTTTCACCGCTCACCTCGAGTTTTACTCCGAAAGCGAGCTAACCGAGGTGGTAGATCGATCCAGTGCGGTGTTGGGGCTGAAGTGGCCGAGAGAGGCGTTGGGAGAAATAGCCTCACGTTCCCGGGGGACACCGCGCATTGCAAATCGGCTTCTGCGCAGGGTACGCGACTATGTCTTGGTCCACGATTCGGCCCCGGATGTGGCATCGGTAAAGGCAGCTTTGACGCTCTACGACGTGGACGATTTAGGACTCGACCGTCTGGATCGCGTGGTCCTCGAGGCGCTAATAGCGAAGTTTGCAGGTGGCCCAGTGGGCCTCGGAACCCTGTCGGTCAGCGTGGGAGAAGAGGCGGAGACCATTGAATCGGTGGTCGAGCCATTCTTGGTGAGACAGGGTTTCATCCAGCGGACTCCGCGAGGCCGACTGGCCACCCCGGCGGCGTATGCGCACCTTGGGCACGAGGCGCCCAGGCGCAATGACCTATAGTTACCTGGTACCCCAAACCCTCTGAAGGCTATGGAAAGGCTCGTGGTTCGCCATGGATCCCATCTCTCTGTTTATGATCGCAGTCCTCGGAATGCTGATCTACTTCATGATCCGCAACTCCCGTAAGCAGCGCAAGACTCAGGAAGAACTTGCCGACAAACTGAAGCCTGGCGCCGATGTGATGACGTCGTTTGGTCTGTACGCGACCATTACAGAGCTCGATGATGAGAACAACGTTGCAACTCTCGACGTGGGCAAAGGCGTCCTCATCAAGGTTCACCGCCAGACACTGACTAAGGTTGTCGAGGACGAGAGCGCAGATGTTGCTGCTGAGCCTGACACGTCCGAAAAATCTTCCTAACGTCCCCTACCGAAAGTCTGTGCTGTGGCGTCACAATCTGCCGTGTCCTCCGCCTGGAGAAAACTTGTATGGCTAGGAGTTATTTTCCTGCTACTTATTGGCGGTAATGCATTCGCCGTGTGGCAGGGAACTGGCTCCTGGGTGCCCAAGCTGGCTCTCGATCTTCAAGGTGGTACCCAGATTGTCCTCGCGCCGCAGATTGCCGAGAACCAGAGTGTCACGGAGGAGCAGCTCAACCAGGCTGTTGCGATTATTCGCCAGCGTGTAGACGCCGGCGGAGTTGCCGAAGCTGAAGTGAGTACACAGGGTGGGGCCAACATTGTGGTGTCTATCCCTGGTGTCCCCGATCAGGCAACGCTGGAGCGGATTCGTTCGTCGGCAAAACTTGAGTTCCGTGCTGTGTTGAGAACGGGTTCCGCTGCGGTGGAGGACGGGGCCGCCGGCGAAGACGTAGCGTTTGTGGAACCGGAAACCACTCCGGAAAACCCCAGTGATTTGGCCTGGATAACGTCGGAGGTTGACACTGCGTTTACCACCTTGACCTGCGAACAGCTCGATGCTCAGGGTGCCAACGTTGCCGACCCGACCATTCCACTCGTGACGTGTGATGAGTTTGGTGTGGCAAAGTACATCCTCGGTCCCGTGGAGGTCGGCGGAGAGACCATTGAGGACGCGATTGCAGGCCTCGTACCGGGGCCTCAGGGGACTGTGACAACCGAGTGGGGTGTCTTCCTTGATTTCGACGAGCCCGGTACGGAAAAATTCCGAACCGTCACTCAGCGTCTCGTGGCTCTCCCGGGAGTCCAAAACCAGTTCGCGATCGTCCTCGATGGCCGCGTCATCAGTGCGCCTCGCACGCTTGCCGCCATTACCGATGGGCAACCCCAGATCAGTGGCTCATTTACCCAGGAATCCGCTGAGGTATTGGCAGACCAGCTGAAGTTTGGCGCTTTGCCGATTGGCTTCCAGGTTCAAAGCGCGGAGACGATTACTGCCACCCTCGGGCTGACCCAGCTTCAGAGTGGACTGCTTGCCGGTGCGATTGGTCTACTCCTCGTGGTGCTCTATTCGCTCTTCCAATATCGAACTTTGGGCTTGGTCACGGTCTTCTCCCTCACAGTGGCCTTCATCTTGAGCTATTTCGTCATCACCTACCTTTCCAACTCTCAGGGCTATCGCCTGTCACTCGCAGGTGTGGCTGGTTTGATCGTTGCGATCGGTATCACGGCGGATTCGTTCATCGTGTTCTTCGAGCGCATTCGTGATGAGCTGCGCGATGGACGCATTCTCAATTCAGCGATTTCGGCGGCATGGAAGCGCGCATTCCGCACAATTTTGGCTTCTGACGCGGTGGGCTTCCTGGCCGCCGCCGTGTTGTTCATTTTGGCGGTGGGGAACGTGCGAGGGTTCGCCTTCACGCTAGGTATTACGACGATTGTGGACCTCATCATCGTGGCTCTCTTCACTCAGCCTTTGATGACTCTGCTCGGACGGACCCAGTTCTTCAGTTCCGGCCACCCCTTGAGCGGACTCGACCCCAAAGCATTGGGCGCGGTTTATCGAGGTCGTGCGCGATTCCGCGACCCAGCGGAGGTTGATGCAACTGCCCGGAAGAAGAGTGCCCGCGAAGTGAAACGTCGCCAGACCATCGCGGAGCGCAAGGCTATGGAAGAAGCCCAGACAGAGAGAAAAAGCTGATGTCGAGACTGACGACGTTCGGAAACGCCCTCTACACGGGCGAGAAGTCCTTTGATTTCGTGGGAAATCGCGTGAGGTGGTATTCCATTGCCTCGGCAATCGTTGTGTTGGCCATCGTGCTTACGATTCTGCGGGGTGGATTCACCTTCGGGATCGAGTTCCGGGGTGGGTCAGAATTCCGCGTCTCAGACCCCGCATCGCTGTCTGAGCAGACGGCTATTGACACTGTTACTGACGCCGTTGGTGTGTCCTCGAACCCTCGAGTGTCGATTGTGGGCGGGGATTCCGTCCGAGTTCAGACCGAACAACTCACGGACGCCGAAACTACCGAGCTTCGTACTGGACTTGCCGACGCATACGACGTTGATGTCGAACAGGTCACAGCGTCCTTCATTGGTGCAACGTGGGGTCAGGACATAACTCGTCAGGCTCTGATTGGTCTTGCGGTGTTCCTTATTCTTGTCTCTCTGGTGATGGCGCTGTACTTCCGGACGTGGAAGATGTCGGTCGCAGCGCTGACGGCACTCGCCCACGACCTCGTGTTGACTGCAGGAATTTACGGCGTGCTCGGCTATGAAATCACGCCTGCCGCCGTGATTGGACTGCTCACCATTTTGGGGTATTCCCTGTATGACACCGTGGTGGTTTTCGACAAGGTGCGAGAGAACACCTCCCAGGATGGCGAGGAGAGCCGTCGAACGTTTGCTGAGTCGGTGAATTTGGCGGTGAACCAGACTCTGGTGCGCTCGATCAATACTTCTGTCGTGGCAGTTCTCCCAGTGGGGTCCATCCTCTTCATCGGATCGTTACTGTTGGGCGCGGGGACGCTGCGAGATATCGCCCTGGCGCTCTTCATCGGAATGATTGCCGGTACGTATTCGAGTATTTTCATTGCCGCGCCACTGTACGTTCATGTTCGAGAAAACGAACCGGAAAACAAGAAGCAGGGTCGCCGCGTTCGGGAAGCGCGGCCGGCATCGGGAGCTGTCCGCTAGTAACACAGCCGTTTCTGGCGTAACCCTCGTACACTAAAGCGTAGGAGGGGGTCGGATGACTGAGGTATCTAGTGCGGCTCCTTCGAGCTTGCGCACACTCCTGCCGCGACTTTTTTCTAAAGCTCCCACGGACAATGCTCTCGAGACTCTGTTCAAGACAGTGCGTAAGCACCATCCCAAAGCCGACATCAACCTCATCGAGCGGGCGTACCGGGTCGCAGAGAAAGCCCATGTGGGTCAAACGCGACACAGTGGCGAGCCCTACATCACCCATCCGCTTGCGGTTGCGCAGATTCTTGCCGAACTCGGCATTGGGCCCATCACCATTGCCGCAGCGCTTCTCCACGACACGGTCGAGGATACGGAGTATTCGCTCGACGACCTGAAGGCTGATTTTGGTGAAGAAATCGGCATGCTCGTCGATGGGGTCACGAAGCTCGACAAGGTCAAGTACGGCGATAACGCTCAAGCGGAGACCGTGCGGAAAATGATTGTCGCGATGTCTAAAGACATCCGGGTTCTCGTTATCAAGCTGGCCGATCGTCTCCATAACGCTCGAACCTGGGGTTTCGTTTCCCCTGAGTCGGCGCAAAAGAAAGCGCAGGAGACACTCGATATCTACACACCACTGGCACACCGCCTGGGAATTCAGACGGTCAAGTGGGAGCTAGAAGACCTCTCGTTTGCCGTATTGCACCCCAAGATTTACATGGAGATTGAGTCCCTCGTGCGCACCCGATCTCCCGAGCGTGAAGCCTTTGTCGACACCGTGATCGACACGGTCAAGGACGATCTGCGCAAAGCAAAAATCAAGGCCGAGGTGGGCGGTCGCCCCAAACAGTTCTTTTCGATTTATCAAAAAATGGTCAACCGAGGCCGCGATTTCACCGACATTCACGACCTCACCGGGATTCGCATCTTGGTGGGGTCAATTCGCGATTGTTACGCCGCGCTTGGGGCTGTTCACGCCCGGTGGAACCCCATGCCCGGACGTTTTAAGGACTACATCGCCACCCCGAAGTTCAACCTCTACCAGTCGTTGCACACGACCGTGTACGGACCCGAGGGGCGCGCTGTCGAGATCCAAATTCGCACCACTGATATGCACCAGCGGGCTGAGTTTGGTGTCGCCGCGCACTGGAAATACAAAGAACGCATGGCCTCCCAAGGCAAAGAGGTCGAGCGGGCGTCGCAAGAGACCGACATGGCATGGCTTGCACACCTTTCGGATTGGCAAGCGGAGACAACGGATCCTGCGGAGTTCCTGGAAACCTTGCGCTACGAAATCGGGGCGAAGGAACTGTATGTCTTCACGCCCCAGGGCAAGGTGATTGGTCTGCCTAAAGGGGCCACCCCGATTGATTTTGCTTACGCCGTTCACACAGAGGTGGGACACAGGGCGATGGGTGCAAAGGTCAACCAACGGCTTGTGCCCCTCGACACGGAGCTGACGAGTGGCGACTCCGTCGAGGTATTCACGTCAAAGAATCCGGATGCAGGGCCCAGCAAAGACTGGCTCAACTTCGTTCGGTCGCAGCGCGCGAGCAGCAAGATTCGCCAGTGGTTCACGAAAGAACGACGCGAGGAAGCCATCGAGCAGGGCAAAGACGCTATTGCTCGCGCGATGCGCAAGCAGAATCTTCCCCTCCAAAAACTGATGAACCAGGAATCAGTAGCGGGCGTTGCCGCTCAGCTGAATTACCCCGATGTCGAAGGACTTTATGCGGCGGTCGGAGAAGGTCATGTGTCGACCCAGTCGGTCATTGAAAAGATTTTGGGCATCGTCCAGACGGATGATGACGGTGACGAAGACCTCTTCACCGCTGCCACCCGATCGCGACCACCCAGGCGTGTCAGCGAGTCGGGAGTACTGGTCCGAGGCGCTCCGGACATTCTCGTGAAGCTCGCTCGGTGTTGCACACCCGTGCCCGGGGATCCCATCGTGGGTTTTGTCACCAGGGGAACAGGCGTGAGTGTCCACCGGGAAGATTGCAGCAACATCGCCTCACTGACCCAGGATCCCGAACGCATGATTGAGGTTGAATGGGCTCCTACTAAGGGCAGTGTTTTCCTCGTGCATATTCAGATTGAGGCTCTCGATCGCCCAGGGCTTCTCTCTGATGTGACCCGCGTGCTTTCCGAGCACCACGTTAATATCCTGTCGGCCACGGTCAACACCAGCGATAGCCACCTGGCTATTTCACGCTTCGTTTTCGAAATGGGGGACGTGACCCACCTCGACCGTGTCCTGAACGCCGTGCGCCGAATAGACGCAGTGTACGACGTTTATCGCGTGATGTCGGGGTAGTCCTCCGCCAACTCCGTCCATCGAGCGAGTATCTGTGTTGCGCGGCGCCTCCGGGCTGGAGACATCCTCACGTGGTTCCAGTCCTGCTGCGGTGGCTCGCCGTGGGTCAGGAAGAGTAGTTGGGTTGCAGAACCATCGACATCGCTGCCGTGGGACATGATTTCCTGTGCCGTGGAAGTTCGATCGAGACAATCGAACCCACCTACCCGTGCGAGACCGTGATGCGCAGCGCGAAATTCCCTCGCAGCCCATTGTTCCCGCGCGAGTGGCGAAATCGCGGGGCGCGAGGGGCGAAGGAGAGCGAAAGGGAGTGGGGAACCCATCCCGGTCCACATCCAGCCTGCCGTATTCGCTGTGGC
Source organism: Microbacteriaceae bacterium (assembly GCA_018666065.1). Lineage (GTDB taxonomy): Bacteria > Actinomycetota > Actinomycetes > Actinomycetales > Microbacteriaceae > Pontimonas. Next base: position 6,384 of record JABJAO010000045.1, on the reverse strand, counting down.
GATGGCCCAGCCGGGAACGTGCCGTGCAATCAGCGCTACTCGCTCACTTCTTGAGGGGAAATAGGGGCGGGCCCAGAAGAGACCGCTGATCGAGAGCGCGGTGCCATCGGCGACGGCGCTGTGCTCGAGAGGTGTCAGATGCATGCCCGGAGTATGGACTATGCGGGTTCACTCCACCAAAGACGGGGAGTGCTTGTGCAAAACCTAGGCGTCGACGACCGCCAGCCACGCCTTCTTGGTCTCTAATTCGGCTTCGAGGTCAGCCTTGTCGGAGCCCTGCGACGCAGAAATTCTCGATTCGAGCTCCGCGATTGCGTCCTTGAGCTGTTGGGCCATGGAATGCGAACGAGCCTTCTTCTCGGGATCGTTCTTCGACCAAAACTCCTGATCGAGAGTGCGGACATGGGTGTCAAACTTCTTCACCTCAGCGTCGAGGGCGCGGACGTTTTTCTTCGGAACCGGTCCGAGGGCAGAGAATTTCTCGTGGAATAGACGCAAACGCGCAGTGGCTGCGTCACGGTTGTCCAGGGTGAGGATGTCAGAGAAATCCTTGATCAGGGCCTGCTTCGCCTCGAGGTTGCCGGCATTGGCCTCATCGTCTTTGGCTTCCTGCTCTGCTTTCTGTTGATACAGCACATCCCCGGCTGCTTTGAACTTTGCCCAGAGGGAGTCTTCGACGCTGCGTTGAGCTCGGGGAGCCGCTTTCCACTGTGTGAGGAGCTTCTGGTAGCTCGGAATACCCTCGGAGCCTTTCGCCGCGAGAGCCTCAGCCTGCTCGATCAGCGAACGCTTGACGTTCTTTGACTCCTTGGTTTTTGACTCAAGCTCCTGAAAATGGGCCCTGCGCGATTTCTCCAAGGCGTTTTTCGCGTTTCGGAAACGCCCCCACAGCAGGTCCGCGGTCTTCTTGGGGATTCGTGGGCCAGTCTGCTGGTGGTTCTGCCATTGATCAAACAGCTCACTCATCGACGCGCCGGTTGTTTTCCAGCGAATCTTGCTGGGATCTTCCACGGCGAGGGCTTCCATCGCGACAACAATTTTTTCTCGGGTGGCCAGGGCCTCCTCCAGAGCCGCATCGGACTCCTTCTGCTGAACCTCAACGAGGCTGGGGAGCTTGTCTGCGACCTCCTGGGTGCGCGCCCGCAAAGCGGCCAGGTCGCCCACCGCGGAAGGTTCGACAAGTTCCGCGTGCAGCTTCTCCACGTGGGCAGCGAGGTCCTTCGCGGGTGCTTTTGCCGCTAGGCGCTGCTCTGCGAGAATTACTTTCGATTCCAATTCGCCGAACTTGCGGACAAAGTATGCGAGTGCTTCCTCGTGTGTCCCATCTGGGTAACTTCCGACGGGACGCCAGGAGTCACCATCGAGCACCATGACGGTGCCGTCATCGTCGACGCGACCGTGGGGGTTGGCAGTTGCGGCCATAGCTCCTCAAACCTGTTCGTGCTCGTGCGGGACGTCCGCCAGCCTACTGCAGGCGTGCGCACCGGTATCCGCGTGATGGCCGGTTATTTACCGGATTGTGATGCTTTCAATAAACGTGGGAGTCGAGGGTTGTCCATCCGTGGAGCCATCCGCGGTGCCCGCCGTCACGTAGGCGTCGATGAATTCGTCAAGTCCGCTGGTGATCTGACCGAAAACTGTGTATCCACCAGCGAAATCCGAGGGAATTGTGCTGTCTTCATACACGATGAAGAACTGGCTACCCATGCTTTCGGCGTCGTTTGCTCCCCGGGCCATGGCGAGGGTTCCCTGCGGGTAGACGTCGTCCTGGGGTGCGTTCTCAATGGGCCCAAAGGTGTACCCGGGATTACCGATTCCCACACCAAGGGGATCGCCGCACTGCACAACAAAGAGCCCTTCGGTTGTCAAGCGGTGGCATGCAGTCTCGGTGAACCATCCCTGCTGCGCAAGATCGATGAAGTTGGCAACCGCCTGGGGTGCCTGTGCGCCATCGAGGGTGATGCCAAGTTCGGCGCTGGTGAACGTGAGCTCACCGGACCACTGCCGATATTCACTCAAGCTTGCGTCCGCAACCGTGGCAGGTTTACCCGGCCCGATGCTGCCGTAGGCCCAGAGCCCAAGCCCCGAGAGCGTCACAGCGACTGAGGCCGCCAGGATTGACATCCAATGGTCCTTTTTCTTGCGCCCTGACACGTGGGCGTGCAGGGATTGGCGGGCTTGGAACTGCCTGAGTTGTTCCCGCCGAGCTTTATCTGCCTGTGCCACTGCCATCTCCCTTGTGTAAGAACCCCTCCACATCCTAGACGGCGATGCGCGGCGTCTCGCTAGCATGAGGGAATGGCAAGCGATGCTCTCTTTAGTGCTCCCGTGCCACTGGCTGTCGCCTTGCGCCCCTCGAAGGTCGACGACGTGGTGGGGCAGGACCACGTCTTGGGCGAGGGGTCCCCATTGCGGCTGCTTGCAGACCCCGACCGGGAAGGCCCGGGGACGTCCGTCATCCTTTGGGGACCACCAGGAACGGGAAAAACGACACTGGCGAGTGTTATCGCGCGATCATCCGGTCGCAAGTTTGTCGAACTCTCTGCCGTGACCGCGGGGGTTAAGGATGTCCGCGACGTGATGAGCGATGCGCGAATCGAGGGCGAGTTGACCGGTCGGGCACCGGTGTTGTTTCTCGACGAAATTCACCGGTTCTCCAAGGCGCAACAGGATGCGCTGTTGCCCGGAGTTGAGAATGGCTTAGTCGTCTTGATCGCCGCTACCACCGAAAATCCTTCGTTTTCCGTCATCTCACCTCTTCTCAGTCGCTCGCTGGTGGTGACCCTGCGTCCGCTGGACGATGAACACATTGGGGTCCTCCTGGACCGGGCAACGGCTGACCCACGTGGACTTGCGGGAGCCTTTCAGGTGAGCGCGGAGGCGCGTGCGCAACTCGTTCGACTCGCCGCGGGGGACGCACGCAAGGCTCTGACAGCCCTGGAGGCAGTCGCGGGGGTCGCCAGCGCTGCGGGGCTCGACACGATTGATCCCGAGCATGTGGCGTTGGCAATAGACCGAGCTCTGGTTCGCTACGACAGCAACGGTGACCAGCACTACGACGTGACGAGCGCCTTCATCAAGTCGGTGCGGGGCAGTGACGTCGATGCCGCAGTGCACTACCTGGCGAGGATGATCGAGGCGGGGGAGGATGCACGGTTTATCGCCCGAAGGCTCATCATTCTTGCCGCAGAAGACATTGGCCTGGCTGATCCTTCAGCGCTGAACCTTGCCGTGTCTGCGGCCCAGGCGATTGCGCTGATTGGCATGCCGGAGGGGCGTATACCGCTGGCGGAGGTGACGGTGTATTTGGCGTTGGCCCCGAAATCTAACGCAGCATATGTGGCGATCAACGAGGCTCAGGCAGACATTCGTGACGGCCGTATTGGCGAGGTTCCCCATCACCTGCGCGATGCGCACTATGCGGGGGCTGAGCGCCTGGGGCACGGACAAGGGTATCTCTATCCACATGATGACCCGTCGGGGATCGTTACTCAGGCCTATTCCCCGGAGGCCGTGCGCGGCGCCGAGTATTACCGCCCGTCGGCCAGGGGACTCGAGAAAGAGCTTCAGGAGAGAACTCGGCATATCCGCAGAATCGTGCGCGGCCAGGGGGACTAGGGCAAGACCGGTTTCTGTGGTATTTTTATCGCTGGTCTGAGACCTCATCGATGTGCGGCTGCGGAGATGTGGATTCTTGGAGGGGTCGCTGTAGCCGCGCCTTTCGGTAGACCAATCCCTCAAGTGTGGCTTTGTTCCGGTGCCTCGTGCATCCCCCTCGTTATCAAGGAGTAGTTGTCCGTGTCGACTCGTTCACGTACCAGAAGCAAGACCCGTCTTTCCCGCGCGCTCGGAATTCCTCTGACGCCGAAAGCGGCCAAATATCTAGAGAAGCGCCCCTACGCTCCCGGTGAGCACGGTCGCACCAAGCGCAAAGCAGACAGCGACTACGCCGTGCGTCTGCGTGAGAAGCAGCGTTTGCGCGCGCAGTATGGAATTCGCGAGGCTCAGCTTCGTCGAGTGTTTGAAGAAAGCCGCAAGACACAGGGTCTGACCGGTGAAAACCTGGTGGAGTTGCTCGAGATGCGTCTCGACGCCCTCGTGCTTCGCGCCGGTTTTGCCCGGACCACGGCACAAGCTCGTCAGATGGTTGTCCACCGCCACATCCTGGTCAACGGTGAGCTCGTGGACCGTCCATCGTTCCGCGTCAAGCCCGGACAGATGATTCACGTCAAGCCCCGCAGCGAGGAAATGGAGCCCTTCCAGGTTGCCGCAGCGGGTGGACACGTCGATGTTCTTCCACCCGTCCCTGGCTATCTCGAGGTTGAAATCGACAAGCTCCAGGCCGTGTTGCTTCGTCGCCCGAAGCGCGCCGAGGTTCCCGTGACCTGTGAAGTTCAGCTCGTGGTGGAGTACTACGCAGCCCGCTAGATTCTTTGGCACTGTGGTGGGGGAGAGTTCTTCCCCACCACAGTTGTTTCCGGTGTTCTAGGCTTGGAGGGGGAGGATGTGACAATGGGAAAGTTTCTCGCGGCTCTGATGGGGCTCGTGCTGGGATTCATCGGTGCACACGTCGTCAACGAGACCCCCGAGGGTCGTGCTTTTTTTGCGCGTGCCCGTTCTACCCTTAAGACCTTCACTCAGGGCGTCCGAGACGCCTACCGTTCCTAACAGAGCTCAGGACCCCGTACATGGAAACCGCCGAAATTCAGCGTCGATGGCTGTCCTTCTTCGGTGACCGAGGGCACACGATTGTCCCCTCAGCGTCCTTGGTGAGCGATGATCCAACCCTCATGTTCACAGTCGCGGGCATGGTCCCGTTCATTCCCTATCTCACGGGAGTTGTGCCTGCACCGTATCCGCGGGCCACGAGCGTGCAGAAATGTATTCGAACCCTCGATATCGAAGAGGTGGGAAAAACCACCCGACACGGCACGTTCTTCCAAATGAATGGAAACTTCTCGTTTGGCGACTATTTCAAAGAGGGCGCCATTTCCTATGCGTGGGAGCTTCTCACCGCCTCTGAGGCTGACGGCGGGCTCGGCTTTGACGAGAAGGATCTCTGGGTCACCGTCTACGAGGAAGACGACGAAGCGGAGAAACTCTGGCGCGACATCGCCGGTATACCCGAACATCGCATCCAGCGGATGGGTCGCGAGGACAACTACTGGTCTACGGGTCAGCCAGGACCTGCTGGGCCCTGTTCAGAAATTTACTTTGACCGCGGTGCGCAATTTGGCCCCGATGGGGGTCCCGCGGTCGATGACACTCGATACCTCGAGATCTGGAACCTCGTGTTCATGCAGTACTCGATTGAGAACGTCCGCAGCAAGGTGGACTTTGACATCGTCGGCGAGCTGCCACAGAAGAATATCGACACCGGCATGGGCATGGAACGAGTTGCCTTCCTCAAGCAGGGCGTCGCCAACATGTACGAGATTGACCAGGTGAGACCCGTCCTGGATGTCGCCTCTGAACTTTCTGGTCGCCGCTATGGCGCAGATCAGGATGACGATGTGCGCATGCGTGTCATCGCAGACCACATTCGCTCCTCCCTGATGTTGATGACGGACGGCGTTGTCCCCGCAAATGATGGTCGAGGCTACGTGCTTCGGCGTCTGCTTCGACGCAGCATCCGTTCGATGCGTCTACTGGGTGTGCACGAGGCCAGTTTCCCCGCACTGTTCGAGGCATCGAGGGACGCCATGTCTGCCGCGTACCCGGACGTCGCTCAGGAATACGACCGCGTGCGTGGACTGGCGGTTGCCGAAGAAGAATCGTTCCTCAAAACTTTGGAATCGGGAACCAGCATTTTGGATGTCGCGGTTGCCGAGACCAAGACTGCGGGTGGCGCGCTCCTCGCTGGCGATACTGCGTTCGTCTTGCACGATACCTACGGGTTCCCCATTGACCTCACCCTGGAAATCGCAGAAGAGTCGGGACTGTCTGTTGATCGCGAGGGCTTTGATGCGTTGATGACTCAGCAGCGCGACCGGGCAAAAACTGATGCCAAGTCAAAGAAATCTACGCTGGCTGATCTCTCCGTCTATCGAGAATTTCGCGCCTCAGGTGAGACGGTGTTTACCGGCTATGACGCAATGGAGACCAGCTCTCAGGTGCTCGGCATCATTCACGATGGCGTCAGCGTTACACGCGCCTCTGAGGGACAGAGTGTGGAGGTCATTCTTGCCGAAACTCCCCTCTACGCAGAGTCTGGAGGGCAGGTCTCCGACCACGGTGTGCTTCGAGGCGACAGCGCGATTGCCCGAGTCCTCGACGTGCAAAAACCCGTACCGGGGCTCATCAGCCACACCGTAACGCTCGAGGCGGGCGACATCGCCGTCGGTGACGTGCTCGTTGCCGAGGTGGATGCGCTGAATCGGTACG
>JABJAO010000011.1 GCA_018666065.1 Microbacteriaceae bacterium | reverse complement strand
GTTTCCTTGATGATTTTTCCAAAGTCCGGCGCCAGCAGTCATTGGGATTGTCTCCGCGAGGCAAAGTCATCGGCCAACTGGCTGTCTCTATTGCGTTTGCGTGGGGCGCACTCTCGTTCGCCGATGACAACGGTGTCACGCCCGCTGCACAGGGAATTTCCCTCGTGCGGGGCGCCGATGTCGTGTCGTTTGTGGAGTGGGGGTACTGGGCTGCCGTCGTAGCGTTTGCGATCTGGGCGACGCTGATCATCGTGGGAACCTCCAACGCGGTGAATCTGACCGACGGTCTTGATGGGCTTGCCAGCGGTTCGACCATTTTGGTTTTTGTCGCCTACGTGATGATTACGTTCTGGCAGTTCAACCAGTCGTGCTACCGAGCCTTCCCCGATGAAGACGTCCTCTATAAGTGTTACGAGGTCCGTGACTCACTGGAGCTCACTGCTGTGGCGGCGATAGCGGCTGCCAGTTTGATTGGGTTCCTGTGGTGGAACACCTCACCTGCAAAGATTTTCATGGGCGATACGGGCTCGCTGGCTCTGGGTGGGGGAGTTGCCGCGTTAGCGCTCTTCTCCCGCACCGAAATTCTCCTCCCGATTGTCGGGGGACTCTTTGTCATTCTGACCGGGTCGGTCATTCTTCAGCGCTTGTATTTCAAGGCCACCGGGGGTCGACGGATTTTCTACTCCTCCCCGCTGCATCATCATTATGAAATCAAGGGCTGGGCAGAAGTCACGATCGTGGTGCGGTTCTGGCTAATTGCCGGGTTGTTTGCAGCTGTGGGAGCTGGCCTGTTCTACCTGGAGTGGCTCAGTCGTTGAGTAGTGCCGCCCCGGAAAATCTCACAAGTTGGCATTCGCCGTGGTCGGGTCTGCGTGCCGTTGTCATCGGCCTTGGACACACCGGCTTCGCCATCGTCGACACACTGTGCGAGCTGGGCTGTGATGTCACGGTCATAGCGGCCGAAGCCGCTCCAGACATTGTGAAGCTCTCCGAAGTGGTGGGCGCTCGGGTAATTGTCGAATCTGACGATACTCAACGGCACGCGGCGCTTGAGGGAATCGACCCTGATTTTGCTGTTGTGTCACCCGGGGTTGCGCCGACAGATCCCGTGGTGGTCCAGCTTTCCCATGCGGGTGTCCCGGTGTTGTCCGATCTCAATCTTGCGTGGCGGTTGCGAGATAAGAGCGGTGAGCCCGCGGAGTGGATTCTGGTCCAGCACAGCGGCGATAGTGACACGACGGTGGGGCTCGCACAGAGAATTTTCCAGGCTGCTTCGCACCCCACGAGGGTGGTTGGCTTTCAGGCGCCACCCCTCCTGGATGCTCTGCGGGAGCCCCGTCCCTATTCGGCTCTGATTATTCAGGTCTCTCCAGCTTCACTTGTATGGAAAGAGCGTTTTCCCGACAGTCCGGTAAGCCCCAGGGTTACGGTGTCCTGGGGTGAGGGCAGTCCCGCAGAGTCGGGAGTGTTCTTCGATGGAACAACACTGGCCTGCGTCTATCGCAAAGGGGTGGGGCCCTCGGAATCTCAGGTTGCTGACGCCGATGTTGTGGAGGGCGCCAGGGCCATTGGTATCGGCCTGGACTCGCCGGGCATGAGCGACATCGGTGTGGTCGAAGGAATTATCGTGGATCGCGCATTCCTGGAGGACCGCGCCAACCAGGCGCTCGAGATTTCAACAGTTGACGAGCTTGCAGAAGCCGGATGGGACATCCCCGGGGACATTCCTGCGATATTGGCGGCTGTGGCCATTGCCCGCTCTCGTGACGTCGAACCGGCCCTGATCGCCGGAGTGTTGAGCCTGCCCTAGGACCTGAAGGCGTTGGTCCATTCGGCGTGCCTTAGCCGTTGTTTGGTGGTTTTCCCCGCACACTTATGGGGTGTCCTCTCTATCAAGCAGGGGATGAAGGTTGTGTCAGCGTGAGGCAGGTGAGGTGGCGATGACCCAGACGGCTGCTCGAGCGTCCGCTCCTCGTGTCACCGTCACGGTGAAGCGGCTCTTCGGGCATGAATCTGCTGACTTCGTCGTCATGGTGTCGATGGTGTTTTTCCTGGTCATTTTTGGACTGGTCATGGTGCTGTCGTCGTCTTTTGTGGGCTCAGCCCTTGGCAACGATGGGAATTTCTTTGCCACCTTTTTCCGGCAAGTTATCTGGGTCCTGTTGGGTATTCCGATGATGCTCGTCATTTCTCGCTTTCCCCCTCGAAGTCTCAAGAAAATGGCACCCACACTCTTTCTTGGTGCTCTGCTCCTGCAGGGCTTGGTCTTCACACCGCTGGGTATTACCTCAGGGGGTAACACGAACTGGGTCAATATCGCGGGTTTGACAGGGCAGCCGTCTGAAATTCTGAAGGTCGCGATGATCATGTGGATGGCAGCGATTCTTGCGGACCGAATAGACGATGTTGAGGACTACCGCACCTTGGTTCGATCCCTCGGCCTGGGGGTCCTGATTGCCCTCAGCCTGGTTGTCATGGGCCAGGATCTGGGAACTATGGGAGTAATGACCCTGATTGCCCTGGGCATTGTTTTCCTGGCGGGCGCTCGCATGAGTCACCTGCTGACCGTGGTCGCCGTGATTGGAGCCGGTGTAGCGTTCCTGGCGCTGCTCAGTCCATCAAGGATTTCTCGCATCATGACGTGGTTCTCCGGCTGCACGGAGGACGACTACTTGGGGAGCTGCTGGCAAATTGTGCACTCCACATTTGCGCTGGGATCCGGCGGAGTCTTCGGGGTGGGACTGGGAAATTCCCGCGCCAAATGGTCGTGGCTACCTGAGGCCGAAACAGACTTCATCTTTGCCATAGTGGGGGAGGAACTCGGCCTCATCGGCACGAGCATGGTCATTGTGTCCTTTGTTGTTTTGGCCGTCGCCATGGCACGGCTGGTGCGCAACCAGCCGGACCCTTTTGCGCGTCTGGTGACCGGCGGAGTCATGGTCTGGTTGATTGGACAGGCGCTGATCAACATCGCCGTGGTGCTCGAAGTTCTTCCCGTTCTCGGAGTCCCGCTACCCTTCATGTCGGTGGGCGGGTCGGCGCTGATGTCCTCGCTCATCGCGGTGGGAGTGGTCATGGCGGTCAACCGCCATGATGCCGTCTCCGTCAGCGCGCCACCTGCCCGGCAGAGATCTGCGCGATGACTCGAGTGCTTCTTGCCGGTGGAGGCACCGCCGGGCACGTGAACCCGCTGCTTGCCGTAGCGCACGAGCTCATCCGCCACGAAGTAGCGACCCCCGCGGAAATTCTCGTTGTGGGCACGAAGGAGGGGTTAGAGACGCGGCTTGTCCCTGAGGCTGGGTATGCCCTCGTCACCATCGGAAGATTGCCGTTGCCGAGACGATTGTCGTTGAGGGCGCTTATGTTTGTGCCGCGCTTTATCGCCGCTGTTGTGGCAAGTTTTCGCATCATCCGCTCCCATCGCGCGAAGATTGTGGCCGGCTTCGGTGGATACGTGTCGGCACCTGTGTATGTTGCGGCCTGGCTAGCGCGGGTGCCGCTCGTTATTCATGAGGCGAACGCTGTCGCAGGGTTTGCCAACCGATGGGGTGCACGGCTCACCCGCCACGTCGTCACCACGTTTTCTGTGACAAACCTTCCCGGCGCGAAGCTGCTGGGTATGCCGATGGCCCGCGCCATTACTCACCCCACCACACGCACGAGCGTCTCTGATGCCCGCAAGCACTTTGGACTCTCGGCGCGGAAAAAGACTCTTGTGGTGACTGGTGGCTCACAGGGTTCGGTGACGATCAACTCGACAATCGAAGCTGTTGCAGCCGATCTCCTGGCCGCCGGGTGGCAAATTCTCCACATCGTGGGCAATCGAAACCCCCTTCCAGCCTCTGTGGGACCGGGTTACGTGGCTCTTCGCTACTGCGACCGCATGGATCTCGCGTTCGCCGCCGCCACAGCCGTGATCTCTCGTGCGGGAGCGGCGACGGTGTCTGAAATTCAGCTCTTAGGCTTGCCCGCCGTATTTGTTCCCTATCCCGTGGGAAACGGTGAGCAGGAAAAGAACGCAGGCAATTCCTTGCAGGCCGGTGCTGCCGTACTGGTGGGGGACTCCGATTTCACCCCCGCCGCTGTGCGCACGACCGTCCTCCCGCTACTCAATGACGATGTCGCCCTGGAGAGTATGCGCGCACGCGCGAAGGGGCTGGGACGGGCGGATGCCGCGGAAGCGTTTGTCCAGGTGATGGCCGGGGCCCTCGGAGACCCGAAGAAAGGTGAGCGGTCATGAGACCGGAGATAGGCAGAGAAATCCCCGCGGAGCTTGGCCAGGTTCACTGCATTGGGGTGGGCGGTTCGGGGATGAGCGGAATTGCCCGAGTCTTGAGAGAGCGTGGCCTGGTCGTGACCGGCTCAGACCGCTTTGCCTCGGAGGTGACCGAGTCGCTGGAATCAGCGGGCATACCTGTGCACATTGGGCACGACGCCAGCCACCTCGGTTCGGCAGATACGGTCGTCGTCTCGAGTGCGGTCCGCGAGAACAATCCCGAATTCGCGGAAGCCACAGCCCGCGGACTCACGATCCTTCATCGCTCCGAAGCGCTGCGCTGGATAATCCGAGGTAAACGGGTTCTGGCGGTTGCGGGCTCCCACGGGAAGACCACCTCCACGGCCATGCTCGCTACCGCGTTGGATCGCTGTGGACTTCCGGTTGGAGCGGTGAACGGGGGAGTCATCAGCGAGTGGGGCGTGTCCTCTCGATGGGGCACCGACGACCTTTTCGTCATCGAAGCGGACGAATCCGATCGATCGTTTGTGGGATACGACCCTGCCGTGGTGATGATTACCAACATCGCACCCGACCATCTGGATTTTTATGGAACGCTCGATGCGATTTACGACGCGTTCGACGATTTTGCCCGCACCGCGCGCGAGGCTGTGGTGCTGTGTGCCGATGACGAGGGCACTCGGCACCTGGCCGCGCGTATGGAACCATCGGCGCGGGTCATCACCTATGGCGTACATCCCGATGCCACCGTCCAGATAACCGATCTGGTGGCGGGTCCCCGAGCGCGCTTTAGTGTGACGTATCAGGGGGAGAGCGCTCAGTGCGAGCTCGGTGTCCCCGGTCGGCTCCCGGCGCTCAACGCCACGGGAGTAATCGCAACCCTGATTGCGACTGGGTTCTCACTCCAGGATGCCGCGGATGCTGCCAGTGGCTTCCAAGGTGCCGATCGCCGGTTCCAATTTCACGCAGAGATTGGCGGAGTTCGTTTCTATGACGACCACGCACACCACCCCACCGAAGTCGCAGCTGCCCTGGAAACTGCGCACGCTGTTGCCGGGGATGGCTCCGTCATCACGATGTTTCAGCCACACCTGTATTCCCGGACGCAATACATGGCCGGGGAGCTTGCCGACGCTTTTTCCCAGGGAAGCGATCACACGATATTTCTCGATATTTTTGGATCCCGAGAGGACCCCATCGAGGGCGTCACCACGCAGCTGATTCTGGATCGGATGGCCTCGGGTTCGTCGTTCGAGTTTGAGCCTGCATGGGACGCGGCGTGCGAGCTCGCTGTGACGCGAGCTATGCCGGGTGACATTGTTCTCACGATGTCCACGGGAGACCTCTACCAAATCGTCCCGCAGCTCTTGGCCGCGAAGAGGCGTCGCGATGAGGCCTCGGGTGGATAGACCCGAGGGTTTTTCGCCCCGCAGGCCCAGCAAAGCGCCAGCGAAGCGCGCCCAGCCCTCGCCCTCCTCGGCAAAGGTCAAGCAGGCCTCGCGCCAGCGTGTCTCAGCGGAGAAGGCGGAGTATCGGCGATTCACCGAGGCCACCCGGTGTCGGAGAATTACGTGGGCCATTTCGCTGGGAAGTGTGGGTCTCTTGGTCTTGAGCGTCATCGTCTTGACGCTCTCCCCGGCTCTTGCGCTGCGGGACGTTCGCGTGGAGGGAGGCACTCGAGTGACTCCGGCTCACATTGAGCAAGCGCTGGCCGGGCTATACGGCGAGCCACTGGCCCGGGTGAGCGATGAGCGCGTTGCCAGCGCTCTAGAGCCGCTCACCCTGATTCAGGCTTTTGAAACGCGCCTGGAGCCGCCGGGAACGCTGGTGGTCAGCATTGTGGAGCGCAAGCCACTCGGCGCGTTTCGAGGACGCGAAGCCTTCGAGATCGTAGACGCGGCAGGTGTCGTGTTGTGGGAGGAAGCGATTCTCCCGCAGGGTTTGCCCCAGATCCTGGTGCAGCCAGAGACCGACTCTCCGAGCTTTACGGCTATTTCTCGCGTGCTCCTGGCTCTCCCCGATGAGTTGTTGGTGCAGGTAGAGGGCGTCACGGCAACCACTCTGGATGATGTCCGCTTCACCATTCGTGGGAGTTCTCACGAGGTCGTGTGGGGCAGTTCCGAGCGTTCTCCCGCGAAAGCGCGGGTGCTCGCTGCAAGCCTCATCGCTCTGGGGGATGGCGACACGAAGATCATTGACGTCACCACCCCTGACAGTGTGGTCGTCCGCACCAGGGGCTGAGTTTTCCTTGTGTTTTCGGGTTCTGCGACACGCCCGGAGCCTGCCCGAGTGATGACTCCGGGCGCCGTACGGTCAGTGCAGAACAAAAGTGAATAAAACTCTCATCTTCAACTAAAGCTTTAAGGTTTACCTCAAAGGAGATCCGGTGCCCGGTCAACACAACTACCACGCTTTGATCAAAGTAGTGGGGGTCGGCGGTGGTGGCGTCAACGCCGTCAATCGCATGATTGATCGAGGGTTGCGGGGTGTGGAATTTATCGCCATCAACACCGACGCGCAGGCGCTCTTGATGAGTGACGCGGATGTGAAACTCGACGTTGGTCGCGACCTGACTCGCGGACTCGGCGCGGGCGCCGACCCCGAGGTGGGTCGTCGAGCAGCAGAGGACCACCAAGAAGAAATCGAGCAAGCCCTCGCGGGAGCCGACATGGTGTTTGTCACTGCAGGCGAAGGTGGCGGGACCGGGACCGGTGGGGCACCCGTGGTGGCTCGCATTGCAAAATCCATCGGCGCCCTAACCGTTGGGATCGTGACAAAGCCTTTCGCGTTTGAGGGTAAGCGTCGGATGTCGCAAGCGGAGGTCGGGGTTCAGGCCCTCAAGGACGAAGTGGACACTCTGATTGTCGTTCCCAATGACCGTCTGCTCGAGATTTCAGATCGCACCATCAGCATGCTGGAAGCCTTTGAGACAGCCGATCACGTTCTGCTGGCCGGGGTTCAGGGCATCACCGATCTCATCACCACGCCCGGGTTGATCAACTTGGATTTCGCGGACGTGAAATCGGTCATGCAGGATGCTGGAACAGCCCTGATGGGCATTGGGTCGGCCAGAGGCGCTGACCGGGCTGTCAAGGCTGCAGAGCTCGCCGTAGCGTCTCCTCTGCTCGAATCGAGCATCGAGGGCGCCCAGGGGGTTCTGCTCTCGATTCAAGGTGGCTCCAACCTGGGACTCTACGAAATCAACGACGCTGCCAAGTTGGTCGAGGAAGCAGTCCACCCGGATGCCAACATCATGTTTGGTGCTGTCATTGACGACTCGTTGGGAGATGAGGTGCGGGTGACAGTGGTTGCCGCGGGCTTCGACGAATCCCAGCAGCGCTCCGCAGCGCCAGTGCCCGCCGCACAGCCCGTCAGCGCAAGCGACAACGTAGAGCCGGTGGCGGAGGAGTCGTGGCTTCTGCCTTCTGAGCAGCAGCCCTCCATTCCCGCCGAGGAAGCACCGGCATTCGCTGCTGAAGCGGACGACGACGGCGAACTCGACGTTCCCGAATTCCTGCGGTAGGGATACTCGTGGCCGACACGCTCGCGGATCGGTGGCATTCCATCCAGCGCGACGTGGAGGTGGCCTGCCTCGACGTTGGGCGCTCTCCGGCGGAGGTCACCACAATCGTGGTGACCAAGTTTCACCCGGCCGAACTCGTTCGTGAGCTTTATGAGCTGGGTGTTCGCAACGTGGGGGAGAACCGCCATCAAGAGGCGTCGGCTAAGAGCGCAGAACTGAGTGATCTCGATGTGACCTGGCACTTTGTCGGCCAGTTGCAATCGAACAAAGCCCGGGCCGTGGCCGCGTATTGCGATGTCATCCATTCCGTTGATCGGACGTCGCTGGTGGATGCACTGGCGAAATACGAGGGTAACGTCGACGTTTTTCTCGAGGTCAACCTCACCGATGTGCCCGGTCGTGGGGGTGTCGAGCCCGAGGACCTGGTGAAGCTTGCTGAGCACGTGTTGGCGGCAGGGAACCTGCGTCTGCGCGGAATTATGGCGGTTGCACCCCAGGACGAAGAGCCCGCACGAGCATTTGAGCGCGTGGTGTCGTACCAGGCGGGAGTGCAGGCCATCGCGCCAGCGGCGACCGACCTCTCTTTGGGCATGTCGGGTGACTTTCGTGAGGCAATAGCCGCCGGTGCGACACACCTGCGCATCGGGACGGCAATCACGGGAAAACGGCCCCCCGCCACCTAGCCTTAAAGAGTCAACCTGCGAAATAAGGGGCACTCATGGCAAATCCACTACGGAAAACACTGGAATTTCTCGGTCTGGCCGAGGAGTCTTACGATGACGCACCGTCATCGAAGAGTCCGGCTCATCCCGAGAGCGCTCAGGCTGCTCCTCGCGCAACCGTTACGCCCCTTCGTCGGGGATCAAAGCACGGGGTGAGTGATGTGAACGAGATTTTGACCGTCCACCCGAAGAAGTATGACGACGCGAAGATGATCGCGGAGACGTTCCGTGAGGGAATCCCTGTCATCATCAACCTCACGCAGATGAGCGAATCAGAAGCACGGCGCCTGGTGGACTTCTCCAGCGGGCTCTCCCAAGGCTTGCGCGGACACATCGAGCGGGTGACTCCGAAGGTTTTCCTTCTGTCTCCCTCTCACGTGCTGGTCAGTGGTGAGGGTGACGGTGTCGAGTCTGAACTCGACGCCTCGCTGCTTGACTGAGAGTCTTTGCCGGCCTAGCCGGGCATAATGGGGGCCATGGTCTCCGCTCTCGCTTCCATTGCCTATATCGCGCTGTACGTCTTTTTTATTGCGATGTGGGTGCGCTTCATCTTTGACTGGGTGCGGGTATTGTCCCGGAATTTTCGCCCGAAGGGCGTGGTTCTCATGGCCGCAGAAGTGGCATACACCGTTACGGATAAGCCCCTCGCCGCAGTCCGCAGGGTCATCCCGACCCTGCGCTTTGGTGGTGCAGGAATTGATCTGGGCTGGAGTGCTCTGATGATCGGAACCCTCATCATGATGTCCGTCGTCGGGGCTCTTCGCTGATATCCCAGGATTTTCTGCCCGTCGCGCTAGGGTATCGGGAGGGATTTCAGCAATCTCCGACGACCTATCCGAAACCCCCGAGTGAACAAACGAGGTACATCTCATGGCGCTAACAGCTGAGGACATTGTCAACAAACGGTTCCAGTCGACCAAGTTTCGCGAAGGATACGACCAGGACGAGGTCGACGACTTTCTGGATGCCGTTGTCGTAGAGATGCGTCGGCTTCTCGCCGAAAACGAAGAATTGGCCCAGAGATTGGCCGCCAGTGATGCCCGCATTGCAGAGCTTCAGCGCTCTGGAGGGTCCGCTAGCGCAGTGGGCGTCAACCCGCTGCCCGCCTCAGGTGGAGATGTCGTCGACACTGAGAACGCCAACAATCTTCTGCAACTGGCCCGCCGTCTCCACGAAGAGCACGTGCGTGAGGGAATCCAAAAACGCGATGAGCTCATCGCCGAGGGTCACGCGCAGGCGGCTCGCATTGTCCAGGAAGCCCAAACCCAGCACGCTCAAGAGGTTGCCCGCTTGCACAGTGAGCGAAGCGTCATTGAGGGTGAAGTGGAGCAGCTTCGCGCATTCGAGCGCGAATATCGCTTGAGCCTGAAATCCTTCATCAACCAGCAAATTCAGGGCTTGGAGTCCACCTCCGCACCTTCAGCAGCCCCAGCAGGTGCGTAGAAGCGTCGATTCACTCACTGTGAACCCTTCGTGGGCTCTTGTTCTGGGCGTTGACTCGTGACAGAGACCCGGACCATCCCGGTCCCTGAAGGGCTCGCTGGAGAGCGGCTCGATGTGGTGCTGTCGCGGCTGTTTGGTTTTTCGCGCGGCTTTTCCCAAGCTGTCATTGACGAGGGTGGGGCGGTTCTCGACGGTGTTGCCGGAGGTAAGTCCGATCGAGTGCGATCGGGTGCCCTGCTCGAGGTGACGTTTGAGCCCAAGAAGGCACCCACCATCGAGCCGATCATCGTGGATTCGATGGCCATCGTGTATGACGATGACGATGTCGTGATTGTCGATAAGCCGCCAGGGCTGGCTGCACACCCCGCACCAAGCTGGGATGGGCCCTCCGTCCTTGGTGCACTGGCCGGCGCCGGGTACAGGATTTCAACCTCTGGACCCCCAGAGCGTCAGGGAATTGTGCACCGGCTCGACGTGGGCACATCAGGCTTGATGGCAGTGGCAAAAAGCGAGGTTGCCTACAGCCGCCTAAAGCGCGCATTCAAGGCACGAGAGGTTCACAAGATTTACCACGCTCTGGTTCAGGGACACCCGGATCCCGCGACCGGAACCATCGACGCCCCCATTGGTCGCCACCCGAGCTCATCGTGGAAGTTTGCCGTCGTTGCGGGGGGACGGGACTCAGTGACCCATTACGAAACCCTGGAGGCTTTTTCGGGGGCTGCGCTGTTGAGGGTGACCTTGGAAACGGGGCGAACCCACCAAATCCGCGTGCATATGAGTGCGCACCGCCACCCAATTGTGGGAGACACACTGTACGGAGCTGATCCCACGCTCGCGGAGAAATTGGGTGTGACCAGGCAATGGCTGCACGCCAGCGAATTGGAGTTCGCTCATCCCGTCACCGGCAAGCCCGTGCACGTTCGCTGTGGTTTTCCCGACGACCTTAATGTTGCACTTGAGCGCTTAAGAGCCTGATTTTCGGGGCGCCTGCCACGACCAAGGTCAGCGCGGTTTACTCTAGAGATTCCAACCCTCAAGGAGTTGTTTGTGGCGTCCTCTCGCGACTCGTTTGCGCACCTTCACGTGCACACCGAGTACTCCATGCTGGATGGGGCGGCAAAAATTTCTGACCTTGTCGAGGAAGTAGCTCGGCAGGAGATGCCCGCTGTCGCGATGACAGACCACGGTGTGATGTTTGGTGCGTACGAGTTTTGGAAAAAAGCCACAGCAGCCGGGGTTAATCCGGTCATTGGTATTGAGGCCTATCTCACCCCCGGCACACCCCGCTCCGAGAAAACCCGAGTCAAATGGGGTTCAGGAGGAGAGGACGATGTCTCGGGTGCGGGTGCCTACACCCACGTGACCCTCATGGCGGAAAACACGGAAGGAATGCACAACCTCTTCCGAATGTCGTCGTTGGCCTCCTTGGAGGGCTACTACTTCAAACCTCGAATGGATCGAGACCTGCTCCAGACCTACTCATCCGGTGTCATTGCGACAACGGGCTGTCCGAGCAGCGAGGTGCAAACGCGGCTTCGCTTGGGTCAGTATGACCAGGCATTGGCAGCGGCGGCAGAGTTTCGGGACATTTTCGGCAAGGACAACTACTTCGTCGAACTCATGGACCACGGGTTAGGCATTGAAAAAAGGGTGATGGGAGACCTGGTTCGAATCTCTCGCGAGTTAGGAATTCCTCTCCTGGCAACGAACGACCTGCACTACACCACTGCTGAGGACGCCGAAGCCCACGCTGCGCTCCTGTGTGTGCAATCGGGGTCCACGTTGGATGATCCCAAGCGGTTCAAATTTGACACCAATGAGTTCTACGTCAAATCTGCGGCGCAGATGCGTGCGCTGTTCGCTGACTTCCCTGAGGCCTGTGACAACACGTTGCTGATTGCCCAGAGGGCATCCGTGACTTTCGACGAGACCGCCAATTACATGCCCCGGTTCCCTGTTCCCGAGGGTGAAAGCGAAACGAGCTTCTTTGAAAAAGAGGTCCATCGCGGTCTCGCAGAACGGTATCCCGCCGGCGTTCCGGAGAGAGTCAAAGCCCAAGCGGAGTACGAAATTGGCGTTATCTCTCAGATGGGGTTCGCCAGCTATTTCCTCGTGGTTGCGGACTTCATCAACTGGGCCAAGGAGCACGGTATCCGTGTGGGTCCCGGCCGTGGATCAGGTGCGGGGTCAATGGCCGCCTACGCCATGCGCATCACCGAGTTGGACCCACTCGAGCACGGTCTCATCTTTGAACGGTTCTTGAACCCGGATCGGGTCTCTATGCCGGACTTCGATGTGGACTTTGACGAGCGTCGCCGAGGTGAAGTAATTCGCTACGTCAGCGATAAGTACGGCGACGATCGAGTCGCGCAGATTGTTACCTTCGGAACCATCAAGGCCAAGCAAGCCCTGAAGGATTCCGCCAGGGTCCTGGGGTTCCCCTTTGGTATGGGGGAGAAGCTCACTAAACTCATGCCGGCGGGTGTGATGGGTAAAGAGATGTCCCTCGATGGAGTCGTCACCAAATCACACGAGCGGTACAAAGAGGCCGCTGATTTACGCGTCCTCGTAGAGACTGACCCTGACGCCAAACAGGTGTTTGACACAGCGACCGGTTTGGAGAACCTCAAGCGCCAGTGGGGTGTGCACGCCGCCGGAGTGATTATGTCGAGTACCCCCCTGCTCGACATCGTGCCCATTATGCGTCGCGAGCAGGACGGTCAGATCGTCACACAGTTCGATTTCCCCGCCTCCGAGGCGTTGGGCTTGGTGAAGATGGACTTTCTGTCACTGCGCAACCTCACCATCATTGATGACGCACTCGACAACATCGAGCTCAACCGGGGGCACCGTCCCGTGCTGGAAGAGCTCACCCTCGACGATGCCGACGCGTATGCGCTCTTGAGCAGAGGTGACACGTTGGGAGTCTTCCAGTTGGACGGTGGTCCAATGCGCAGTCTGTTGCGTCTGCTCAAGCCCGATAGCTTCCAAGACATTTCGGCCGTCCTGGCCCTGTATCGCCCTGGCCCAATGGGCGCAGATTCGCACACCAACTACGCCCTGCGCAAAAATGGCGCCCAGGACATCACCCCGCTGCACCTCGAACTCGCAGAAGCGTTGGAGGAGGTGCTCGGCGAAACCTATGGGCTGATCGTGTATCAGGAGCAGGTCATGGCGATCGCCCAGAAGCTCGCCGGGTACACCCTGGCGCAGGCAGATCTCCTCCGTCGCGCAATGGGTAAGAAGAAGAAAGAAGAACTCGATATCCAGTTCGAAACCTTCCGAGAAGGTATGCGACGCAATGGGTTCTCCGATCAGTCGATCCAGGCGCTCTGGGAAGTTCTTGTTCCGTTTTCCGACTATGCCTTCAATAAGGCTCACTCCGCCGCCTACGGCATGATTTCCTACTGGACGGCCTATCTCAAGGCGCACTACCCGGCCGAGTACATGGCGGCACTGTTGACCAGTGTGAGTGACCAGAAGGACAAGTCCGCGATATATCTCAACGAATGCCGTCGGATGGGCATCAACGTTCTGCCGCCGGATGTCAACGAATCCATTGCAACCTTCAGTGCTGTGGGAGATGACATTCGATTTGGCTTGGCCGCAATTCGAAACGTCGGGGTGGGGGTCGTGCAGGGCATTCGCGACGCACGCGAGTCACAGGGAAATTTCACCTCCTTTCATGACTTCATCAAGAAGGCCCCCTCCACCGTTCTGAATAAGCGAACCATTGAATCGCTTATTAAGGGCGGCGCTTTCGACCAGCTGGGCAACACCCGACGGTCCCTGTTCGATATTCACGAATCTGCCGTGGAGTCGGCGTCGCGGGACAAAAAAGCGCAAGAG
Organism: Microbacteriaceae bacterium; assembly: GCA_018666065.1. Classification (GTDB taxonomy): domain Bacteria; phylum Actinomycetota; class Actinomycetes; order Actinomycetales; family Microbacteriaceae; genus Pontimonas. The sequence goes on along the minus strand of JABJAO010000011.1, from coordinate 34,884 downwards.
CACGGCGATGTGGGATTTGATTTTGACAGCTTGTTCGAACAGGCCGGCACTGCTCCGACGAATGTCGTCCCTGATCGGCCGGAGTGGTCCAGGAAAGAGCTCCTGAGCCTCGAGCGGGACATGTTGGGACTGTATGTTTCTGACCATCCTCTGGCGGGGCTCGAGGTCGCGATTGCCAGGGAGGCAGATATCTCCCTCGCCGAGCTCCTCGCCTCTGACAAGGAGGACGGGGACACTGTCACTGTGGCGGGGCTTGTCACCGCGGTGAATCACAAAGTCGCCAGAGCCAGCGGCAACCCCTATGCACAGGTGACCATTGAGGACTTCGGTGGCGAAGTGTCCATCATGTTCCTTGGCAAGACGTACAAGAACTATCAAACAGAGCTAGCGGAAGATTCCATCGTGGCGCTTCGCGGACGGGTATCGAGGCGGGATGACGGGATCGGGCTCCATGCCATTGAGCTCATTCCGTTGGATATTTCCCCTCCCTCCAGCGACGAACCTTTGACGCTGACGGTGCCCGAGTCTTTCGCTACCGTGCCGGTACTTACCGCACTCGATGAAGCACTCAGCCGCCACGAGGGCCACGCCAGCGTTCGCCTGAGACTTGTGAAGTCAGGCGTTGCCCGAGTGTTTGAGCTTCCCCGAACTGTCAGCGTGACCGAGGACCTCATCGGTGAGGTCAAGAGCCTGTTGGGCTCACGCTGCTTGAGTAGCTAGAAAGCCGTGACAGCCCGATAGTCCTTTTCGGAATAGGCCAGGGGAGTTGCGGGCGCACCCATTGACCCACCGGTTACTCGTGCGGCGACCATGGCGCTGAATTCAACCTCGGTTACTGCCACGATGGTGGCGCTCAACCACGCGTGCACGTTCTTGAGAACCGGAAGGCCACCTGGTCCTTCTTCCCAGTGGTCGCCGGTAAAGCGCTGGTCGGATTCACCCGCCATTTTGTGTGCAAGATCGAGGTTGGTCGTCGAGAGCATGTGGATGATTACGGGGGTGTCGACTGTGAGCGACGACCATGAACTGGCGGTCTGGGCCATGTTGAAACTCGCGATTGGCGGGTTTGCCGAGAGGGAAGCCAGAGAACTGGCGATGAATCCGGTGGGAGATCCGTCCTTCTTGAGGAGGGTCACCACGGCAATTCCTGCTCCATGTCGGCGGAACGCTTCGAGAAAGGCTTGCGAGGGGCTGAGGGCGTCTGGTGTAGTCATTTGTTCCATCTTAAGCCAGATGCCTGAGGGCCGAGCGCCATGAGCCCCGAGTACGATAGTCCTGACATGATTCGCCTGACAGACCTCCGCGGAATCGCACTGAACGCCGAGAGTGCGCACAGCTTTGTGCCGCGCGTGACTCGGGGACACGACGAGGTGGACGCCCAGGTGCTCTCTCTCATGACTCAGGTCAGAAAAGACGGGGCAAAGGCCCTGTCCCGCCAAAGTGCTGAGTTTGATGGTGTCGATACCGTGGAGCTGAAGGTGAGCTCACGGGAACTGCGAGAGGCTGCCTCTGGCCTTGATAAGTCGGTAAAAAAGGCGCTCGAGGAATCAATTCGCCGAGTTCGAGCAGCATCGGACGATGCGGTTCCCTCCTCCACGACGACTACGTTCCACGCAGGTGGGCAGGTCACCATGCGCTTTGTCCCGGTGGATAGAGCGGGCGTGTACGTCCCGGGAGGGAAAGCCGTCTACCCCTCCAGTGTCGTCATGAACGTCGTGGCAGCACAGGCGGCCGGGGTCAGCGACATTGTTCTGGTGAGTCCGCCGCAAAAAGATTTTGGTGGACGCCCACACCCGACCATTCTTGCCGCGGCAGAATTGCTGGGAATTTCGGAGGTCTATGCGATGGGCGGAGCGGGTGCCATAGCCGCTCTCGCCTGGGGTGTCCCCGAAATTGGTTTGAGCCCGGTGTCGGTGATTACCGGGCCGGGAAATCGCTACGTCGCCGCGGCAAAGCGCCAGGTGAAAGGCCAGGTCGGTATTGATTCCGAAGCTGGACCCACCGAGATTGGGATTCTCGCCGATGACACTGCTCACCCGGAGTTCATTGCCGCGGACCTGATCTCCCAGGCCGAACACGACGAACTCGCGTCGGCGGTCCTCATCACCACCTCCATGGAACTTGCGACACGAGTTGAGTCTGCTGTGCAGAGACAGGTGGGGCTCACCCACCACAGACAGCGCGTCGAAACAGCGCTCGCGGGGGAACAATCCGCTCTTATCGTGGTGGATTCGTTGGAGCAGGCCGTTGATTTGGCAAACGCACTCGCAGCCGAGCACCTCGAGGTGATGGTCGAAAACCCCGAACCCGTTGTGCACTCGATTCGGCACGCTGGCGCGATTTTTGTCGGTGATTACACCCCGGTGAGCGCAGGTGACTACTTGGCCGGTTCGAATCACGTCTTGCCCACAGGCGGTACGGCGCAGTTCACCTCGGGACTCTCGCCCATGACGTTCCTGCGCACGCAGCAGGTCGTGACCTACGACAAGTCTGCTCTGGGTCAGGTAGCCGACGCGATCGTGACTCTGGCACACGCAGAGAATCTGCCTGCCCACGGCGACGCCGTGACAACACGCTTCCCCTAAGCGGGGGAACTATAGGCTTGGGGAACCATGTATTGCCCCTTCTGCCGCCATCCCGATAGTCGCGTCATCGATTCCCGCACGAGTGATGATGGGGTGTCGATTCGGCGCCGGCGCCAATGCCCTGAATGCGGCCGCCGATTTTCCACGTTGGAGACTGCCAGCTTGAGCATCATCAAGCGCAGCGGGGTGACGGAGCCTTTTTCGCGAGAAAAAATCGCAGCAGGAGTCAAGAAGGCCTGTCAGGGTCGGCCGGTGACCGACCAGGACTTGGCTCAGCTTGCGCAGAGGGTCGAGGAGACGATTCGACAAACGGGCGCATCGCAGGTCGAGGCCAATGAGATTGGTTTAGCAATCCTGGAACCACTGCGGGAGTTGGACGAGGTCGCCTATCTCCGGTTCGCCTCGGTCTATCAAGGATTTGAAAACCTGGAGGACTTCGAGAACGCCATCGATTCACTGCGGTCATCGGCGGATGTCGCCCCAGAGGACGGCTGATGTATCAGGCCCTCTTTGCAGTCCTGAAGCGGCTAGATCCTGAATTCACCCATCATCTCGGGATGCTTGCTGTCCGGGCGGCCGGGACCGCACTTGGCCGACGACTTCTTCGGGATGATCGCGCTTTGTCTCCTGCGTTGCGGGTCAACACACTGGGAGTGACGTTTGATTCACCTCTGGGACTTGCAGCCGGGTTCGATAAAAACGCGGTGGCGATCCGTGGCTTCCATGCCCTGGGATTTGGGCACGTGGAGGTTGGTACCGTCACACCGCTTCCGCAGCCGGGGAACGATGCCCCTCGTCTTTTCCGCTTGCCCCACGATGAAGCACTCATCAACCGCATGGGTTTCAACAATGACGGGGCCGTGAAAGTTGCCGAGAGGCTGAACCGCCTGCGATCGAGCGGTGGCGCCCTCCCGGTCATCGGCGTGAATATTGGAAAGAACAAGCTCACGCCCGCCGCCAATGCCGTCGACGATTATGTTGCGTGCACGAAGATTCTGGCGCCGTGTGCTGACTATCTTGTGGTCAACGTGAGTTCGCCCAATACTCCTGGCCTTCGAGGACTCCAAGACCGAGCGTCGTTGAAACCCATCCTGAAGGCGGTGCTGGACCACGCGGGGGAGACTCCGGTGTTGGTGAAAATTGCTCCGGACCTTTCGGATTCCGCCATCTCACAGGTGGTCGAGTTGGTAACACAGCTCGGGCTTGCTGGAATCGTGGCAACGAACACGACCATCTCGCGTCAGGGTCTGCAGACCTCAGCCACCGAGGTTGCGGCGATGGGGGAGGGGGGGCTTTCTGGACGCCCCCTGGCTGAGCGCTCCGGCGAGGTATTGCGCGTCATTCGGCAAACCCTGCCCAGAGAGTTCTGTGTCATCAGTGTTGGTGGGGTTTTCACCGGGAGCGATGTGAAGACCCTGCTTGAGCACGGCGCAACGCTTGTCCAGGCGTATACAGCCTTCGTCTACCGGGGACCGCTGTTTGCCCGGAAGGTTCTCACAGAGATGGGCGGCAGCCGCTAGCGCGGCTTTTCGCCTCGCTTTACCTGCGCTTTGGGCAAGCGCAGGCCCCGCATCTGAAGTGCTCGCATGGCCGCATACCAGCGCACACCAGTTTGGACCTTGTCCTCGCCGAACTTTGCACGGAGGCCCTTACGGACTGCGTTGCCGACGAAGAAGGCGTCGACGATGGTGATGAGGAAGAACGCCCACAGCACAATGATGGCGATGAATTGGGCTTCGATGGAGGGCAAGAACGTGGCGATGATGACAGCAAACATGATGGGAATGAGGAACTCACCAAAATTCCACCGGGCATCAACATAGTCACGAACCCATTTTTTCTGCGGGCCTTTATCCCGTAGGGGGAGAAACTTCTCTTCACCGTTGGCCAAACCTATGCGAGCGCGTTCACGCTCCTTGGAGACTCGGGCACGCGCTTCTTTGCGGTTGTTTGAGACGAGGGGGCGCTTGAGCTCGGCTTCGCGGTCGCGGCGCCGAGGGGTGGGGCGACCTTTGCCGTGCGCGTCAACATCGTCGATGGGGGAAGATTCCTGGACCACGGGTGCCTCTCGGTAGACAAAACTCGGTAGCACCAGGGTAGCGGGAGCGAACCGGAACTGGGGGCTCGGGTTCCAGGTGTCCTCAAGCTTCGCCCATTACACTCGAGATAGTCGAAAGGATTCCCATGGCAGAAACTCTGGAACAGACCCACGGTGTATCGCTGACCGAGCAGGCAGCGACGAAGGTTCGGAATTTGCTGGAACAAGAGGGCCGAGATGACCTGCGTTTGCGGGTCGCTGTGCAGCCCGGGGGATGCTCGGGATTGATTTACCAGCTGTTCTTTGACGAGCGCCTCATGGAAGACGATCTCACCCGGGATTTTTCTGGGGTTGAACTCGTCGTCGACAAGATGAGTTCTCCATACCTGGATGGCGCAACGGTCGACTTTGAGGACACGATCCAGAAGCAGGGTTTCACGATCGACAACCCCAACGCTCAGGGCAGCTGCGCCTGCGGAGATAGTTTCTCCTAAAGCCCCGAGTTACTTCCGCAAACGCGCTTGTCTGAGAGGGCTCTCCGGAGGGGATGCCTTAGACTTGTGCGGTAACGCTTGGTTGAGAACGTGAAAGGTTTCTTGTGCGCCACACCCTGAAACGCGGCTTTAGAGGCGCGTCCCTCCTGACTGTTTTGGCTCTTGTTCTCGCAGGGTGCACCTCTCAATCCGCATTGGGCTGGTTGCCGACAGAGCGTGGTCTGACAAACCAAGTGGATCGCGTGATTGACCTTTGGGTTGTGTCCTGGATCGTGTTGCTCATTGTGGGCATCGTGACCTGGTTGCTCATCATTTGGGCATCAGTGGTGTACCGCCGGCGCCGCGGGCAATCGGGGCTTCCTGCACAGCTGCGCTATAACATGCCCATTGAGACGTTCTACACGGTGGTTCCCCTCATTCTCGTGCTGGGCTTTTTCGCCTTCACCGCGAGAGACCAAACCATCATTGAAGCCCCCTTGGAAGACCCGGATGTCTCCATTGAGGTCTATGGCAAGCGGTGGGCGTGGGACTTCAACTACCTCAACGAAAATGTGTACTCCGCCGGCATCCAAGCCCAGGAGTTGCCGGGCGGCGGCGTTGATGCTGACGCTCTTCCCAAGCTGTATCTTCCCGTGGATCAGAAAGTCGAGATCAAAATTGAATCTCGCGATGTCATTCACTCGTTCTGGGTTATTGACTTCCTGTACAAGAAAGACATGATCCCCGCGCGCACCAACTACTGGTACTTCATTCCGCAGGAAGAAGGCGTATTCCGCGGCAAGTGCGCGGAGCTGTGCGGTGAGTACCACTCTTTGATGCTCTTCGAAGTGCACGTCGTGTCTGAGCAGGAATACAACCAGCAAATCCAAGCGCTCCGGGCGCAAGGAAATGTGGGACGCCTTGGACCCGAGGTCAATGTTTTGCAAAACCTTCCCGGCACGTCCCTCAACAGTGAGAGCGAGTAGAAGCAGATGACGACTACGGCACCCCGCCCTTCCGTTACCGAAACCCCTCAGGGTTTCTCCAACGCCACGGTGGCGCGCAAAGGAAATCTTTTTGTGGATTGGGTCACGACGACCGATCACAAGAAAGTCGGCTACCTCTACCTGATTACTGCTTTCCTCTACTTCCTCCTCGGTGGAGTTATGGCGTTGGTCATCCGCGCCCAACTCTTCGCTCCGGGCCTCGAGATTGTGGCGACGAAGGAGCAGTACAACCAGCTCTTCACCATGCACGGGACCATCATGTTGTTGATGTTCGCGACACCTCTGTTCGCTGGCTTTGCCAACGTGTTGATGCCTCTGCAGATCGGAGCACCTGACGTTGCGTTCCCGCGTTTGAACGCGCTCGCGTACTGGTTCTTTAGCTTTGGCTCCCTGATCGCGGTAGCCGGGTTCCTTACCCCCCAGGGAGCGGCGTCGTTTGGGTGGTTCGCCTACACGCCGCTGTCCAGTCAGACGTTCTCGCCGGGGCTTGGCGGAAACCTCTGGGTTTTCGGTCTCGGCCTGAGCGGTTTTGGAACAATCCTGGGTGCAGTGAACTTCATCACCACCATCATCACGATGCGCGTGCCCGGCATGACGATGTGGCGTATGCCCATCTTCACGTGGAACACCCTGGTCACCTCCATCCTGGTGTTGTTGGCATTCCCCGTGCTTGCCGCGGCCATGTTGGCTCTGGGATCTGACCGTGTATTTGGTTCCCACGTGTATGACGCGGCCAATGGCGGGGCGATCCTCTGGCAGCACCTGTTCTGGTTCTTTGGCCACCCCGAGGTGTACATCATTGCCCTGCCCTTCTTCGGGATTGTGTCGGAAATCTTCCCGGTCTTTAGCCGTAAGCCCATTTTTGGATACAAGACACTGGTCTATGCAACGATTGCCATCGCAGCGCTGTCCATGACCGTGTGGGCTCACCACATGTATGTCACCGGATCGGTGCTCTTGCCCTTCTTTGCCCTGATGACGATGCTGATTGCGGTCCCAACGGGTGTCAAGATTTTCAACTGGATTGGCACCATGTGGCGCGGTTCTGTCACCTTTGACACGCCCATTGTGTTCGCTCTCGGGTTCCTGATCTCCTTTGTCTTTGGTGGTTTGACCGGTGTGATTCTGGCCTCTCCTCCGTTGGACTTCCACGTCTCCGATAGCTACTTCGTGGTGGCCCACTTCCACTACGTGGTCTTTGGAACCGTGGTGTTTGCGATGTTCGCGGGCTTCTATTTCTGGTGGCCCAAGTTCACCGGCAAGATGCTCAACGAGTCACTCGGTCACGTCCACTTCTGGATCCTCTTCGTCGGATTCCACATGACGTTCCTCATCCAGCACTGGTTGGGCGTTATGGGAATGCCCCGTCGCTACGCGACCTATTTGCCTGAGGATGGGTTCACCTGGATGAACCAGCTCTCAACCGTGGGTTCGATGTTGCTCGCGCTGTCGATGATTCCGTTCTTCTTGAACGTGTATCTGACCGCACGCAACGGCCAGAAGGTCACCGTGAATGACCCCTGGGGTTACGGGCGGTCCCTCGAATGGGCAACTTCCTGCCCACCGCCGCGTCACAACTTCACGTCCATCCCTCGCATTCGGTCTGAGTCGCCCGCGTTTGACCTGAACCACCCCGAGGTCAACCTCCCGGCGGTGGAAGCTCCGAAGAAGGCCACCGCGAAGGCAGGGAAGTAGCCGGGTATGAAGACAAACATTGGCTTGATGTGGATTCTGACTGCCTACTTCTTTGCCCTATCCGCCGTCTACACCGTGTGGTCGCTTATTGACCACGCCAGCGTGGAGTGGATTGGAACCCTCGCAATTGGCTTGAGCGGGGGATTGTCCGGATTTATTGCCTTCTACCTGCAGGTTCAGCACAAGAACCAGGGCGGAGTCTTGCCAGAAGACCGCCTGGAGGCCGAAATTGACGACGGTGACCCAGAGCTCGGGTTTTACAGTCCGTGGAGCTGGTGGCCCATTGTGCTCGCTGTCGGTGCGGCGATGGCCTTCGCTGGGCTTGCGGTAGGAGTCTGGGTGACGTTCTACGCGATTCCCCTGGTCCTGATTGCCCTAGCAGGCTGGACCTTCGAGTACTACCGGGGATATTTTGCCCGCTAGTTCTCCCGTCATCCGGTTGGCTCGAGAGGCCGACCATGACCGGATCCTGGCGCTCGTGAAGCGTCTGGGTAACGCAATTGCGGTGGACCCGGCAGCGTTCGAGGATAGTTTCCCTCGCGTTCTCGCTGACTCTCCACGTTCGATCGTGCACGTTGCCGAGGTGGATGGTGACATCGCCGGGTACGCGTTGACCACAATCAACACCCTCTTTTACACCAATGGACCTTCCGCTCAGCTTCAGGAAATTGTCGTGGATGACTCACTGCAGACCACGGGAGTTGGCACGGCGTTGGTGCGTGCGGTCGAAAAAGCCTGTGAGGAGCAGGGCGTGACCCAATTGACGGTGGCTTCTCGCCGCGCTGGAGGGTTCTATGACCGCCTGGGATACACCCAGCATGCAGAGTACATGCGCAGGCTTTTCTAGGGCCTGACACTCGTCCTCACGAGCCTTTGGGTTCTAGTGCTTTGCCGCACCCTCGAGCTCTTTGGCCTCCACAGGGAGCACACGGTCTTCGAAGAACCACCGTGACACACCTGCTCGAAGCCTCGTACCCACGGTGATGCGACCCTGGTCGTTCGGGCGAACGGTGAGGGGCTGGTAGTCGTTGTAGTCCAGCAACTTCCAGCGCTCAAACTCGTCAAGCTGCTCGTGGACCTCGACGTACTCTCCACCTGGGAGACGCACGATCCGACCACTCTCGTAGCCGTGCAGAGCGATCTCTCGGTCTTTCCGTTGGAGGGCCAGACAGGTCCGCTTGGTGATGATGAACGCGGCAATCGGTGCAACCAACAGCAGTACCTGGAGTGTGCCAATCACGCCCTCAATGGTGAGTTTGAAGTGTGTGGCAATCAGGTCGGAGCTCGCCGCAGCCCAGAGCACTGCGTAGAACACAACACCCGCGGCACCGATCCCGGTGCGCGTGGGGGCGTTACGGGGGCGCTCAGCGATGTGGTGCTCACGCTTGTCTCCTGTGACCCATGCTTCGAAGAAGGGGTACAGCGCCACCGCTACCAGGAAGGCGATGAGGACGAGTGTGGGGGCCAGGATGTTCCACGACCAGGTGTAGCCGAAGAGGACATACTCCCACCCTGGTGGGACAAGCCTCAGGGCCCCATCGGCAAAGCCGATGTACCAGTCAGGCTGTGTACCCGCCGAGACAGGGGAGGGGTCATAGGGTCCGTAGTTCCAGATCGGGTTGATTGTGAAGAGAGACGCAATCACCATCACGACACCGAAGACGAGGAAGAAGAAACCACCTGCCTTCGCCGCAAACACTGGCATGACGGGGGATCCCACGACGTTGTCGTTGGTGCGACCGGGGCCAGCGAACTGGGTGTGCTTGTTGACCACCAGAAGAACCATGTGGATGGCCAAAGTGGCAATCAGGATCGCCGGTAGGAGCATGATGTGGAGCACGTACAGGCGTGGAATAACCTCCATGCCCGGGAACTCGTCACCAAAGAGCAGATAGGAGATCCACACACCCACCACGGGGAAGGCCTTGACCATTCCGTCAATGATGCGAAGTCCGTTCCCAGAGAGCAGGTCGTCGGGAAGGCTGTATCCGGTGAAACCCTCGGCCATGGCCAACACAAAGAGCAAGAATCCAACAATCCAGTTGAGCTCGCGGGGCTTGCGGAAGGCTCCTGTGAAGAAGACACGCAACATGTGCAGCACGATGGACGCCACGAACAGCAGCGCAGCCCAGTGGTGCACCTGCCTCATCAGCAGTCCGCCGCGGATATCAAACGATAGATCGAGTGACGTGTGGTACGCCACCGACATTTCGATGCCCTTCAGGGGAAGGTAGGAACCCTCGTAGTGAACTTCTGTCATCGAGGGGTCGTAGAAGAATGTCAGGAACGTTCCGGAGAGCAGAATGATGATGAAGGAGTAGAGGGCAACCTCACCGAGCATGAACGACCAGTGGTCAGGGAAAATCTTCCGACCGAGCGCTTTGACCGCAGTGGAGGCGCTGGTGCGCTCATCGACGTAGTTCGCAGCCCAGTTCGTAAACCGCATTCCGCGGCCAATGTCGGCCTTCGGTGTGCTTTCTAATGTGTTACTCACAGCTCACGCTCCCAGAAGCTCGGTCCAACAGGTTCGGTGAAATCACTTTGCGCTACGAGATATCCTTCCGCATCAATGGTGATAGGAAGCTGAGGGAGTGGCCTGGCGGCAGGTCCGAAGATGACCTCGCAGTGGTTGGCCACATCGAACTCTGACTGGTGGCAGGGGCACAGGAGGTGGTGAGTCTGCTGCTCATAGAGGGCCACAGGGCAGCCCACGTGAGTACAAATCTTGGAATAGGCCACGATTCCTTGGTAGGACCATGACGACTTTGCGGGGTCCTCGTTGAGTTCATCAACAGGTAAGCGCATCAGGAGAACAGCTGCTTTCGCTTTTTCTTCCAGCTTGTGGTGCTCGAGGTCTTTCCACCCATCGGGCACAACGTGGAAGGCGGACCCGATTGTCACTTCCGACGCTTTGATCGGAACGCCACTGGGGTCACGGGTCAGACGAATCCCTTCCGCCCACATCGTTTTCTTCATGCGAGCGTTGGGGTCATCAGCTGGTGCCAGGTCACGAAAGAGTGCTACTGCGGGGATGGGGGTCGCCACGAGCGCACCGATCAGGGTGTTGCGCACCAGAGAGCGCCGGGTAAATCCTGACTCTTTGTTAGCTTGCTGGAACGTCTCTACCGCAGCTTCCCGTGCTTCTTCGGTTCCGCGGGTGGGGTGTCGCTCTTCCACCAGCTCGTGACCGTGCATGAGAGCTTTTGCCCATTGAACCGCACCGATTCCGACTCCGAGCAGCGCTGCGGAGAGTCCTAGACCCACCATCAGGTTGTTCATCCGAACCGACGCCATGTCACCGGGAATGATCGGGAACAGCGAATAGGCAAAGGCGGCGAAGAAACTGCCTACGATGGAGAGCGCGAAGAAGCCGGAGATACGCCGCTCCATGCCGCGAGCTTCCTTTTCGTCCAGGTCCGTAACCCGCTGGTGCTCCTCGGGAAGGCCAGGATTCTGGGGCGCCCGGGAACGCTCGACGGCGGTGCCGGGGTCCATGACCTCATCGTGATCTGAGGCTTCGACTCCGGAAGCAGGAGGCTTGTTCACCATTGGTGCGTGTCCCTTTCTGTCAGACCTAGTTTGAGCGCGCCGTCAGCCACACAGCAACAGCAATAAGGCCGCCAAGACCGATCAGCCAGATAAAGAGTCCTTCAGACACGGGGCCAAGGCTTCCCAAGGAGAATCCACCAACTGATGGGTTTTCGTCCAAATACTTGAGATAGGAAATGACGTCGTTCTTTTCCTCTGGAGTGAGGTTCATGTCGCTAAAGACGGGCATATTCTGAGGCCCGGTGACCATCGCTCCGTAGACGTGGATGGGATCTAGATCTCTCAAGTGAGGAGCGTACTTTCCCTCGGTGAGAGCGCCGCCTGCACCGGCCACATTGTGACACATGGCGCAGTTGATGCGGAAGAGTTCGGCTCCATTGGCCACATCGCCATCAGCAGCGTAGTACTGGGGATCGGGCATACCAGGTCCCGGCGCAAGAGAGGCAACCCACGCGGCCATCGCGTCAATCTGCGGCTGGGTGAACTGGACAGGCTTTACTTCAGCCTGCGGACCAGACGCTGCCATCGGCATGCGACCCGTTCCCACTTGGAAATCCACCGAGAGCGCTCCCACACCGATGAGAGTTGGACCGGCCACCGTGCCCTCAGAGTTCAGGCCGTGACAGCTCGCACAGTTGGCAAGAAAGAGCTTTTCGCCCTCTTCGACCAAAGCTTCTTGGGACACGGGCGCGTCCTGAGCGTGCGCGATCCCGGCGCTCGTCGCTGCGTACGCGCCCCCCGTTGCGAACAACCCAATGACAAGGAGAAGCACACCCATAAGCGGGTGGCGCCGACCAGAGTGCCGAGCGGAACGTGATGATGACATAGGGGAGGGCAGCTACTTTCTTCTCTGAGTTATCGCAGGACGTAAATGACGAGGAACAGACCAATCCACACCACGTCAACGAAGTGCCAGTAATAGGAAACCACAATGGCGCTCGTTGCCTCGCGATGCGTGAACGTTTTCACGGCGTATGCACGGCCAATTACCAGCAAGAACGCGATGAGACCGCCCGTCACGTGAAGGCCGTGGAACCCGGTCGTCAAGTAGAAGGCTGACCCATATGCATCGGATGCGAGCGTCACCCCTTCTGATACCAGGACTGCGTACTCATACACCTGACCGGCGACGAATACTGCACCCATCGCATAGGTGAGGAAGAACCATTCGATCATGCCCCACTGGGTGGGTTTCCATCCCGTAGCGCGGGCTTGCAAGCGCTCTGCAGCAAAAACACCAAACTGAGCAGTCACGCTGGAGAGCACCAGAATCGTGGTGTTTACCGCGGCAAAGGGGATGTTGAGCAACTCAACCCGAGATTCCCAGAGTTCAGGTGATGTGGAGCGAAGGGTGAAGTAAATCGCGAAAAGACCGGCGAAGAACATCACCTCGCTTCCCAGCCACACAATGGTGCCCACAGCAACGACGTTGGGTCGATTCACTGTGGGCGCAGACAGACCTGAGGTTAGAGATGCGCTACTCACCCCTACATTATGCCTGATACGAGCCTGGGACATTGCCGCACGACATGCCTAGTTCGGCCGATACGATGGCAATTATGCCTTCTGAATTCTCCTGGCCGGAGACGTTGACGCAGCTGCTTGAGCGACGAGATCTCAGTGTTACTGACGCGAGCCGGGCGATGGAAGCGGTTATGGCCGGTGAGGTCACAGATTCTCAGCTGGCAGGGTTTTTGGTTGCGCTTCGCGCCAAAACCGAAACGGTGGACGAGATTGTCGGTTTTCGAGACGCAATCCTGAACAACGCCGTGGAGCTGCCCATCGACCCGATGGTGCTCGACATTGTCGGAACTGGGGGAGACCCCTACGGCGCGGTGGTTAATGTGTCCTCGATCGCCTCTATCGTGGCCGCTGCGGCAGGAGTTCCTGTGGTGAAACACGGCAACAGGGCAGCGAGCTCCGCTTCAGGGGCCAGCGATGTATTGGGAGCGCTCGGCGTGAATCTCGACCTAGAACCTGCGGATGTAGCGAGGGTATTCCATGAGGTGGGGTTGACCTTCGTCTTCGCGGCCAAATTTCATCCAGGCTTCCGTCACGCTGCCACGGCGCGTAAAGAGATCGGCATTCCCACAGTGTTTAACATCCTGGGGCCGCTGTGTAACCCTGTGCGTCCTGAGGCCAGCGCGGTCGGGGTGAGCAATCTCACACGAGTGCCGCAGGTTGCTGGGGTTTTTCGAACCCGCGGGGCAACGGCGCTGGTTTATCGCGGTGACGATGGCATCGACAAAATGACGACAACAGGCCAATCCCATGTCTGGGAGGTCACCCAGGGAACGATTCGCGAGCACACTGTGAATTCTGAGGACCTGGGATTAGCGAAAGCGCGACCTGGGGACATCCTCGGCGAGGGTCCAGAACACAACGCCGATCTAGCGCGCAGTGTGCTCGCCGGCGACGCTGGTCCCGTCAGGGACATCGTTGTACTCAATGCGGCTGCAGGGTTGGTGTCGTTTGCTTTGGCCAATGATCCCACCGAGGTTGAGCGCGGTTTGATGGACCGGCTTGCCGAAAAGATTGCACTCGCACAATCCACGCTGGACTCGGGTCTTGCTCAGGCCAAGCTCGAGCAGTGGGTTGCTGCGACCCAGTCCTAAGCCGGGGTAGGGGCTTCCCACCGAGTGGAATCCGATAAACTGACATAATATAGATTATCGGAGGCTACAACGATACGGCGTAGCGCCGCATGAGGTCTGGCAGGTAGTCCGGCTCCAGCGGCTCTCCTGTGGCTACCAGATCGTCGGCAGTAAACCAGCGCCAGTCTGTGACATCGACGTGTTCCTCTGGCGTCCAATGCGTGTTCGTCGGCTCAAAGCGTTCGGTGCGTACCAGGAAATACTCTGCATAACCCCTGTTGTGGTCCGCCTGGTCGAAGTGAACATCGAAGCTGTAGGTCCAAATTGGCCCTCCCGCATCCTCAAACCGTCGTCCCGTCTCCTCGAAGAGCTCTCGCAGCGCCGCCTCCGAGTGCGTTTCTCCCGGATCAACGCCGCCACCGGGCGTTATCCAGCGTGAAAACCCCGAAGAATCAGGCGCTGCGGTGAAATACAGCAGGCAGGCACCCGTGGGATCCATCAGCAGAACCCGACTGGTGAGGCGCAGGCGCTCGTGCGCGGCCATTTAGGAGGCGACGAAGGTTGAAATATCGCCCACGAGACGCGTGTGATCGGCGGGAATGTCCTCGATTGCAGCCAGAGCGACCTCCGCGGCGAACTCGTCGACGTTGTAGAGCTTGCCCACTTGCTCTTTTCGCTGGTCAATAACTCCGGGGTTTGCCCGGTTGAGCAGGGTTGCCGTCACAGTGCCCTCAATCATGTCTCCCGAGACAACGACAAAGTCGATGCCCAGGCTCTTCAGTTGGTCGTTCATGCCCCGTAGAGCGTCTTCTCCCGCGCGCTTGGACAACGCCACGGGTAGATATTCCGGCATGGTCTCGACGTCTCGAATGAAGTGGGCCTGGTGGCTGGTGACGAAGACGACCCGGGCGCCTCGCTCCATGAGCGGCAGAGCACTGGTCAAGAGTCCAACCTGGGCGTCGCGGTTCAGTTTCATGGCGTAGTCCTCGCCCATGTCCGCTTCCATTCCGCCCGAAGCGTTCAAGATGAGGAGGTCTAGCCCACCCCAGCTGTCTTTGATAGCACCCATCATGCGCGCAACACCGAGTGGATCTGTGAGGTCAGCTCCCAGTGCCATGGCGTTGCCACCGGTGGCTTCGATGGTCTCCACAAGCTTGAGCGCCCGGGCTTCCTTGTTGCGGTAATTGATGACCACGGATGCACCTGCGTGCGCAAGATATTCGGCGGTTTTTGCGCCGATGCCGCGAGATGAGCCCGTAATGAGCGCTCGTGCGCCGGTGAGTCGACCAGGAGTGAGCGGATTTGTCATGCCTCGAGCCTATAAGCCGGGTGTGAATTTGGTGCCTATACTTGCCGCGAGCGCTGGGATTACGCATCGGGGGAAAAATGGCTTTCTTGGAGGGCGTCTTTCCTCGAGTCATTGCTCACCGAGGGTTAGCGCTGGCGCATGCCGAGAACACTGTGGGGGCCTTTCAGGCTGCGATTGATGTGGGTGCCGACATTCTGGAGACAGATGTGCATCTGAGCAAAGACGGTGCGGTCATCATCGCCCACGACCCGGATTTAGGCCGTGTTGCCCAGCGCCCGGGTCTGGTTTCCGATTTGACGCAGCGAGAGCTTGCCGACATTGACCTTGGCTGGGGTGAAGGCTTTCCTACCCTGGATGCAGCCCTGCGGGCTTTTCCCGATCGAAAATTCAATATCGATCTCAAGACCCCCGGCGCAGTCGGCCCCTTTGCCGAGGTTGTGAAAGCTCACAACGCGGAGAACCGGGTCCTTGCGACCTCGTTTGACGAACCAACTCGCCAGGCCGTGATCAATCTTCTCCCCGAGGTTGTCAGTAGTACCTCGCAATCGATGGTGATTGCCGCACGAATGCGCTCCTGGTTAGGTCTCCCCAGTGAGCGCTGGGAAGTGCCGCCCGAAATCGTGGCGATGCAAATTCCGCCCTCGGCCTACGGACTGGCTTTGGTGACACCGAGCATGCTCACACTTGCGCGTCGCAAGGGCCTGGAGGTGCATGTGTGGACAATCAACGACCCACACCAGATGCGCCGCCTTTGGCGCATGGGCGTCCACGGAATCGTCACCGACCGAAGTGACCTAGCCATCGAGGTTCGAGGTGAGCTCTTCCCCG
Organism: Microbacteriaceae bacterium; assembly: GCA_018666065.1. Lineage (GTDB taxonomy): Bacteria > Actinomycetota > Actinomycetes > Actinomycetales > Microbacteriaceae > Pontimonas. The sequence continues at coordinate 18,806 of JABJAO010000011.1, read as the reverse complement.
AGCAGCCCCTGGGCTAGGAGAGGGAACCCCGACTGCGTCGACTGCGCTCCCCCAGTGCTGCGATAGCGAGACCGGCAAGAGTGAAGCCAACAATGGTGAGCTCGATAGTCCTGCCAAACATGGTCGCAGGGGTGGTGTGTGTTGCGAGGGGAACATCCACCAGCATGTAGCCCTCTTCGTAGGTGGGGAGCCGGTCAAGCTCCCTCCCCCGAGGGTCGATGATGGCGCTGGTTCCGACGGTGGAGATGTTCACCACGCTTCGCCCGGTCTCGATCGCGCGCATCCGCGCAATAGATAACTGCTGGATGCTCTGGTCTGTCTGACCGAAGTCCGCATTATTCGTGGGAGCGAAGATGACATCGGCACCGGATTCCATCATGGACCAGAGAATCGCATCATCGACAATGTCGAAACAGATCGCAATACCTGCTCTCGCTCCCCCGACATCAAAAACGGTGTCCCGCTCTCCGAAGGAGTAATCCCTTGGAACCATGTCAAACAGGCTGGGGGCTAAGGGGTAAAAGAAGTTTCGCCACGGAAGGTATTCCGCGAAAGGCACGGGGTGAATCTTGTCGTATTGGTCGCGAACAATGTCTCGCTGGCTTGCCGAGTCATATTCCCAGAGCAACATGCTGTTGAAGGTCTCTTCTCCATCGCGGGTGATCGCCCCGACAACGAGGGGGGCGTCCATCTCCCGCGAAACCTCCGAGACCACGGCTGCTGCCTGGGGATAGCGAAGGGGGTCAACGTCGGAGGCGTTTTCGGGCCAAATAACGACGTCAACCTCGGTGCCATACAGCGGCATGGTGACGCGGTGGTGATCTGCGAGGTTATCTCCCCAGTCGTAGTCGGCGAATAATCCGGCGTCAGCATTTCCTTGGACGGCGAGGACTCGAATCGAACCCGATTCGGTGACAGGCCAGGCAGGCCAGAGAATCAGAGCGAGCGCGCTCGCCCACGCCAGAGTTGCTTTGGCGTCGATCGCGACTCGTCTGTCGGTGATCAGCGCGAGCACAAACGCAACAAAAAAAGCCAGGAGGAAACTCATGCCGGATGTCCCTACCCAGGAAACCAGGGGCGCAAGGGGACTCTCTGACTGGCTTTGCGCTAAGCGGGCCCAGGCAAAACCGCCAAAGGGAAACACCGATGAGATTGCCTCTCGTGTCGTCCACGCGCCAGCAACAAGAGCTGGAACCAGCACGAGACGGCCGCCCAATCCGCTCCACTGCCTGGATCCGAACTGCCAGGCGAGCCCGACGAGTCCCAGCCCGAGACTGAAGAAGAACACCTGAGCCAGGGTGAGTGCAATCCAGGGAATGAGACCCAGGTAGACCGTGAGCCACCAAATCAGGATTCCAAAAAAGGAGAATCCGCCCAGGGCGCCCACGGCCAGTGATTGGTGGAATCGTAATCCTCGCACCGACCACAGCATCACCAAAGTTCCCACGAGCGCCGCGGGCCACCAATCGGTATCGGGGAACCCAAAATCCATGATCCATCCGGCCAGAACAGCCATCAGGATGGCCACCGGCAGGCTCGGAACGAGTCGCAGGTGGTTGCGGGGGTCGAGGGTGAAGGGTGTCATCAGCCTGGAAGCCTAAGCGACGCTACTGAGAGCAACAATGCCGCGGAACACCAGTGCCCGGGCTTCGAGAGCGGTCGCGTGCACCGGGCCAACCCCGACGGTAATGATTTGGTCGAGTACATCGATGATTTGCTTGCACCAGCGAACAAAGTCGCCAACCTGAATGTCATCGCCCTCGAGGATGTCATCGAGGTGGTGTCCGAGCGCCCATCGGTGGACTGCCAGAGCCAGCTGGGGCGATAATTCCGAGGTGCTGGGTAGTTGGTGCGCCTGCTCCACCTCGGAGAGCTTTCGGTGAAGCCTGCGGGTGTGATCCAGCGCACTGGGATAGTTTCCTCCGGGTAAAAAGCGGGGGTCTACCGGTCCATCATCGCGGCGGGGTTCATACACAAGCGTTGCGACGATAGCTGCAAGCTCCGGTGCGTCAACATCGCGCCACGCCTGGCGCCGCAGGCATTCAGCGACGAGCAAATCCCGCTCACCATAAATTCGGCGCAGAGTGGTCCCGTGCTCGGTGATGTTCACGCCGTCATCCCCGGGGCTGAGGTACCCCGTTTCGAGCAAGACGTCCATCACTCGGTCGAAAATTGTGGAGATAGCGCCCGTGCGCCGACGAATTTGAGAGCGAACCTTCTCGGTCTCTTTTTCCAGCTTCCACCAGCGCTCTGACCATCGCGCGTGTGACTCCCGATCGGGACACTGGTGGCAGGGGTGGCGGGAGAGTTCCTTACGACGCTGCGCGATTTCAGCGGGGTTTATGGCCTCAGATTTCCGAGACCGAGTCCCCTGTTGGCGTTCGAGATCGCTCACCTCCCGACGAAGCCGGCCGTAGAGAGAGAAATCTCCGAGATGGCACGTCATCGCTTCGGTGTAGCCCTCCAGTGATTCTTCGTTCTTGCGAACAGTGCGCGCGAGCTCCACGACGTGACGATCCGCTTGAAATTGGGCAAACGATGATTCCAGGATGCTTCGAGTCTTCTCGACCCCGAACTGAGCGATCAGGTTAACCGCCATGTTGTAGGTGGGCTTAAAGCTTGACTTCAGCGGATAGGAGCGCCTGGAGGCCAGTGCTGCCACGGCTTCTGGGTTGATGCCGGTCTGCCAAATGATGACCGAATGTCCCTCATCGTCAATTCCCCGCCGTCCCGCGCGACCCGTGAGCTGCGTATACTCCCCTGCGGTGATCGGAACCCTGGCTTCGCCATTGAACTTGTCGAGTTTTTCCAGAACGACGGTTCGCGCGGGCATGTTGATACCCAGCGCCAATGTTTCCGTGGCGAAGACGACCTTGAGCAGTTTGCGCCGAAACAGCTCCTCGATGACCTCTTTGAGCATGGGGAGCATTCCTGCGTGATGAGCGGCCACGCCGCGCAGAACGCCATCCAGCCAGGAGTCATACCCCAACACGTCTCGGTCATCGTCATCGAGTCTGTCGAGTCGATCCTCGACCAGGTCCAGGATTGCGACACGTTCTTCTTCCGTGGTGAGCGTGATTCCACGATTGAGCACCTGTCCCACTGCCTGGTCACACCCAGCCCTGGAGAAAATAAAGAAAATAGCGGGAAGTAGGGCACTGTCGTCCAGTAGCGACACAACATCAGCGCGGTAGACCCGGTGACGCCTATCCTCAAAGCGCTGGTACCGAGGCGCTCCCCTCCCCCGGTGTCCGCGCGTACTCGTGCCGCGTCCGAGCATCTGAGATGTTTGCAGCACCTCGGGGTTCACCTCGAGCTTGCCTTTGCGCGCGGAGAACAACGGCAGAAGTTTGTGGGCAAACATCATGTGCTGATGCAGAGGCACGGGGCGATCTTCGCTGACAATGACGTCAGTGTGACCGCGCACGGTCTGCAACCAGTCGCCAAACTCTTCGGCATTAGACACCGTGGCGCTGAGGGAAATCAGTTGGACGCTGGAGGGCAGGTGAATAATCACTTCCTCCCAGACTGCACCTCGAAAGCGGTCCGCGAGGTAGTGGACTTCGTCCATGACCACATAGCCCAGGTCATGGAGGAGCTCACTGTCGGCGTAGAGCATGTTGCGCAGCACTTCGGTGGTCATGATGACCACTCGTGCTCGAGGGTTGATGCTCGTATCGCCGGTGAGCAAACCAATCTCGTCAGCTCCGTAGGTGTCCACTAACTCCTGAAACTTCTGATTCGACAGCGCCTTCATCGGTGTGGTGTAGAAGACTTTTACCTGTGGTTGGAGCAGAGCCAGATGCACGGCAAATTCGGCAACGATCGTCTTTCCTGCGCCAGTGGGGGCCGCGACGAGTACTCCCTTGCCGTCTTCGACGGACTCGCACGAGGCGACCTGGAAACTATCCAGCTCAAAACTGAGACCCGACCGGAACGCTTCGAGCTTCGGGTGCTTGGATCGCGATTGTGCTGCCTGAAACTTATCGGCAGGGCTCAGAGTGGTCATGAGAGCGAGCGTTAGCTCGAGACCTCGTTATCGAGAAGCTTCGCGGCCTTTCGGGCTTGGCGGCGGTCGTTGAGCCACGCGATTCCTGCCGCCACGAAATAGAGGATGACCATGGGGACCGCCAGCAGAATCATGGACACCACGTCTGCTGCGGGGGTGGCAAGAGCGGTGAAGACGGAGATGACGACAATGGCCCAGCGCCATCCACCGATGATGGCTTTCGCGCTGAGCACCCCAATCACGTTCAACAACACCAGGAACACGGGCAAAACAAAGCCAATACCAATCGCGACCACCAGCTTCAACGCAAAATCCAGATACACGCGCGCGGTGAGCAGAGTGGAGGACTGCTCGGGCGCAAAGCCCGTGAGCAGCACCACGATGTTGGGCAATACCCACCAGCCCATTGCGACTCCTGAGAAAAATAGGGGCACGGCTGCGGCAAGAAAGCCCAAAGCGTAGCGCCGCTCTTTGCGCATCAACGCTGGAACAAAAAATGCCCACACCTGATACAGCCAGACAGGAGCGGCCATCACGATGCCGAGCACTAGAGCAATGGCCACCTTCGTATCGAACGCCTCGGTGACGGAGGTGTAGTTGATGTCGGCATCACGGTTACGCTCCCGAGCTATCTCCAGGATCGGCTGACTGAGCGCCTCCCAGACGGGGTCGGCAAGAAACCATCCCCCGATTGCTGCGGCAACAACGGACAGACCAATAATGCCCAGCCGTCGACGAAGTTCAATGAGGTGCTCCCCCAGGGACATTCGTCCTTCAGGCGAGCGGCGCCTACTGGCAGCCACGATTATCGAGCGGAAGCGTCGGGACCTTCAGAGCCGGGTTTTTCAGCCTGGTCGGTGGAGTCATCGCCAGGGCGGACCTCACTCTTGAAGATTTTCAACGACTGGCCGAGGCTCTTCGCGAGAGCGGGCAACTTAGGTGCACCGAAAAGAAGCACAATGACGACCAAGACGATAAGTCCGGTCCAGCCTCCGAGATTTCCCGACATTCTCAAGCCTCCCTATGGCGTGCAATGGCACGAGTGTAGCACCGGGGACTCTAGGACACCTGTTCGTAGTGCGAGAGCGCGCGGGCGGCAAACGTCGCAACGGCCTCTCTGGCTGAGGCTGGTCCCACCACTGTGACAAGACCCGGGTGAGCTCCCACGAACTGGGTGAGGGATCCATAGTGCGCAAACGGAATGTCTATGCGGAGAGTCTCGTCCCCCTGGGGCGGACTAAACCCGCGGGGAAGGTAGTCCGCGATGATCGGCAGCGCCCGCGCAGGACATTCCACCGTGACAAGGACGTCGGTCGGCGAGGGGTCGAAAAGCGCCGAGGAAATGTCGTCGATCAGCGACGCGTGGTCGCCGTGAGGGTGCTCTGTCGCCACCACGTTCTCCATAAAGTCCACGCGGAAAGTTCTCAGCGCTTGCCGGGTGTGACACCACGCGCGCACATACCAGGTGGCATCGCGGGATTCCAGCAGGAGCGGGTCGAGTGTGCGCTGCCCGCTTTCCCCTCGCTTGTTGTGATACATCGCAGTGACCGTGGTCTTGGCAGCAATCGCGTCAGTGAGAATCTCGACGTGTCCCGCAACCGTGGCAGCCGCGACGGCTATGCGAACGGGCGTGGACGTCCCGGTTCCTGCCTGGAGTTTTGCCATGACCTCATCCAAGTCCGCCCTACTCGAATAAGCGGGATGGGCTGCCAGATATTGCAGGCCCGCCAATAATGCTGAGGCTTCTCGCGTGGTGAAGCGGGGTTTGTTGTCCAACGCCACGGTGTTCCACAGCGTGATGGTGCGGTCATTTTCATAGAGATCCCAGTCGATATCGAATAGATCGAGATGGGAGTACGCGAGATTTTCCCCGGGAATCCCCGCGCAGGCGATGAGCTCTACAGCGCGCTCAATGTCCTTTTCACTGCGACCAAAGTGCACCGCGGCGTCCGACACAGATACTTCTCCGCGGTCAAGTACATAGGGCACCAAGGCCAATAACAGCAGCAGGTTGTCGGAGGTAGAGGGGCGAGACGCAGGCTTAGCCATGGTGTGCCACCAGATTCTTCAGGTGAGCAATCACGCGCTCGCGAAGTTCCTCTGGCCCTCGAACAACCACATCATCACCAAAAGATGTGAGATCCGCCGCGAAAATATCGAGGTCTGTGTAGTGAACCTGGAGGCTACCCCCCGACGCTGTCGTGTCCCGACGCTGCGATAGGGCGCTCCAGGCGTCGGAATCAGCCACGACGTCCAGGGTTGCGACCTGCCTGGCGAAAACCTGCTCCAGATCCGCCAGCGCCTCAGCTGAGGCGTTGTCAGCGCCCGGGGCCGCGGGCTCGGCCAGGAGGGTCACGCTCGAGACGATTCTGCGCAAAAGAAATGTCTTCGTCTGGTCTGTGGATGCTTCGTGACTGTAGAGGTGCCATCGTCCCTCATGGTTCACGAGCGCTAGCGGTGACACCTGCCGCACGGAAGCTTCAGACTCCCCCGGCTTGAGATACGAAAAGCTCACCTGCACACCTGCATCCAGAGCGTCACGCAGTGCTCGGAGTGCGGGGTCTCGGGTGCTAATCAGCGGCGCAAATCCCAAGAGCGGCTCATCAATGTCAACGCCATAGGACTGCAGTTTTCTCGTGGCAACATGAGCTTCTTGAGACAGCGTTCCCTCTCGCCAGAGTGCCGCGGCGAGATTCAGCAGGGCGATATCACGACCGGTAAATTCAACGCCCTGGGGAAGGTCATAGTCTCCTTTGGGAATTCGATACAGCGTGTTCTTGTTGTTGCCGTCATCTTCAGGCGGGATTGTCGCCTCGAGCGGGATTCCCAGCTCGCGCAGTGCGTCCTTATCGCGCTCGAATCGGCGCTCCAGGCTGTCTCTGGCCATCCCGGCTTCGGTGTCTTCGCGGTACCCACGAACAGTCGAGAGAATCTGTTCTTTCGTCAGCCCCATCCGCGTGGCCATCAGGGCGAGAATGAGGTGAAAGAGCCGATCCTCTGGATTCACACCTGCCTGGGCTTTGGTCACGCGCTCATCCTAAGCCTGAGACTATTCGCGACTCGTTACTTGTTCACGCCGAGAATGTCGAACACGAAGACCAGCGTGGAGTTTTCACTGACGCCCGGTGGCTGGGTCCCTGGCTGGTATCCCAGGGATGGTGGAACCGACACCAGGACCTGAGAGCCAACTGTCTGGCCGATCAACGCTTGAGCGAGGCCGGGGACAACTCCCTGCCCGGTAGCGGAGACCGTTTGGTCCTCCACGAGGATTCCCATCGGGACACCCTGGTCGAAACTCGAGACAAAGATGCTCCGGGTGTTCCAGACTGCTCCGGTGAAATGTGCGGTGATGAGGTCGCCGTCGCTCACAGCCTCGCCCGATCCCATCTTGAGAACAGAAACGCGGAGCTCGTCGGGAATAGGGGCATTGGGGAAACCGAAACCATGCTCGCCGGTTGGCGCCTGCGTAATGGTGGGAAGTCCCGATTGGGGAAGCCTGGCAGCCCCGGTTGCCTGGCCCGGATAGGTGTCGCGCACGTCAAGAACAACGACGACGGTGGAGGAATTTTGGAGGTAGTTGTCCTCTTCGACCTCGCCGAAAATATCGGACAGTGCGGCAGTGACGGCGATTTGGGCGCCGGGTTTTTGGCACTCCAACACCTGACCAAAGAAATCTGGAAGCTCGGAGCTGACGGGTCGGCGGACTGGATTGGTGGGGTTGTAACTTGAGCCCGTCAAATACATTTCATCGAGCCCCACGAACACACTGACGTCGAAGTCGACGTAGCCTCCCTCGCGAGCTGGTTCGCCCTCCCCTTCTGTCAGAACAGTCAGCTGACGGGATTGGGTAACCAGAGGGGTGGGGAATGAGACTTCGGGTAAACCAGACTCTGCGGTCGTGACACTCACCAGGCCCGACGCCTTTCCACTGGCGATGGGGATATCGCAGGAGCGTTCGTTGTCTGCTGCTTGCAGGGTTCCCACAGCGAGAGCCCCACCTACTGCAACCACAACGACGGAAATACCGAGAACACTGAGCAGGGAAAGCTGGGGCATACCGAAAGTCTACTGGCCGGTAACTGGGGAATCTTTCGCGGATTTGCTCGCGCGATCTTGTGCTTTTCTGACGGTCTTGCGAATTTTCTTATCGCTCGCGTGACGCTGACCGGTCGCCCCGGGCGTCCACGCCTCCACGTCGTCATCCGAGTACTCAGGCTTTGCGACCCGGCGCTTTGTTTCGGGAAGCTCGACGCCCGGGGCGAGCGCCCGAGCGGTCATCAAGAACCCGGTGTGACCGATCATGCGGTGCTCGGGGCGCACCGCAAGCCCTTCGACGTGCCAGGGACGCAGGAGAACTTCGAGAGATTCCGGATTCGTGAACCGACCCGAGGCCCTCACCGCTTCGACAACTCGAGAAAGCTGCGTCACCGTTGCGACATAGACGGCTAGGACGCCACCGGGTATGAGGACATGACTGACCGCATCGACACACTCCCACGGTGCCAACATGTCCAACACAACCCGATCAGCACTGCCTTCAGGGTGCGCGGTGACGAGGTCTTGGAAGTCCCCCACCTCAATGGACCACCCGGCCACTTCCCCGCCGTGAAAGGTTTCCACGTTCGCTCGAGCGATGTCGGCGAACTCTTCACGCCGTTCAATGGAGGTGAGTGTTCCCTCGGATCCGAGGGTGCTCAGGATTGCCAGGCTCAGTGCTCCAGAACCAACCCCCGCTTCGAGGACGTGGTGGCCGGGGTGAATGTCGGCCAGCGAGACAATTTGTGCGGAATCTTTCGGGTAGATGATTGCCGCACCTCGAGACATCGAGAGCACAAAATCCGCCAACAGCGGCCGAAGCGCTAAGTACGCACTCCCTCGGTCGCTCGTCGCTATGGAACCCTCGGGTTGGCCGATCAAATCATCATGAAAAATCTGTCCCTTATGGGTGTGAAAACTTCCGCCAGGCTCCAACGTGATGGTGTGGAGCGCGCCTTTGGGCCCTCGGAGCTGAACGTGGTCACCCACACTCAGTGGCCCACGGCGGACGCTCACGATTGCTCCGATTTCTGGTGGGTGCGCCACACTGCCTCCACATCTGCCAGGGTCTTGCCCTGGAGTGACGACCACATTTCGTGGACCGAGGTGTGGGGAATACCCACGTGCAGGGGAATTCCAATCGTGATGGCGCCTGCGGAAAACGCACTCGCCGCGCCATAGGCGGAATCCTCGAACGCCACGGTGTGTCCGATGGCGACTCCCAAAGCGGCTGCGCCTGTCAGGTATGCCTCAGGGTTGGGCTTGGGCGCTATGACGTCATCTCCGGCGACGACAGCCTGGAAAACAGGCTGACCCATCTCTCTCGCTACCGCATCCGCGAGCGCTAGAGCATTTTTTCGCAGCGACATTGTGACCAGCGCGCAGGGAATTCCGTGTTCGAGAATTTCTGAGAACAGCTCCCGAACACCGGGGCGCCACGGAACCGTCTCCTCAATCTGGGCCAAAACCCGGTCGCTGAGGCGGTGGACGATGTCGTCAAGTTCCAGGGCCACACCGGCTGATTGGAGCAGACTGGCCGAGTTCCACAGCCCACTACCCACGAGCGCATAGCCCTGTTCCTCGCTCCAGGTTCCCCCGAAGCTTTCGACCAACTCGCGCTCCGCACTCATCCAGTAGGGCTCGGAATCGATGATTGTGCCGTCCATGTCAAACAGCACCGCCGTCATTCCCACCTGGCTCATAGTGACGAAGTCTACTGGCCAGGCTCAGGGGGTAGGCTGGTCTCACCCCACCGGAGGTTGCATGTCCACAAGCCCTATCAGCGACCCGAGCAAGCTGCTCATCGTCGCTTTCGAGGGGTGGAACGATGCCGGTGACTCTGCCACCACGGCAGCGCAGACCCTTCTCGACCAGCGTGTGCATCTGGTGCTCTCCCAGATTGATCCCGAAGAGTATTTCGATTTTCAGTTGACCCGCCCGCTTGTAGAGCACGCGAATGATGGGACCCGCTTTCTCACCTGGCCTGATGTGACGCTCTATGGGCCTGAACCCGGTGATGATGAGACTCCCTATGTTCTCGTGGGCCAAGAACCTTCTCGGCTATGGAGATCGTTTGCCTCGGAGATGGTGGATTTGGCGCTCACGCATGGAATAGAAACCATTGTCTTCCTCGGGGCGATGCTCGCCGATGTCCCCCATTCGCGCCCCGTGCACGTCACCGCGACAAGCGATGACGCTGATATCCGCGACCACTTCGATATTGAAAAGTCCTCGTACGAGGGACCCGTGGGTGTCTTGACTGTGTTGTCTCTCGTTGCGGCAGAAGCGGGGATCCCCTCTGTGCACCTCTGGGCGCACGTCCCCCACTACGTCCACACCTCTCCCTCGCCCAAAGCAACCCTTGCGCTGTTGGAAAAGCTCGAAGAGATGATCGGAATTGACACCGAGCGAGAAGCTCTCGAGGTGGAGGCGCTGCGCTGGGAAGAGGGAATCGACGCGCTTGCCGCCGAGGATGACGATATGACCGCCTACATTGACCAGCTCGAGCAAGCCCGGGATGCGGCGGACGCCCCGGAAGCCTCGGGCGAGGCCATTGCGGAAGAATTTGAAAAATACCTGCAGAGCAGACCGGATCGGCCTGGTTCTACCGAGTCATAGTGGCGCGATAACTCCGGTGCCCAGCCCCACCATCAGCGCGCTACCCAAGGCAATGCGGTAGGTCACAAACGGCATAAAACTTCGTGTGGCGATGTAGCGCATCAGCCATGCAATCACGGCTAGTGCCACAGCAAAGGCCACCATCGTTGCTGCCGAAATCTCGAGCAAGGTGAAGGGACCCGAAAGCTCGGGTCGAGTGAGCGCAGTGTTGAGCTCATACAGGCCGCTGCCAAATACTGCCGGAATAGCCAGCAAGAACGAGTATCGGGTTGCGGACACCCGGTCGTATCCGAGGGTTCGTCCCATGGCAATCGTGGCGCCCGATCGGGAGACACCGGGAATCAGAGCGAGGGTTTGCGCCAGACCGTAGAGCAGACCGTGGGAAACGCTCAGCGATGTGAGGTCACGAGATTTCTTCCCCCACCAGTCGGCAATTGCTAACACCACGCCAAAGACAATCAGAACCGATGCGACAAGCCACAGTGACCTAAACGCGCCGCGGATGTAGTCCTGCGCGGTGTAGCCCACGATCACAATCGGCAGGGTGCCCACGATGATGAGCCAGCCCATGCGCGCGTGCGAGCGTTCCTGGGCTGAGGCGTCCCTCCACCAGCGTGAGCCCTGGCCGAGAGATCGGAACCAGCCCCGCAGAATTGCTCCGATGTCTCGCGCAAAATAGACCAGCACCGCCAGCTCCGTGCCGATTTGGGTTATCGCAGTGAAGGTGGCTCCAGGGTCAGTAGCTGCCGGGAGGAACTCCCCCGCGATACGCAAGTGAGCACTCGAGGAGATCGGAAGAAATTCTGTGAGGCCCTGGATGATGCCCAGGATCAGCGCATCCAGTAAGCCCATATCCCTACGCTAAAGCATCGGCCTCATGCCGGAGGGACTTTAGTGGTAATGTCGTGTCTCGGTCGCTTCGTGTGGTGTTTTCACACGATGTGCGCGCGGGTGGCGGAATGGCAGACGCGCTAGCTTGAGGTGCTAGTGCCCGTATTAGGGCGTGGGGGTTCAAGTCCCCCCTCGCGCACGCGACAACAGGGTCTTTCACTACGGTGAGAGACCCTGTCGTGTTTCCGCCCTTCCCCCCTGCGCCTCACGCAGGCCCCGTCAGCTAGGCTCAACGAGGCATCGATGGCGTCAGAACAATGGCAGTGCACTCACTCGTTGGCCACATCACACTCACGACACATCGATACAGAAGATATTCATGACACTCACGACGCCCAGTTATGCCGCAAAGCCCAGCGTCTTCGACGCCCTGAAATCCCCCGCACTTCTCACCCGCGAAGTTCTCGCCGGTTTGGTTGTGGCACTCGCGCTCATCCCCGAGGCAATCGCCTTCTCTTTGATTGCCGGCGTCGACCCGAAAGTGGGACTGTTTTCTTCCTTTGTGATGGCCGTCACCATCGCTTTTGTGGGTGGCCGGCCTGCCATGATCACCGCCGCAACCGGAGCGGTAGCTCTGGTGATAGCGCCGATTGCCCGTGACTATGGCATGGACTACTTCATAGCGACCGTGATTCTCGCCGGGGTTTTCCAGCTTGTTCTGGGCGCTGTGGGGTTTGCCAAGCTCATGCGCTTCATTCCGCGAAGCGTCATGATCGGGTTCGTCAACGCCCTGGCAATCCTGATTTTTCTCTCCCAGATGCCTCAGCTCATCGGAGTGCCGGTGATGGTCTATCCGATGGTCGCTGTGGGAATCATCATCATGGTGTTGGTGCCCAGAATTACCCGCGTCATTCCTGCGCCCCTGATATCGATTGTGCTGATTACAGTCGCCTCGATAGCGCTGGCGATTACCGTGCCCACGGTGGGCGACGAGGGAGATCTTCCCAGTAGCCTTCCCGAGCTGTTCATTCCGAATGTGCCCCTCACGGTGGAGACGTTCAACATCATCGCCCCCTATGCACTGGCCATGGCCCTGGTGGGTTTGTTGGAGTCGCTGTTGACAGCGAAGCTCGTCGACGATGTCACCGATACGCACTCTCGCAAGACTCGCGAAGCACTGGGGCAGGGCGTAGCAAACGTCCTCTCGGGGCTCTTGGGAGGAATGGGTGGCTGCGCGATGATTGGCCAGACCATGATTAACGTCAAAGTATCCGGCGCGAGGACGCGCATTTCGACCTTTTTGGCGGGGGTCTTCTTGCTCGTCTTGGTCGTGGGTTTTGGCGACCTGGTATCCATGATTCCCATGGCTGCGCTGGTTGCCGTGATGATTATGGTCTCCGTGGCCACTTTCAACTGGCATAGCGTTTTGCCCTCCACGCTGAGGAGAATGCCCAAGAGTGAAACATCGGTCATGGTGTTGACCGTTATCGCGGTGGTCTGGACCCACAATCTCGCAATTGGTGTCATCGTCGGGGTTCTGACCGCGATGATCCTCTTTGCCCGGCGGGTGGCCCATTTCACCGACGTGACACGGGAAATTAAGGACGTCGAGGGGCGCACTGAAGCCCACTACACGGTCACCGGAGAGCTGTTCTTTGCCTCAAGTAACGACCTGTACACCCAGTTTGACTATGTGGAAGACCCAGAGTTGGTGGTTATCGACATGTCGCAATCGCACATTTGGGATGCCTCAACCGTGGCCTCGCTTGATTCGATTACCGAAAAGTATGAAAATCACGGCAAGCGAGTCGACATTCAGGGACTCAACTCAGCAAGCCTCAGAATTCACGGGAAACTGGCCGGAAACCTCGGATCAGAGGCGTAACAGTAATTCTGAACCTGATGAGCGCGCTCCTCAATTTCGCCTCCTGACCGGGGTGGGGAGGCACCTCAGGGGTAGATCGAGTCTCTCGCGGGGCCACGGACTGACTGCGTGTCAGTGGATGTTGACAGAATCGAACAAATGTTCGAATATAGCTCTATGTCCCCCGCCTTGACCCTCGAGAGTCATGAACCCACTCGCGCTGATGTGCAAGCCCTGCGCCAGCGCATTCAGGTGATGGAGAGCACTCGCGTGGGCTCCCGAGTTATTCCGGTGCACTCTGCGGTGAGCAGCATTTTTCCTCGTGGGGGGCTCAACACGGGATCTGTCTACTCTGTGGACTCTTCTACGTCGTTGTTGTGGGCCCTTCTGGCCGAAGCCACCCAGCAGGGCACCTGGTGTGCCGTGGTGGGGATGCCTGATTTGGGCGTGGCTGCCGCAGAAGAGTTAGGTGTCAATGTTGATCGGCTTGTGCTTGTTCCCTCCCCTGGTTCGCAGTGGATGGCCGTACTGGGTGCACTCATTGACGTTGTGGGAGTGTGCGCGCTGGGGGCGTTTCCAGCGCCCAGTGAACGAGCGCTCTCCACGCTCTCTGGTCGCTTACGCGAGAGAGAGTCGACACTGTTGGTGCGCTCTTCCTGGCCCCGGGTAGACGCAGCGCTTGCGGTAGAGCATCAGTGGGATGGTGTTGAGCAAGGTCGAGGTATTTTGCGCGAGCACCACTTGCGCATTACGGCCACACCGCGTCCAGGCCAGACGGCGCTCTCCTGTGATGTGGTGATCGACCATGGGGGGCTGCGCACAGCTACTCGCATGGCTCCCGTCATTGATCTTGCCCACCACCGAAAGGCGGGGTAGCTCATGGCGCGAAGCATTGTCATGTGGTCTCCCAGATGGTCTGTTGTGGCGGCGTATCGAGATGAAGCGCTGCCGGAGGCAGTCCCTGATGTTCCACTCGCTCTGGTTCACGGTGGAGTGCTCACCGACTGCTCCGCGTCTGCCGCTCACGCCGGTGTTCGTCAGGGAATGAAGGTTCGAGAGGCTCATACTCTGTGTCCTAGCTTGGTCATGGCCGCTCGTGATGAGCACCGCGAGAGACGCGCTTTTGATCGTGTGCTCACTGATCTCGCGGAGTATGTTCCCCAACACGCTGTGCTTGCTCCCGGGCTTGTTGCCTTTGGGGCCCGAGGGTTAGAGCGTTTTTATGGCAGCGAGGAAGCCGCTGGCCGCATGCTCCGTGACGCTCTGGTGCAGAGCGAACCCTTGGCGGAGGCTCGTATAGGAATTGCGGATGACGTATTCACGGCAGTTACAGCTGCCAAGCACACCACAGAGGCTTATCCGTTCAGGAGGGTGGAGCCCAAAAACTCAGCCCTCTTCCTCTCCGAAATGCCCCTCGACGTGCTCGATGATGATGCAACAGTTTCTCTCCTGCTGCGTTTAGGGCTTCGCACACTAGGTGACTTTGTGAATCTAGGTATTGACGCTATTCGTGAGAGGCTCGGTGTTCCTGGCGAGCGCCTTTTTCGGCTTGCGGGAGGAACTGCCGAGGCTCCCTTGTTGGTTCGCGATGCGCCCGAGGACACTCGTGAGCGAATGGAGCTGGCTGAGCCTTGTTCTCTTGTGGAGCAGGTCGCCTTCAACATCAAGGCACCGCTGGAGCGGTATGACAACAGATTGCGACGCGCTGGTGTCGTCATCACCAGGGTGCGCGTGGTCATCGGATTTGATGATGGTGCTCAACAGGAAAAAGTGTGGACGCACCCTAGATTCTTTACTCCTTCTGACCTGCTCGATCGTGTGCGGTGGCAACTCGAACAGTCTTTTCGTAACACCGAAGTTTCCTCTGATGTGGTTCCTCCCAGTGTCACCTGGGTTGAATGTGACGCACTAGAGCCTGAAGATGCCCTTTCGCATGAACCTGGTTTGTGGGGGGCGGGTCCTGATTCTCGTGTGCACCACGTGTTTTCTAGGGTTCAAGGCCTCGTGGGGGCACAGGGTGTGCTCACCGGCAGCTCCAGACAGGGACGATTGGCCGGTGACACCCATGTGTTGACTACCTGGGGAGACCATGAGCAGCAGTCTGCTCAGGGTCCACTCCCCGGTTCTCTCCCCAGTCCGCTTCCTGCAACAATTTTTTCCACTCCCCGAGAAATTTCTCTGGTCGGCGACGACGGACATGCGGTGGGTGTTTCCTCGAGAGCGGAGCTGTCCAGTTCCCCTGCCTGGTTAGTCTCTGGTTCCAGTCGACTTAAGGTCACATCGTGGGCGGGTCCCTGGCCTGTCTGGGAAAAATGGTGGGACCCCACGCGAAGTCGATTCGTGCATCGGTTACAGGTTGTTGACGAACACGGCATGGGCTGGCTGATGTCGCTCTGCGATCAGGCGTGGTCCCTTGAGGCCAGGTATGACTAGTGGGGTGGCATAACCCCCCTATCCCCTGGTCTGAACACGAGAGAAGGCTTCGAGAGGCATCGAGACCGGGCAGCTCGCCTCCAGTTGGCGCTGACGCAGGAGACTCCCCTGCCTGGTCTTCTCATCGGGCGCCGTATGAGCCACCCGAGAAGAGTGAGGCAGTAGAGGACCCAATTCCGTATGCGGAGCTTCACCTCCACAGCAGTTTTAGTTTTCTTGACGGGGTCTCCTCACCGGAGAAGCTGGTGAGTACAGCGAAGGGTTTAGGTCTTCGGGGACTGGCAATTACCGATCACAACGGACTCTACGGCGCTGTGCGGTTTGCTGAAGCGGCCGCCGCCCATCAGATGCCCACAGTGTTTGGCGCGGAATTTACGGTGGACTCGCAGGCTCCTCGCACCGATGTGGCCGACCCCCCGGGAGAGCACCTCCTGGTTTTGGCGCGAGGAGAGCAGGGGTATCACACACTGTCTACGGCGCTGACTGAAGCCCATTTGACTTCGGGAGAAAAGGGCATCGTGCGGTGTGATCTGGACAGCCTTGCCGAGAGAGGCAGAGATCAGTGGATGATTCTTACTGGGTGCAGAAAAGGCCCTCTTCGGTCACCTCTGCCCCACCATCGCGCCCCGTCCCGGGCTGAACAAGACCAGAGCGAAAAAGCTGTGCTGGCCCTCGTCGAAAGGTTTGGGGCAGAGAACGTCGTGGTGGAGCTTTTTGATCACCAGCACCCACTGGATAGCGTGCACAACGACTTTCTGGCTGCTGTAGCAGCGCGTCATGGTCTCGCGACGGTCGTGACCGGTCTTGTGCACTACGCCACACCTGAGGAAGCAGATCTCGCACAGGCCATGGCGGCGGTGAGAGCCCGAACCAGCATGGATTCACTTCATACGTGGCTGCCTGCTGCCCCCAGCGCCTATATGCGCTCAGGGAGCGAGCAGGTGCGACGGTTCCCCCAGTATCGCGACGCGGTCATCCGTAGTGCTGAGATTGCCCGAGAGCTCAGTTTCTCGCTCAAGAAGGTATCCCCAGGCCTTCCGCGTTCTCTCTGCCCTGAGGGTCACACCACAATCAGCTACCTGCGGGAGCTTGTTGCCCAGGCGCTTCCCCGTAAGTATCCGGGAGCTGGTTCTGCCGTGATGGAACGTATTGAGCGCGAACTTGCGCTGATTGAGACCAAAGATTTTGCTGGGTATTTTCTTATCGTCCACGACATTGTCGCCTTCGCTAGATCGCGAGGAATTCTGTGTCAAGGACGCGGTTCTGCCGCGAATTCCGCCATCTGTTTTCTTCTCGACATCACTGCGGTGGATTCCATTTACTACAACCTGCCTTTCGAAAGGTTCCTCTCCGCCTTGCGCGACGAGGAGCCCGATATCGACGTGGACTTTGAATCCCGGCGGCGAGAAGAAGTCATTCAATACGTGTATGAGCGTTACGGCCGCACCAACGCCGCCCAGGTCGCGACCGTTATCGAGTACAAGGCAAAAAGCGCGGTGCGAGACATGGCCCGAGCCCTGGGCTACAGCCCAGGGCAACAAAACGCGTTTTCTCGACAGGTGGAACGCTCTGGGGCGTTGCGGGAGAGCCAATCTCATGCCATTCCCCCCGATGTGACGGCTCTTGCGCTGCGCACGCTCACTATGCCCAGGCATCTGGGCATTCACTCCGGAGGGATGGTGCTTACTGACCGACCCGTGTCGGAGGTGGTCCCGATCGAGCCCGCTCGGATGGATAAGAGAACGGTGCTGCAGTGGGATAAGGATGACTGTGAATGGATGGGGTTGGTGAAGTTTGACCTCTTAGGCCTTGGCATTTTGGAAGCCATCAGAGACAGCTTTGACCTTGCCTCGGAAAAACTTGGTGAGCAGTGGGATCTTGCCACTCTCCCTCGTGATGAACAGGGTGTGTACGACATGCTCTGTCGGGCTGATTCCATTGGGGTTTTTCAAGTGGAGTCGCGTGCACAGATGTCCCTACTGCCACGGCTGCAACCGCGAAGGTTTTACGACCTCGCCATTCAGATTGCAATGATTCGCCCGGGACCCATCCAGGGCGGAGCGGTTCACCCTTTTGTCAGGCGCAAAGCGGGGAAAGAACCTGTGGAGTATCCGCACCCCGCACTCGAGGACTGTCTGAAGCGAACGTTGGGTGTCCCCGTCTTCCAGGAGCAACTGATGCAAATCGCGATGACGGTGGGAGGATGCACAGGAGAGGACGCCGACTTATTACGCCGCGCAATGGGCTCGAAAAGAGGGCTAGAGCGTATCGAATCGTTGCGCGAGACCCTCTACACCGGGATGGCGCAACATGGTCTCGATCAGGCAACCTCGGACCGGATCTACGCCATGATCCAGGCGTTTGCAAGTTTTGGTTTTGCCGAAAGCCATTCCCTGAGTTTTGCGCTGTTGGTGTACGCCAGTGCGTGGTTGAAGTTGCACTACCCCGCTATTTTCCTCGCGGGACTGCTTCGTGCCTGGCCGATGGGCTTTTACTCGCCGGCGTCGTTGGTTTCGGACGCTGAACGCCACGGAGTGTCCATCCGGAGGCCGTCCGTGCAATATTCAGAAGTGCACGCGTCTGTGGAACCCCTCACAGGAAAATCCGCCGCCCCCACGGGACGGGATGACTGCCTGATCTATGAGCAACCAACCCCAACCTCCGTATTTGATCCTTCAGGTGAGGATCCCACTGTGTCTCACCGTCGAGACGGGGAGCTCGCGGCCAGGTTGGGTCTAGCCAGCGTGAAGGGCGTCGGGCTGGAAACAGCTACGCGGATTGTGCAGGAACGTCAGCAGGGTGGGCCTTTTGCGGATGCCTCTGACCTTGCCAGGCGGGTGGGTCTTAGCTCCACCCACATTGAAGCGTTGGCCAGTGCTGGAGCATTGGAGGATCTAGCGCTCACCAGGCGCGAAGCGTTGTGGTCAGCGGGCTATTTGGCGCAGGAGCATCCTCAGCACCTTCCTCACACGGCCAGGGCTCCACAGCTTCCTCTCTTTCCGCAGATGAGCGCGC
>JABJAO010000008.1 GCA_018666065.1 Microbacteriaceae bacterium | reverse complement strand
GAGGCCTTTGGTGGTGTCGGAGCGCCGAGCACGTGGGTGCTCTCTAATCACGATGTGGTCCGCCACGCGAGCAGGTTTGGCCTCTCTATGGCTACCGAGGGCCAGCCGACCGGAATTGGCCCCAACTCACCAGAGAAACCCGATGAAGAGAGTGGTCGTCAGATCGCCAGAGCCGCCACCACGCTGATGATGGGCCTGCCCGGAAGTGCCTACGTCTACCAAGGCGAAGAATTGGGTCTCCCCGAAGTGATCGACATTCCTGACGAGCTCCGCCAAGACCCCACGTTCTTCCGAACCGGCGGCGAGCGATACGGGCGCGATGGGTGCAGGGTCCCGATTCCGTGGGATAGCGCCGAGCCTGCGTATGGTTTCAACACCACGGGGAAGACATGGTTGCCTCAGCCCGCATCGTTTTCAGGATTGGCCCGCAGTGCCCAGAACGGTGTTGAGGGCTCAACCTTAGAGCTCTACAAAGCTCTTCTGCGCCTTCGATCCGAACATGGGCTGGGCACAGGAAGCGTGGAGTGGCTCCCTGGCTATTCGGACGATGTGGTTGCTTTCCGCAACGGCACTATCGCGGTCGTTGCCAACCTGGGCACTAAGACTGTGAATCTTCCTGACGGCGACGTGCTTGTCGCCAGTGCTCCGCTGGATTCAGGAGCGTTGCCAGCGAATGTCTGCGCCTGGGTGACGTTAGCGAACTAGAAAGCGTTGTCTTTCAACCAGGCAAACGGGTCCACGTATTCGCCCTCAATGCGCACTTCAAAGTGCAAGTGGGGTCCCGTGGAGATACCGGTGTTGCCAACAAGCCCTATAAAGTCACCGACCCGCACAATTTCCCCGGGTCGCAACGGGCTGCTGTTTCGTTGCATGTGGGCATACACAGTCAGGACAGTCCGCCCATTGATCTCATGCTCTAGATAGACATATTGGCCATATCCGCCACCGAACTCTGAGGCGACAACAACCCCGTCGGCAATGGCAAAAATGGGCGCACCATTTCCAGGGATGAAGTCAAGACCACGGTGATCGCTCGAGCAGTACCGGCAGGGGGCAACCCGGTCGCCATAGCCAGAGCTGATCGGCACAGCCGTGGGGAAGGGCCATCGAATCGAACCAGTGCCCGTTGTCGAGTACGAGAAGCTCCTGTTTCCATAGCGGGCTTTGAGCACCTCAGCGTACGAGGTCACGCTCCAGGACTGTCGCTGAATACCGACCTGACTAGATTGTGAACCCGCAACCGTGAACGACTGGGCAGCAGAGGCGCCTTCGCCCTCCGCAAGCGCGCCGGCTATGGCGGGTGAGATATCTGCCTCGCTATAGAAAAGGTTGACCGGGAGCGAAACTCCAATGAACAACAGAGGGGTCGCAATCATGGTTCCCCAGCTGAGGATTCTCTTGCCCAGACTCGGCTTGGGGACCGCAGGCGCGGGTGGAATTCGCTCTTCGATGACCGCAACAGGCGAAGCGGGAGCTGGCGCGCGCGATTTCTCAAGTTCTCTGAGCTGACGCCGTGTCAGGGGCGCTTCAGCGGGTGACGAGGTGTCCATCAGACCCACACCTCCACACCACAGCTAAACAAATTCGATCCATTACCCGCGGAACCTTCGAAACGTCGGCAAAAATAACGGTTTGTCCAACCTAGCCGACCTCACACATCACTCCAAACCCCATCCGGGCACGTCTTCGAGAAGTGTGTCACCCCCAACTTCAGAAATCCTTGCCTTCAGCTGTGTAACCAGTGTGGGATGCCCGGCGAAAATTCCTTCTCGCCCGTGAGGCAGATCACGAATGCCCTGGATGACTCCCCCGGCTTCAGTCACGAGAAGCTCTCCCGCAGCGTGATCCCAGGGGCTCAGGGTGCGCTCGAAATATATATCCACGCGGCCAGCGGCCACCGCAGCAAAATCCAGGGACGCTGTCCCCATGCGTCTGATGTCTCGGATCTCCCCAATAATCTGAGACAACACCCGCACCTGCTCCACCCTCATGGCCTGTGAGTACGCAAATCCCGTAGCAAGCAGGGCAAGATTCATCGGCGGTGGCGTGCCAATCTGCAAGCGCCGTTGCCCCAGATAGGCACCTTGTCCGCGCGCGGCGTGAAACAGCTCCGTTGTTGCGGGGTTATAGACAACACCCGCTTCAACCTGCCATGACCCAGGGCTCGGCTCTCCCGTCACTGCGGCAATGCTGACGGCGTAGTGCGGGATGTTGTACAAAAAGTTGACGGTTCCATCAATGGGATCAACAACCCAGGTAACCCCTGTGGAGGAGCTCTGGGCTTTGCCTTCCTCGCCCACGAAGCCGTCTCCTGGACGAAGTTCCTGGAGACGGGAGAACAGCAACTGCTCAGATTCTTGGTCAACCGCCGTCACCACGTCCACATCCGATGATTTGGTGTTAGCGACCTCGACGTGGCCGGCTCGACGTGTCGCAATGAGCTCGCCCGCTTCCA
Organism: Microbacteriaceae bacterium; assembly: GCA_018666065.1. Taxonomy (GTDB): domain Bacteria; phylum Actinomycetota; class Actinomycetes; order Actinomycetales; family Microbacteriaceae; genus Pontimonas. The sequence goes on along the minus strand of JABJAO010000008.1, from coordinate 12,299 downwards.
GGGCGAGCTTCGTCGCGATATCTCGTAGTTCGGTGGACATTCGGTGGCGAGTGAGGGATTCGAACCCCCGAAGGCTGAGCCAGCTGATTTACAGTCAGATCCCTTTGGCCGCTTGGGTAACTCGCCATGCGCTCCCGACCGGTGTATTCACTAATCGGGTGCGCGCAACCCAGGATAACGGTATTTTCCACTCCTCATGTCCAGAGGGTGGACCGCCGGACCCGTGACCTCCACAGAGTTTCTGGCTACCATGGGGAAATGGCTGATTCTTCGTTTGACATTGTGAGCAAAGTGGACCCGATGGAGCTGGAAAACGCGGTGAACCAGGCCCACAAAGAACTGACCCAGCGCTATGACTTCAAGGGTGTGGACGCAAAACTGGAGAAGAACTCGACCGGCATTGTCATGGAGGCTAACAGCGAAGAACGCGTCAAGGCGGTTCTGGATGTTCTCCAGTCCAAGCTCGTGAAGCGAGGCATTTCGCTCAAAAGCCTCGAGATGGGCGAACCGGTCTTGAGTGGAAAGATTTATCGCCTTGCTGCCACGGTCAAGGATGGCATCTCGGGGGAGAACGCCAAGAAAGTCACGGCGCTGATCCGCCAAGATGGCCCCAAGACCACCAAAGCAACAATCCAGGGTGATGAAATCCGGGTCAGCTCCAAGAGCCGGGACGATTTACAGGCCACCATAGCTCTGTTGAAATCCGCGGATCTCGACATCGACCTGCAATTCGTCAACTATCGCTAGATCGTCGAGCACACCACGCTGATGGAGCTGGGAACCTTCTGGGTCACCATCGCGTTTGTTGTTGACCTGGCGTTTCGCGTCATTGCGCTCGTGGTTGTTCCGCGCAATCGCCGACCGCAAACGGCGATGGCCTGGCTGTTGGCGATTTTCTTTATCCCCTATTTCGGGTTCCTGGCATTCGTCGCTTTTGGGTCCAGGCGCCTTCCCAAAAAGCGTCGCGATAACCAGCTCGCGATCAACACACACCTTCGCTCGCGATCGTCATTGCTCTCCCCGTGAATCGTGGTCACACCAGCGAATCTTCTCGAGCGACCAGAGTTTCCGCGGTGGTTATCCCCAACAGTTCGCATGAACGAGAAACTCGGCGCGATGCCGATGGTAGCCGGCAATGACGTCTCTTTCATGACCGACTACCGCGGCTCAATAGCCGAAATGGCCTCAGCCATCGATGCCGCTGAGACGACTGTGCACGTCGAGTTTTACATCATGAGCTACGACGAGGTTACGAGGGAATTCTTTGCAGCTCTCGAGCGCGCAGGGCAGCGCGGCGTGACTGTTCGCGTGTTGTATGACCAGGTCGCCAGCGCGCGCATCACCGGATACCGCGAGCTTCGCGCCGAACTGGATCGGCTCACCCTCAGCCACCAGGCGATGCTCCCGGTTCAACCTTGGCGCGGTGTCTACCAACGCCCCGATCTTCGCAACCACCGAAAGCTCCTCGTGATTGACTCTACGCTGGCCTACACCGGGTCACAAAACATCATCGAGCCGAGCTATCGCAACCCCCGGCACAAGGCCAGGGGGCTCGAGTGGCTCGATGTGATGATGAAGGTCGAAGGCCCTCTGGCGGACAGCCTCGAGGCCCTCTTTGTCTCAGACTGGTATCAAGAAACCGGTGAGCTTCTGACCACGCCATCCCCCCGCGCTCCCTCCGGCCCCAGTCAGGACGTCTGTGCGCAAGTTGTCCCTAGCGGTCCCGCTTTCGAAGGCGAAAACAACCTCCGGTTGTTCAATTCGCTGGTGTACGGGGCGAGGACGCGCTTGGTGCTCTCGAGCCCCTACTTTGTCCCGGACGAATCCATGCGCTACGCCATCACCACGGCCGCCGAGCGAGGCGTGGAGGTCCACTTGATGGTCTCCGAAATTGCTGACCAGCAGCTGGTCTTTTATGCCCAGCGTTCCTATTACGACGAGCTGCTGGAGGCAGGAGTGCGAATTTGGCTCTACCGAGCCCCCACGATTCTGCACTCCAAGTTTGTGATCATCGATGACGCGATCAGCGTGATCGGCTCCTCCAACATTGACATGCGAAGCTTCAGTTTGAACCTCGAGGTGTCCGTTCTCATGGCAAGCCCTCGGGTGGTGGGCGAACTCGAATCCCTCTACCTCGACTACCGCTCCCACAGTTCCGAGCTGACTCTTGCCGCGTGGCGGCAGCGCCCCTGGCACGCACGCTTTATCGAGGGTCTTGCCCGTTTGACCGCAGCAGTGCAGTAGGGGCTTAGTTCTTTCCCAGAGAAATCTCGAGCATTTCCTCGCGGGGAACGACCTTGATGCGCTCGCGGTCTTCTTTCTGACCTCGGGCGAGTTCCGCCTCATCGAGGCGGTGCCAGCCTTCGAGGTTCGTAAACGACACACCCCGGGAGACCAGCAGGTCGGTCACGCTCTGCTCATCGGGTTCTGCGGGGCTCCACCACGACGCCTGATCTTTCACCACATGCTGGATTGTCTCCATCGCATCACTCTTCGTGTGGCCAATGAGGCCAACCGGGCCGCGCTTGATCCATCCGGTCGCGTAGACGCCGGGGACAATGCGATTGTCGTCGTCGAGAACTTGACCCTCGTGGTTGGGGATGACTCCCCGTTTCGAGTCAAAGGGAATACCGCTCAACGGGGAGCCGAGGTAGCCAACCGCACGATAGACAGCCCCCACCGGAAGTTCGCGGATTTCCCCGGTGCCTCTGACCCCGCCGGCACCATCGGGCTCGGTGCGCTCATAACGGAAGCCCTCGACCCGGTCGGTCCCTAGGATTTCCAGCGGCTTGGCATAGAAGTGCAGGTGCAGCCTCCTCGAGGCACTGCCCTTGTCTCGGGCCCGCCATTGGTCAAAGGTCTTATTGATGACAAAAATCTGTTTGTTGGACTCAATGGCGCTCTTGGCTGCCTCATTGAGCTCAAAATCTTCCTCGTGAACGACGATGTCGACATCGCGCATGTCGCCCAGCTCGCGAAGCTCGAGCGGAGTGAATTTCACCTGCATGGGACCCCGGCGGCCGAAGACGTGCACATCGGTCACGGGAGACGACGCGAGCCCCTGGTAGACGTTGTCGGGTACTTCGGTGGGAAGCAAGTCCTCGGGGTGCTTTGCGAGCATTCTCGCGACATCAAGTGCGACGTTCCCATTACCGATGACAGCAATCTCTGTGGCGTCCAAAGGCCAGGTCCTGGGAACATCGGGGTGTCCGTCATACCAACTCACAAAATCTGCGGCGCCATAACTTCCGGGCAGCTCAATACCTGGAATATCGAGTTCTGCATCCCTGACTGCTCCGGTCGAGAAAATCACCGCGTTGTAGTGATTCTTCAGATCCTCCAGCGTGATGTCGGTTCCAAAGTTCACGTTGCCAAAAAGGCGAATCTTTCCCGTGTCCAGCACTTCCCGCAGGGCCGTAATGATGCCCTTAATGCGCGGGTGGTCAGGCGCCACGCCATATCGAACCAGACCGTACGGGGCTGGCAAGCGCTCGAAGAGGTCGATGGAGACATCAAATGAACGCTCGTGTTTGAGCAAGATATCGGCGGCATAGATCCCTGCGGGACCAGCCCCCACTATTGCTAAACGCAAGCGCGACATCGTGATCCTTTTCCGTCAGGGAGCAGAGCTCTAATTTAGTAGCTTCGCTTCACAACCTGGTGAGCAAAGCGAATCAGGGCGTCCTTCACCACTCCATCGGAGACCGAATCCAGCTCCGCGATCGCGTCATCCGCCATCGAACGAGCGGTGTCCATCGTGCGAGCGGTGACGCGGTGCTCGCGCAGTTGAGCAATGGATTGCTGGAACTCTTCCTCCGTAGCATCACCCTCTGTTCCGCGAGCGAGCCTGGCGAGCAAGTTCGTGGCCTCGGTGTCCCCAGAATCTGCGAGCTCCTGCAGGTAGAGCATCGGCAGGGTTGTCACACCCCGGCGAACATCAGTCCCGGGGGGTTTCCCGGTTCCTGAGTCCCGCTCGGCAAGATCAATGACGTCATCGACCAACTGGAACGCAATCCCGATTTTCTCACCGAACTTCCGGGCCGGTGGAACCAGATTTTCTGGTCCCCCGGACATGCGAATTCCAAACTCGGAGGACAACGCAATGAGAGAGCCCGTCTTGTCAGAGAGCACAGTCAGATAGTGAGCAATGGGATCTTGGCCAGGCTTTGGTCCGACAGTTTCGCGCATCTGACCCACACACAACCGCTCGAAAGTGGCGGCCTGCAGCGTAATCGCCTGCTGGCCCAATGACCCCCCGAGGCTTCCCGCGCGGGCGAACAGTAGATCCCCTGCAAGAATCGCAACAGAGTTGCCCCACACGGTCTGTGCAGCGGCGACACCTCGACGCTGCACAGCTTCATCCATCACGTCGTCGTGATACAACGTGGCAAGGTGGGTCAACTCAATGACTTGAGCGGCCCGGATGACCTGTTCCGTGATGCCCTCTCCCCATTGGGATGTGAGCAACATCAACAGCGGGCGCACCCGCTTGCCACCAGCGGCAAACAAATACCGCGCAACAGCGTCAGCAATGTCTTCGGAGAACTTCAGTTCGCGCGCGAGGCCCTGCTCAATCCGCTCAAGACCGTCATCGAGTGCCTTCGCCAGCTCTTTCTCCTCTTTCGAGGCAAAGAGCAACGAACCACCGGTGAGGAACGCTGCACCTCGACCCGCAGCATCAGCTGTGGGAGTTGTGGGAGTCACGAGAATCCTTTAGGAGGTAGGAGGTGAGGTGTCCTGAATGGGCAGTGGCAACGACGCAGTCGAGGGGGATGCGGGGCGGCTGCGCCGCTTACCGATTGACTCTCGAACTTTGGAGTCTTCCGGGCTTCGCGCCCGGTGCAAGGCCACAATGCCTCCCGTCAGGTTACGGTATGCAACCCGAGTAAATCCTGCAGCCCGCAACCATTGGGAGAGGACTCTCTGCTCGGGCCACTCGTTGATCGAGTCCATGAGGTAGCGATACGCGTCTCTGTGGCTGCTAGAGAGCGCTGTGACAGCGGGCATGACGTACTTCATGTAGCCCTGGTATCCAGCCCGCACAAGGGGCGCTGCGGGGTGAGAAAACTCACAAATGACGATGCGTCCACCAGGTTTGAGCACTCGGTACATCTCGCCGATTGCCACCTGGGGGTTGTTGACATTGCGCAAACCAAAACTGATGGTCACCGCGTCAAAACTCCCGGAGGGAAAAGGTAAAGCCTCAGCATCCCCTTCTACAAACTCAATGTCGGGATGACGCTTGCGGCCCTCGGCGACCATTCCGGGGGAAAAGTCCAGTGCGACCACCGTCGCTCCTGTTTTCTGGAGTGCCTTGGAGGACGTGCCTGTCCCCGCTGCGACATCGAGAACCCGCTCACCAGGCTTCACATCCAGGGCTTTGACCGTGGCAATGCGCCACAAGACAGAGTTTCCGCCCGAGAGTAGGGCGTTTGTCCGGTCATACCCTTGGGCGACCTCGTTGAACATTCCAGCTACTTCGTCTGGTTTTTTGCTCAGATCTGCCGTGGTCACATTCTCTAGAGTACTGGGCAAAGATGGGCAAAAGGCTTGAGAGAATGACTCTAGGCATGTCTCCATCTGTGCGTACTAGCCTGAGCAGGTGGCCAAGACAACAACTGCTCTGGTGGTGCGAACGCGCGCCATGAGTCATGAGGGTGCCCTCACCGAATGGGTGAGCGCCGAGAACCCTCTCACGTTTCAACGGTTGGGCCAAGGATTTGTCGGCCTGGGTCAGGCTCTGCGCCTCACTTTTCGCGGTCCCCACCGCTTCGAGGAGGCCAGTGCGGCCTGGAAACAGCTCGTCGCCACGGCAGACATCGATGATGCCCTCGGGGTTCCTGGATCTGGGTTGATGTGTTTTGGAACCTTCACCTTCAGTGATTCCTCATCCCACGAAAGCGTTCTGATTGTTCCCCAGGTGGTCATTGGTCGCCAGGGTTCAACCTCCTGGCGAACCGATATCTCTGTTGTGGGGGATGCGCCATCTGCTCAGAAATCTGGGGGGTCACAACCTGCCAAGTTTGCCCCCCTGCACTGGAAATCCGGGCTTGTCAGCGAAGAGGACTACGTCTCATCTGTCACCCAGATGATCTCTCAGGTGCGCGACGCAGTGGCGGACAAGGTCGTTCTCGCGCGCGACCTGGTGGCTCACGCCCCGGGGGTGCGGGATTGGCGTGGCGCTATTTCGCGCCTCACCGAGGCCTACCCGGATTGCCAGACTTTTGCTATCGATGGTTTCGTGGGCTCCACTCCCGAGACCTTGGCCAAGGTCGACCGGGGCCGGCTGAGTATTCGTGTGCTGGCTGGATCCATTGCCCGCGGCTCCAACCCTGCCGATGACCGGGGTAAGGCCCAGGAGCTGATCACCTCAGCCAAGGACAATGACGAGCACCGCTACGCAGTCAATAGCGTCTTAGAGTCCCTCGAAGCTCTCACACCTCACGCTGTGGCCGATGAGCAACCGTTCACGGTGAAGCTTGCCAACGTGTGGCATTTAGCCACTGACATCGAAGCCAAGCTGCCCGATTCCATTTCGAGCCTCGATGTCGTCTCCGCCCTTCACCCCAGCGCCGCTGTGGCCGGGTCCCCCACCGACACTGCGCTGGATCTCATCACCGCCGCAGAACCTTTCGATCGCGGTCGATACGCAGGCCCGGTCGGCTGGATGGATGCCTCGGGGGACGGCGAATGGTCAGTAGCGCTGCGATGTGCCCAGTGGTCTCACGAGGGAACCCTGACCGCCTACGCCGGGGCAGGAATCGTGGCCGATTCGGATCCGCAATCAGAGCTCCTGGAAACCCGACTGAAGTTCAAGCCGATCATCTCCGCCTTCGGCGGGGATTCCAACTAGTCCCTGGGCAGGGACACATCCACCAGCAAGTGGCTCGCGGTTGATGCGAGTGCCTCTGTGAGGTGCCCCATCGTGGAGACTCGCACATAATCCCAGCCATAGGCCTGGGCGAGGGCTTCAAGGTCAACATTCTGCGGTGTGTAGAGCACGCGGTCGAAATCTGTGGCCTGGGCTGAATTCTTCACCTCAAGGGAATCAAAGATTGTTCCCCCACCATCGTTGGCAATAAACAGGTGAACTCGAGAGTGGTCCGCGATTCCGGGCTCCCTCATCAGCGATCCGGCGTCATGGACAAGAGCAAGGTCTCCCATCACCGCACGAGTGACCCCGGTCACACCTGCCTGCGCGGCAGCGCTGGCAACACCTCGGGCACAAGACACTGTGCCCTCAATTCCCGAGAGTCCCCGGTTGGAATACACGGTGATGTTCTTGGGTCCCACGACGCTATCGACCACACGAACCATGCGGGATGCTCCCAGAACTAAGCGGTCGTGAGGCCAGGTTGCTTCCCACACCGCGAGCGCTAGAGCCTCTCTCGTGACGGGCCTGCGAATAACGTCCATTTCCTGCTTGGCAAAGGCTGCCCGCGCAGCAGAGGTCGGGGATTCCAGCGCCTCAATATCCGGCGCTGCGGGGAGAATCTCTCCCAGTGCCACCTCATGAAGGGCTCTGCCCTCGCTCACCCAGGGCCGCACCCACTGAGTTGTTTCTTCTTTCGTGGCGGGTCTCGATACCGCGATGTAGTCAACGACGACGGCTGTCCCCGATGGATTGGGAACCTCGGCGGCGTTGCGTCTCACGACGTAGTGCTCGAGACTCGGGTTCGACAACAGCTCCCACACTTCTCGCGAGAGAGTCGGACGGCCGAGGGTGATGACCCGCTGGATCCGGGAACTACCAGCCATGCTGCGCAGAATCTCCCGGTAGCGAAGAACGAGGTGTGGACCAAAGCGTGCCCCACTGACTGCCTCCGCGATCAGGGGAGCCCCAATCGTCACGGCGAGCTCTTCTGCTTCTGCTCCAGCCCCATGACCGGCAATTACCACGGTGCCAGGCTCCGGGTCCAGGGTGACGCTCTCGGGAGCGCCATACACCCGCGTCGATGACGCGGGCTCTGGGATGACTAAGGCGGTGTGGTCCTCTCCGCTCAGTGGTTCCCGAAATCCGACGTTCAGGTGAACGGGGCGCCGATCATGGAGTGCCTCGTCCATACAGTCAGCGACCACCGATGCGAGGTGGCCACCATTGTCAGCCGTCGGGGTGGGAATAGAGATCGTGCGTGCAAACACCCCAAAAAGCCCCTCGTGAGTGGTCGTTTGGTTTGCCCCTACTCCGCGAAGCTCCTCCGGACGATCTGCGCTGACCAGTATCAGTGGGATTCCAGAATGGTAGGCCTCCATCACCGCGGGGAGATAGTGACCCGGGGCTGATCCCGAGGTGGAGACACACAGAGCGGGGTTTCCCGATTCCACCGCCAGCCCCAGTGCCCGAAACGCAGCGCTTCGCTCGTCCAGCACGACATGGACCTGCAGGTCGCCGTCAGTGAATCGTTCCCACTCGAGGGCTGCAAGCGCGAGCGCTTGAGACCTGGACCCCGGTGATACGACAACATCCCGGACCCCCCAGGCATACAGTTCACCGAGGAAAGCTCTCGACCATTGGCTGGCCGGAGAGTGGGTCATGAGGACTTTGGTGGGGTGTCCTGATCCGTTTCGTCGTCCCCCTGCGGTTGTGGCTCTTCCTCGTCCAGCTTTCGTAGCTCCTCTTCCAGGCGACGAATGCGCTCATCGGAGGATTCGGCATCAATGGAGCCGAGGAAGCGAGGGTCATCATCGGGAGCGCTTCGGGTAGCACGACGCTTGGTGGGACCACCTCGTGACTTGCCCACAAGCAACCACAACAGCGGACCGATCACCGGAAGAGCCACCACAATCGCAATCCACACCGCTTTAGGAAACGCCCGGACCCTCGGGGCATGGGTCATAAAGAGGTCCACGAGCGCATACACAGTGAAGGCCACTGCGGCGAGGGACCCTATGACTATCCAGCGGACCATGCCCCCGATTGTACGCACCTACACTGAGAGGGTGACTCCGTGGATTCGATACAGCCTCATTCGCTTAGGACTTTTTGCGGGAATTTTCAGCCTGCTGATGGTGCTGGGTCTCGTGTGGTGGGCCTCCGCACTGTTTGCCACTGTGATGTCCTTCGCTGCGTCCTACATTTTCTTCCACCGCTTGCGCGACCAGGTCGCCTCAGATTTGGCTCAGCGCCTCACGCAGTCGAAAGGCAAAGACCTGGACGCGGCCAGTGAAGACGGCGCTATCGACTCAGAACGCGATCGCTAAGCCCAAACCCATCGCATACAGCAGGGCGTTCATGGTGATCAGCCCCAGCGCTGTGATGAGCTCCCGCGGTGCCTTGGCGCTCACGACGTTCACGACGATGACGCCGGTCAATACCGAGGTGATGAAGACGACAGGGGCAAAGAAGAACAGGAAAGACAGCGCGCCGACAATGATGTAGGGCATCACGAGAAAGAAGATCAGCAGTGCAATCGCTGGCTTTCGACCCACTCGCACCGCGAGAGTCTTTTTCCCTGCCTGACAATCAGTCTCTTCGTCTCGAATGTTGTTCACCAACAACACTGCAGAGGCAAAAAATCCTGCGCCACTGCCGGTGAACCAGGCTTCGAAGGGAACCTCACCAATCATGATCGCGGCCGTTCCCGCTGTCGCGACCAGCCCAAAAAACACAAACACGACGACTTCTCCCAGGCCCGCGTAGCCGTAGGGCCTCGAGCCTCCCGTATACAACCACGCCGCCGCTACAGCGAGAACACCCACAACCGCCAGCCACCACAAGCCCGTCAGCACAATGATGAGACCCCCGGATGCAACCGCGAGAGCGAAGGACACCAGTGCGGCGCGCTTGACCAGCCGCGGCTCCACAGCACCCGAGCCGGTCAACCGAGCCGGGCCCACCCGAAAATCATCCGTACCTCGAACCCCATCCGAGTAGTCGTTGGCATAATTGACGCCCACCTGGAGGGCAATGGCGACGATCAGCGCGAGAGCGCACAGCAGTCCATCAAATGCGCGAGCAAAAACCGCAGAGGCGGAACCCAACAGCACCGGTGTGACAGCGAGAGGCAGGGTGCGAAGTCTCGCACCTGCGATCCACAGAGCAACGTGATCGCCCTTCATCAGTGTTTCTCTTTCACAAGAGCTGCCAGCGCGAGACGATCAGGTTTTCCTGATGGCAGGTGAGGAATTTCGCTCACTCGAAGGACCCGATCAGGCCTCGCCTCAGGCCCTAAAGCGCCACCGATACCGAGTCGCAATGCTGTGATGTCGAGTTCCTTCGTGGTGACCACGACGGGGACCTGTCCCCAGGTGTCGTGCTCTGCTGCCACGACAACAGCGTCCGGGGCATGGAAATCTCCGTGCACGAGCCGCTCGATGCGACCCAGCGCCACTTTCACACCCCCGGTCACGATGACGTCATCGAGGCGGCCCTGAATGCTCACGATTCCCTGGTCATCAATGGATCCTGCGTCGTCGCTGAGATACCAGAGCGTCCCGTCGCGCTCGACGAAACTGCGAGCCGTCCGCTCGGGGTCTTCCAGATATGAATGAGCCAGCGTGGGCCCTGAGATGGCGATACGCCCGTCAAACTCCGCGACTGTAGTATCTCCGATCGGACGCCCATCCCAGACGCAGCCACCCGAGGTTTCCGAGGAGCCATATGTTCTGGTCACCCGGTAACCCGCGTCTGCGGAGCGATCCAGAAGGGTCTGCGGAATTGCTTGGCCGCCCACAAGAATGCGGCCAAAGGTTTTCATGAGGTCATCCAGTCGTGCCATCGCCGGTGCATCATCCAGAATGCGCTGGAGTTGGGCAGGAACCATCGCCGTATACACAGGAGAATCACCAGCCAGGTTGCGAAGTTCCTCGCCCTGTGAGGCCATCGCGACTGTCGAAAAAGGCTCGGGGTGTAAGACGACGGGGGTCGTGCCACTGACCAAAGCCCGCGCGATGACCTGGACGCCGGCGATGTAGTGGGCAGGCAAAAGCAGAAGCCACACCCCAGGCTCTCCGAGCTCCGCGAGCGCGGCCTTCGCATTCGACAGCACCGCTTCAGCGCTCAAGGCGACCCGCTTGGGAGCGCCCGTGGTTCCACTTGTCTCAATCACCAGTGCGATGTCGTCTGCGACCTCCATAGGCGCTGTCGCAATCAGCCGTGCCCCACCGGGCCTGGGTAACACGGCAGGGCCGTCCTCGAAGAGCGCCCGGCGCAATGGCTCCACCAGCGACCGCGGGTCGCTCACATCAACAACAAGAAGCTCACGCATGGATGGCCGCGCTAAATCTGCCAGGGATACGGCGACCAATCCGGCGTGCGCTTGTTAAGAAAAGCATCGCGACCCTCCACGGCTTCGTCGGTGCCGTAGGCAAGCCTGGTTGCCTCACCGGCAAAAACCTGCTGGCCGACCAAACCATCATCCGTGGCATTCAGGGCGAACTTGACCATCCGTATCGCGGTCGGACTCTTTGTCAGAATGGTTTGCGCCCAGGAGACAGCGGTGGATTCGAGCTCTGCGTGGGCAACCACAGCGTTGACCGCCCCCATCTCGAGGGCGCGCTGGGCGTCATATTCCTGGCCTAAGAAGAACACTTCGCGGGCAAATTTTTGTCCGACCTGCTTCGCAAAATAGGCACTGCCATAGCCGCCATCGAACGAACCGACGTCGACGTCAGTTTGTTTGAACATCGCGTGCTCAGCGCTGGCAATACTCAAGTCACACACAACGTGCAGTGAGTGCCCTCCCCCTGCTGCCCAGCCAGGGATTGCGGCGATAACGACTTTAGGCATGAACCGAATCAGTCTCTGAACCTCCAGAATGTGAAGTCGCCCCGACCGCGCAGCATCTACACCTGTCGCATCATCGGTGGAGGAGTACTGGTACCCGTCTTTCCCACGGATGCGCTGGTCACCGCCGGAGCAAAATGCCCACCCGCCATCCTTCGGACTGGGTCCATTTCCAGTCAGAATTACCGCACCCAAGGTGGGAATCAACCGAGCGTGATCGAGCACCCGGTAGAGCTCATCCACGGTGTGGGGACGAAATGCGTTGCGCACCTCAGGCCTGTTGAAGGCAACTCGAGCGATGGTGGATCCCTCATCGTGGTGATAGGTCACATCGGTGAGGTCCCCAAAGCCTGGAACCGCGCGCCACAAAGACTCATCAAAGAGCGGTGAGGGTGCGTCAGTCATGTTCTAAGCCTACGACGCATAAGTCGTGGAACACTGTGGAGCATGGCCACTCCGCGCTTTGATGACATCAGGGACCGTTGTCATGTTGTGTCCATTCCTCTGAGCACACCGTTTCGGGGTCTCCCGACGAGAGAGGTTCTGCTCCTCGAAGGGCCAGCTGGGCCAGCGG
>JABJAO010000038.1 GCA_018666065.1 Microbacteriaceae bacterium | reverse complement strand
CGGGCAGTCGGGGTTCGCGATCCCTAGAAATTGGTCCATTCTTGGACGGTAGTGGGTTCCCTGGTGCCCTGGTAGCGTCGGGGGAGGGGGGGATTCTGTGGATAACTAGGTGTGTTTCTGAAGTCTAGGATTACCAGAGGATTACAGGGCACACAGTTGGACACAGTTCCGCGTATTACCGGGGAAGTAAGCCCGTTAGTCCACTGACTCTTAATCAGTGGGTTCCGGGTTCAAGTCCCGGGGGGTGTACCAGGTTTACATCGGCTAGCCCTTGGGAATGGCGGCGAATCTTTATCGCTGTTCTCCAAGAAGCTCCTCACATCGACACGCCGCAAACACAACATGTGGGGTAATGACAGGGGTGTCATTCCGGGTATATAGTGGTGCTCCGGCATTAACCGCCGAAAAAGTAAGGAGGCCACCATGAACGAAGACAACGTTGGAGGCTACGCAGTACCGGTAGATCCCATGGATATGCTCCAGTGTGACAGCTGCCAGTAGTCCTATGAGCTTGTAAAAGCCCCTGACCACAACGAGTGTGGGCGGGGGCTTTTCATTGCATGCGAGACCCAGAGGAGGCCCGATGCGACAGCAGGTTCTTGGTCGCGCCGGTTTGGCCTCGGAGGCCGAAGTTTTAGATAGGGTCAATCGGATTCTGGGCCCGGTCACTGTTGCCGCGGACGTGTCTCAGCGGCCCCTTAACGGCAAAGTGCTTCGCGTGGTGACGCGATCGGGAGAATCGTCTTTCGTCAAGTGGTATCGAAACCAGACCGATTATCAGCGTGAATGGGATGCCCTCACCCATTACACGCCAGCTCTGGGTTCGGATGCTCCCAGGCTTATCGATAACGACGAGGGTTTGAAGATGCTCCTTATCAGCGAGCTCCAGGGTGAGCCAGCAGCTGGAGCCGCGAATGAATGGGACCCTCTCGTGCATTTCAAAGCCGGGGCCCTTGTTCGTCGGCTGCATGAATCCTCTCAGCCTGTCGTATCTGATCAGTTTGCGAGACAGTGTGCGACGCGATTTGAAGAGTCGGCCACTGTCGTGGAGGGGCTGGTGTCGTCGGCGCTACTTTCTGAGGCGAGGTTGGTGATTGCCCAGGCGATGGATCTTCCCTCCTTAACTCTTGTCCCAGCGCACCGAGACAACCATCCCCGCAACTGGATGGTGGATTCAGGCGGACATGTTCGCTTGATCGATTTCGGGATGGCCGAATATGACCCGTGGATAGTCGACGTCTTTTTTCTTGAGCAGGATTATTGGCGCACTGACCCTCAGCTGCGGGTCGCGTTTCTCTCAGGGTATGACCGCGAGATGGACGACCGGGACCTCATCATGTTGAAAGCCCATCACGCAGTGACCGCGGTGCGTGCGCTCGCGACAACCTCGGGCCCCTCCGCATCCAAAGCGGAGAAATCGAAGGCGAAAGACATGTTTGATTCCCTGCTGGGAATGACCCTCTTTTAGGCCTCCGAATAGACTTGCGTCATGAGCGTCAACCCCGAGCTGCTCGACACAGTTTTTGAGCCGACTAGTCCCTATGTGGTGGGCAGGGAAAAAGTGCGCGAATTCTCTCAGGCTGTTTTTGCGATGGCTCCCATCCACCACGATCTCGCGAGTGCGCAGGCGGCGGGATGGGCAGACTTGGTCGCCCCACCCACGTTCCCCATCGTGATTCAAGAAAAGACTTTGCAGCAGCTACTCAGTCACCCCGGCGCGGGAATTGATTTCTCCCGGGTCGTACATGGGGATCAGAAGTTTGAGTACCACCGTCCCTTGATTGTTGGTGATGAAGTAGTGGCCACCCTTCGAGTGACCAAGATTCAATCCCTGGGTGGGCACACGATGGTCACGTCCGAGTCGACAATCGAGACCACCTCGGGAGAAGCTGTCGTCACTGCGACGTCAACGCTGGTCGTGCGTGGGGACGAGGCATAGCCGTGGTGAGTCTGTGGGACGGGTTCGAAGTTGGGGACGTCGTTGCCGAGGGTTCGATCGCGCTCACGCGTGATTCCTTAGTTCGGTACGCCGGCGCTTCGGGGGACTTCAACCCCATCCACTATCGAGACGACTTCGCGACATCGGTTGGACTTGATGGGGTTCTCGCTCATGGAATGTTGACCATGGGTCTCGCGGTGGGACCGGTCACGCAATGGTTGGGCGATCGAGGGTTTGTGTCGAGCTACCAAGTTCGGTTCACCAAGCCTGTCTACGTGCCGGCCTCAGGGTCAGTAGCTGTCTCAGTGTCGGCCTCGTTGTCCAAGATTGATGACCCCGCAGAAGGTTCTGCGACGCTCGCGCTGAGTGTGTCGGTGGGTGAGGGAACTACCGTTCTTGGCAAAGCATTCGTGGTGGTGTCACCTCGGTGACGAGTTTTTCTGAACTCACCACGATGAGAGTCGGCGGTCCCATCAGTCGCTACGTCGCGTACTCGTCGACGAGGTCCCTCATCTCTGGTGCCAAGAAGATCTGGGCTGATGGCGATGACTGGATGGCGTTGGGGTCAGGGTCCAATCTTGTTGTCAGTGACTCTGGTTTCGATGGTGACGTTATTCACGTCCAAACCCGAGGGGTAACAGTCAAGAAAGCGACCGGCCAGAGGGTTTCCATTCATGCCGAAGCAGGGGAAGACTGGGACGCCTTCGTTGCCCACACTCTCGCCCAGGGTGTGCGAGGCCTCGAAACGCTCAGTGGAATACCGGGTACGGTCGGCGCATCAGTAATCCAAAACATTGGAGCATATGGATCGGAAGTGTCCGACACGATTGAATCCATTGACTTTCTGGAATATCCAACAGGGGTACGCCGCACGGTGTTAGCTGAAGAGCTAGAACTTGGTTTGCGCACCAGTGCTCTCAAGACAGGAAAGCTTCGAGGGCTCGTGCTGGGAGTCACCTTCTCCCTGGAGCCAGCAGAAGAGGGGTTGAGCATCCCCATCCGCTATGACCAACTCGCGGCCGTGCTGGGAGTTCAACCGGGGGACAGGGCACCCCTCGATGCGGTTCGCCCGACGGTCCGCTCGATTCGCGCGTCCAAGGGAATGCTCCTGTCCGAGGAAGATCCAGACTCGGTAAGTTCAGGGTCTTTCTTTTTGAACCCCTTAGTCACTGAAAAGATTTCGTTGTCTCTGCCCCAGGAAGCACCACGATGGCTGGTCGGAGACCAGCAGCAAGACCGTGTGGTGCCTCTGGAGGCGGGAACTCCTGACGACGTTACGTTCTCCGAGCCCGGCCTGGTAAAAATCAGCGCCGCCTGGCTCATTGAGTATTCGGGAATCCCCAAAGGGTTCTCACTCCCCGGTTCGAGGGCGGCTATTTCGAGCAAGCATTCGTTGGCAATTACCAATCGCGGTGGCGCTTCCAGCGGTGACATTGGAGAGCTTGCTCGCTATGTCATCACCACGGTTGGGAACAAGACCGGTATCTATCTTGTGCCAGAACCAACTCTGCTGGGAATTGAGCTTTAGCCCGCGAAGAACTTCTGTAGCCGCGCAATGCCCTCGGCTAAGTCAGCGTCGCCCAAGGCGTAGCTGAACCGGAGGTAACCGCTGGGCCCAAAGGCTTCGCCGGGAACTGCGGCCACCTCACACTCCTCCAGGATGATGTCCGCCAGCTCAAGACTCGTGGTGGGAGTTCTTCCTGCCCATTCACGACCCAGAAGCCCCGTCACGTCGGGGTAGACATAGAAGGCTCCGGTTGGTTCTGGGCACAGGACCCCGTCGATGGCATTCAAGCCCTCGACAATGACTCTTCGACGGATGTCGAACGCGTCCCTCATGGCCCTCGCGGGCCCTTGGTCACCGGTGAGTGCCGCGAGGCCTGCGACCTGGGAGATGTTGGACACGTTGCTGGAGAGGTGAGATTGGAGGTTGGATGCCGCTGAAATGGCATCCTGCGGACCGACCATCCAACCAAGGCGCCACCCGGTCATGGCATAGGTTTTCGCGACTCCGTTGACCAGAATGCAGCGGTCCTGGATCGCAGGAGCCGCCTCGGCAATTGACACCGCGTGGCCAGAGTCACCGTCGTAGACAAGGTTTTGATAAATCTCATCGGCGATAACCCAGATCCCGTGCTCCGCAGCCCACTCACCAATCGCGCGAGTCTCCTCCAGCGTCATCACCGCGCCCGTTGGGTTAGAGGGCGAGACAAACATTAACGCTTTGGTTTTGGGGGTGCGAGCGGCCTCGAGTTGCTCGACCGTGACCTTGTAGTCCTGATCAGCTCCGGCAAAGACCACCACTGGGGTTCCCCCAGCCAGGGTGATGGCTTCTGGGTAGGTAGTCCAATACGGAGCGGGCAGCAGCATTTCATCGCCCGGGTCGAGCAGCGTGGCACACGCCTGGTAGACAGCTTGTTTGCCGCCATTTGTCACCACGACCTGGCTGGCGCTGACCTTCCAGCCGCTATCCCGGAGTGTTTTCTCAGCGATCGCCTCACGGAGCGCCGGCAAGCCTGCTGCGGGGGTGTAGCGGTGGTTGGCTGGGTCTTTGACCGCGGCGAGAGCTGCCTGAACAACGTTCTCCGGGGTGGGAAAGTCTGGTTCCCCGGCAGCAAAGCTAATGACCGGGCGCCCTTGGGCTTTGAGAGCCTTCGCTTTGGCATCCACCTTGAGGGTGGCCGATTCTGCAATGGAGAGGATTCTTTTGGATAACCCGCGGGATGCTTCGCTCACTCTTGTAGGGTACACATCCCACGCGAGCAGACGGTAGCGCCTTTGCTAAACCGAGAAACCCCACCTACACTGGGCTCTGGTAGTTGAAATCTGCCAAGCTTTGCTGTGCCAAAAAGCTTGGATTTCACGCCTTAGGGCGGTGGCTCAATTGGTAGAGCAGCGGTCTCCAAAACCGCAGGTTGCAGGTTCGAGTCCTGTCCGCCCTGCGAACTCGTTACGCCGTAACGGGGAGTGACCACACAACAACGTAAGGAACATCGTGGCGACAACGTCATCAGAAGAAGCGGGCGACGACCTCGTCGGCAAGGCGAAGCGTGACCGCGAATCTCGCAAGAGCGCATGGTCTCGTTTCGTGCTCTTCATCCGACAGGTGATTGACGAGCTGGGCAAGGTCGTCACGCCGACGCGCAGCGAGCTAATCAACTACACGCTCGTGGTCTTGGTGTTCGTCGTCATCATGATGGCGTTCGTATCGGTTTTGGACATCTTCTTTGGGTGGGGTGTCTCCTGGATTTTTGGTGATGGCAGAAGCCTCTTCGGCTAAGCCTTCAAGAGAAAAGAGAGAAATACAGTGTCAGAAGACAAGAGCTACGACATCGATACGGCTACCGCTGCTGAGCAGTCCTCGGAAGAGGATGAAGCTCAAGAGGGCATGATGCTGGAGCACGACGAGCAGTCGTCCGATTCTGCCGAGCACGAGGCTATGCACGTCGTAGACGATGAGAGCGTGAACGTCGAGGAAACCCTCGAGGCTTTGGAGGTGTCCTCGGATGAGGAAGCTGATGCTGTCATCGAAGATGCTCTCGATATTGATTCGGCGCAGGAAGCAGAGGCTGCTGCCGAGGCCACCGATGATGAGGCAGATACTGCTGATCGCGACAAAGCCAGTGACGAAGAGGACCCCTACGCGGAGTTCCGTCGTGAACTGCGCCGCAAGTCTGGCAAGTGGTACGTGGTG
>JABJAO010000088.1 GCA_018666065.1 Microbacteriaceae bacterium | reverse complement strand
GTAATTGCCTCGGCGTCATCGGGAATTGCCGGCAGGGGGGTCACTCCTGCCCGAATGCAGAGCCAACGCAGTTCGGTGGGACTATCGGGCTTGGCGCGCCAGGTGCGCATGACTCCCGTGCCCACCTGCACCACCGTGCCGGGGTGGACATCAATCACCTCGTCGTCCAGCCCCATTTGGCCCTCGCCTTCCAAGAAGACATAGAGCTCATCAAGTTGTGAGTGGCTGTGCCAGTAGCCTGCTTCGTTTCCTGGTTCATAGGCGGTTGCGGTCATGCCAATCACATCCCCACCCAGTTCATGGTCGACAACCCGGCGGCCTTGCCGCTCGGTTTCTGGCACAAAACCGCCAAATGTATGACGCCACGAATCCATGGGACCAATTTCTGTCACGGTGTATTTGCTCATGCCATGTAGCTAACCACAGGCCATGGAGACCTCCTGGCGGGGATAGTGAGGCAGCCTGGCGCACAGTGTCGACGGTGACCGGCAGAGGGCCTCTAGACTCAAGGCCCAAAGGAAAGGGTCAACCGTGGTCAAGAACAATCGAACGATTGAGGACGCTCTCAGGCAAGGTCTCACTGAGAAGGCTCGCGTGACGGCCCAGGAAGTTTCGCGTGAAAAGCTCGAAGAAGCTGAGCGGGAAGACCGCAAGCACATTCACGAGTCTCGCCACGAATCTGAAGAGCAGTAGAACGGGAGTACCCCGCCGCGCACTACCGCGTGCCGGTGAGTCCGCTCACCAGGACAATGCAGGGAATTACTTTTTCGTGGTGCGCTGAGCAGGTGAGTCTGTCGTGGCAGTCTCCTTGCGAGAGCCGAGCCTGAACGAGGAGAGTAACCCCAGCACTAGGAACCCGGCTGCAAAGTAGGCGGCGGTTTGCGCACCATCAGTGAAAGCTTCGCCACTGGCTGCCTGAATCTCCTCCGCGAGTGCTGAATCCACCTGTTGGGCACTAAGCCCCAGCGCTAATTGCGGAATTGCGGCTCCCGCGGAATCGACAACCGCATCGACAATGGGTGCTTGTGCGGAGCTTGGCACGTTGAGTTTTGTCAGTCTGTCCTGCAGGGACGCCTCGGTTCCGGTAAACAGCATGGTGCCGATCACCGCGATGCCCAAAGCTGAACCAATTTGTCGAACGGTGGATTGCGAGCCGGAGCCCTGGCCGGTCTTGTTCATAGGGACATCCACCATGATGACTCCCGTGAGCTGCGCTGTGGCGAGACCGACCCCGATGCCGTACACGAAGAGGAAGGGCGCAATTGCTGCCCAGCCTGTGCTGGTCGAGGCGACCACTCCGAATCCGACAATCCCGACAATCTCGAGAAGCACACCAATCTGAACGGCCCTGGCGGGTGGAAGTTTGCCCGAGAGAGCGCCACCCACTCCCGAGGCGACAAATGCCCCGCCAGCAAGAAAGAGGAGTACGAGCCCGGCACCAATGGGCGTCATACCCATGACGTTCTGGAGCCAGAGGGGAATGGCAAAGATGAGGCCAAACTCACCCATGGAAATGATGAGTGCTGCGACAGAGCCGTTTCGGAAAGAGGCAATGCGAAACAGGTTGAGATCAAGCAAGACAGAGCGGTCATTCTTCTGGCGGAAGACCTCCCAGGCAACGAAAGCAACTCCCGCGACCACGGCGAGCGCCAGAGAAATCGGAATCACGGAGATTCCCTCGCTCGGCCACTCAAAATCTCCGATGGCAAAACTGTTAGCGGGGTTCACATCCCACCAGCCATAAATGCGACCCTCGATAAGGCCAAACACCAATGGGCCAAAGAGCAACACCGAGAGGAGGGCTCCGAGCCAGTCGGTTCCCTTCTTGGCGCCCTCAGCTTTGGACTCCATCGCAAACATGATCAAACCGACCATGATGAGAATTCCCAGGGGGACGTTAATCAAGAAAGCCCATCGCCAGGTGAAATCTGTAGCGAGCCACCCGCCGAGTACCGGTCCCACCGCAACCATTCCTCCGATCGTGGAGCCCCAGACAGCGAAGGCAATCCCACGCTCCTTGCCCTGGAAGGTTGCGTTGACCAAAGACAAAGTGGTGGGCAGCACCATCGCGCCACCAAAGCCCTGCACGATGCGAGCGAGGATGAGCGCGGAGGCGCTGTCGCTCGCTCCTGCCCAGACAGACGAGGCAACAAAAATCACGATCCCTATCAAGAGCAAGCGTCGGCGCCCCACTCGGTCGGCCAGAGAACCCCAAATCAGCAGCGTCGAGGCGAACACGAGCACGTAGCTTTCTTGAACCCATTGGACCTCGGTGGAGGTCAGGCTCAACTCTTTGATGATCTCCGGGAAGATCGTATTCACGATTGTCCCGTCGATAATGACGAGAGAAATTGCCAGTGAGATAAAGAGCAACCCGATCCAGCGGGTGCGAGCTGTAGCCATGATGCTTACCTTTGATTACGGAGACGCCCGGAAGGTGCGAGCTCGCTCATTCTAGGCCTCGCGCCCCCGGCTCCAGACCGATGCGTTAAGCGGCGGGTGGGCGCTCTAGGCTGGGAGTATGTCCGAGGAAAACGACACCTACGCCCGGCGTTGGCGCGTGGTGGGCTGGATTGTCGCGCTGATTGCTGTCGTTGTTGTGGCTGGACCCCAGATTCTCGATCTCATCGGCGAGTAGTTCGCCTCCACGGTCACCGCTTTCGCTACCCTCAGGGGGAGCACTGCAGCTTTGGTCAGTGCCCCGAGAAAGGCGCCAGCTCATGACATCTCTCTGGGGTGGGGTGCTCAATGTGCTGAGGGGTTTTCTCATTGGACTTGCTGAGATCGTTCCCGGGGTCAGCGGGGGAACAATCGCACTCATCGTGGGCGTGTATCAGACCCTGATCAGCTCGGCAGCGAGCATTGTCCGGCTCGCGCTATCCGGGTTTCGCCGCACAGGCGCCGATTCCCGTGGTGCACAAGAGGGGATCTCGTGGCCCGTCGTGATTCCTGTTGCCCTGGGAATGGTTGCCGGGATTTTTGGTGGAGCGGCGTTATTGGAGCCACTGCTTGATGAGTACCCGGTGTATGCCAGAGCCGTGTTCGCTGGCTTGATTCTGGCCTCCCTCTGGGTTCCCCTTCGCATGGTCGGATCGTCGTGGACGCCAGCATTGGGTGTCGGCGCAGCGGGAGTGGCGGGCGCCACTTTTGTTGCGATGGGGTTGCCTGCGCTCGGCGCGGGAGTCGACTCGCTGCTCTGGGTTGCACCAGCCGCCGCGGTTGCCGTGTGCGCCCTCGTGTTGCCGGGTGTCTCGGGCTCCTATTTGCTGGTGACGCTCGGGATGTATCAACCCACCCTCGAGGCCGTCAACACCCGAGACTTTGCCTACCTCGGTGTCTTTGTGCTGGGCGCAATTGTGGGCTTGGCGGCATTTGTGAGGGTTCTCCAGTGGTTACTCGCCTCTCACACGGCCTTGACGCTGACAATCATGACCGGTCTGATGCTGGGGTCTCTGCGTGCACTGTGGCCCTGGCAGGGTGAGGACCGAACCCTTCTCGCTCCAGCGGATGACGTTGCGGTGGTCGTGGGATGCGCACTCGCGGGCGTTCTCGCTGTGGTTGTCTTGATCATTGCCCAAGCCGCCCTGGCGCGACGCCACACACCGTCGGCGTAACGCCCGCTCGGCTGGGGAGGACATCCTCCTAGACTGCCTATGTGGCACGCAGAGGATGGGCACTCGTAACAGGCGCCAGTAGCGGTCTCGGCGCAGAATTTGCTTGGCAACTTGCACGCTCTGGCCATGACCTTGTTCTGGTCTCTCGCTCTCAGGAGCGCCTCGAGAGTCTCTCCCAGGAGCTTCGAGATGCCTATGGAGTCTCGAGCGAG
>JABJAO010000054.1 GCA_018666065.1 Microbacteriaceae bacterium | reverse complement strand
TGTGATAAAACGGGCGGATGGAGCTGTCGTAGTCGGTGACAAACACAAAGGGATGCCCGGTGGTTTCCTCGATATGCGCACACAGACGTCGTTCTGCTTCAGGATCGAGATCCCCATCAGCGCGGGGAATCTGGTATCCGGTATTCGAAACTATTTCCCTGGCTTGGGCAAGAGTCACCTTCGGGAACTCTGCATCAGGAATGGAGATGTCGACCTCGAGTTGTTGGGTGATCGCGTCACCGTAGCGGGCGGATACTTCCGCTAACCCCGCTCGCAAGACACTTTCCTGCATGGCCATCACGTCGTGGTGGGATTCCACCCAACTCATTTCGGCATCGACACTGGTGAATTCTGTGGCGTGGCGTGCGGTGAAAGACGGATCTGCCCGGAAGGCAGGGGCAATCTCGAACACGGCGCCAAAGCCCGCGGGCTGAGCCATTTGCTTGAACAGCTGGGGGCTCTGGGCCAGGTAAGCGGTGGTGTCGAAATACTCCACCTCAAACAACTCGGCGCGGGATTCACTAGCGCTGGCCATCAGTTTGGGGGTGTGGATTTCGATCCAGTCGTTACCGACCCACCAGCCACGCATGCCGTGCTCGAAGGCCGTTTGGGCCCGGAAAATAAGGTTTGCCTCAGGCCTGCGCAAATCAAGGAAGCGCCAGTCCATTCGTTTGTCGACAGAAGAGTCCTCCGCGATAGGAGGCTCTTGTTCGGCGACCCCCGCCAACTCAAGCGAGGCAATTTTGACCTCGAGGCCACCCAATTTCACCCGTTCATCGAGCTTCAATGCGCCCTCAACGAGGACAAAGGTGCCACCGGTGAGTGCAGAAATTGAGTCGGTCAGTGCTCGACGATCGGGTTGAGCAGCCGCGTCCTCGTCCTCAGCGCGCAGTGCTGGATTGACTAATTGCACCGAGCCCGTTTCATCGCGAAGGATGATAAATTGCACCTTTTTTTGATCTCGGACCGTCTCCACGAACCCTCCGACCACCACGGTCGATCCATCGGTTGTTGCAGGCAGGTCGCTAATTCGAGTTCGTGAGGTCATGAGAACTGAGTCTATCGCCAGCACCAGCTTCCGCCCGGGCGAGCCTCGTAGAATAAGGGGGTGCCAGCAGACCTTCTTCACTTTGTCCGCCACGGGGAAGTTCATAACCCCGAGGGAATTCTGTATGGACGCTTGGAGGGCTTTGGGCTGTCTGCTCGGGGGCAAGAAATGGCAGGCAGGGCCTCGACAGTTTTGGCGACCCGACCCGTGGAGCGCATCCTTTCCAGTCCCCTTCAGCGGGCTGTGGAGTCAGCTACTCCTTTGTCTCTCACAACGGGTGTGCCTATCGATATTGATGAGCGCCTCACGGAAGGCCTCAATGATTTCCAGGGCACCAGGCTTAATCTGAAACGACTCGTTTCTGACCCGGCGGTATGGAAAATGCTCTACAACCCATGGCGGCCAAGCTGGGGAGAGCCGTACCGAGAAATTGCTCGTCGGATGCTTGAGGTGGCGGAGGATGCAAGAAACTCTGTCGACAAGGGCGAAGTGGTCTTAGTCACCCACCAAGTGGCTATTTGGATTCTTCATCGCGCTGTTGCCGGCATTCCCCTGCCCCACTTGCCTCATCACCGTCGATGCTCACTCTCCAGCATCACCACCATTAAGAGGGTCGGCGAAAAATGGAGGGAAGAAAGCTACCGGGAGCCGGCAGCAGATCTTTTGGAAGACGCCATCGATTTGGGGGCTGTGTAGGTGAAGGCGCCTGCTGCAGCCGGAATCCTCGCCCTTGCCCTGATCCTCACTGCGTGCACGTCCGGGGCAGACGCCCTCGCCGAGCAGTACCGTTCGGGTAGCGGGCAAAACTACATCTCCGGTGATGGCGCCATTACGGTGATTGCACCGGAGTCGAGAAGTGAACCTGTCACCTTTGGAGGCGAGCTCGATAGCGGCGGCACATTCGCCTCGGGTGAGTATGCGGGTTCGGTGCTGGTGGTCAATTTTTGGTATGCCGGGTGTCCACCGTGCCGGCTAGAAGCCCACGATTTGGAAGAAATTTCGCAGGAGTACCAGGACCGAGATGTGGTTTTTGTGGGCATCAACATTCTTGACCAAGCACCTACAGCCCTGGCGTTTTCGCAGGAATTCGGTGTGACCTACCCCTCGATCATGGATGTTAATTCCGGGGATGTCCGACTTGCTTTCTCGGGGGAGGTATCTCCCAATGCTGTTCCCACAACGCTTGTCGTCGATAGTCAAGGGCGCGTTGCGACGCGAATTTCTGGTCTGTTGAGCGAGCCAGGGATCCTGCGGGGCATGATCGATGATGTTTTGGGCGAAGGTCTCTAAATGGGCAGCGTGGGAGAGATTGTCTTTTCTGGTCCGCTCCTTGCCGCGTTACCTCTTGCCCTGGCTGCTGGTTTCCTCGCCTTTGCCTCCCCCTGCGTCCTACCCCTGGTTCCCGGCTACCTCGGCTACGTCAGTGGGTTTCGAGGCGGGGTGGAAACTAAGCGACCAACGAGACGGCTGGGCAT
>JABJAO010000123.1 GCA_018666065.1 Microbacteriaceae bacterium | reverse complement strand
TTGTTGTCGGGTCGCAGGGCTACTACTCCAACGAGATCATTGCCGAGATTTACGCCCAGGCCCTCGAGGGTGCCGGCTTTGAGGTTGAGCGCCAATTCCAGATTGGTCAACGCGACGCCTACTTGCCAGAGCTCGAGTCCGGAGCCGTCGATCTTTTCCCCGAGTACACCGGAAACCTTCTCCAGTATTACTCTCCCGAGACCACGGCAACCCAGGCTGACGAGGTGTACGCCGAGTTGGCTGGTGCGCTTCCCGAGGGCTTGATTGCTCTCGACATGTCGCCTGCAACGGATCAGGATTCGTATAACGTCACCGCAGAGTTTGCTGCAGCAAACAGCCTTGTCAGCATTGCTGATCTGGCTGGCCTCGACGGTCTTGTTCTCGGTGGAAACCCTGAGTTGGAAGAGCGTCCCTACGGTCCTGCGGGTCTACTGGAGACCTACGGGGTCACAGTGGGCTTTGACGCGACGGGTGACGTGACCGTGGACGCGCTCCTCGATGGCCTCATCACGTTGGCCAATGTTTACAGTGGTGACCCCCGTATTGCCGAGTTTGGCTTGGTTACCCTTGCCGACCCTGAGGGTCTTTTCTTGGCCTCCAACGTGGTCCCCATTGCATCCAGCGAGATTGCTGATGCTGTAGCCGAGATCATCAACCCCATCAGCGCTGCCCTGACCCCCGAGGGTCTGGTCGCGTTGAACCTGCAAAGCACCAAGGACCAGATGTCAGCTGCTGATATCGCAGCCGAGTGGTTGGCCGCTAACGGGTTCTAAGACATCCTGAGACGGTGTGGGGGTGGCTTCGGTCGCCCCCACACTGCGTTAACCACCGGAATCAGGCGTGGGCTCTGTGTCGTCGTCACTATCGTGGGCGAACCTGTTCAGCACCTGTTTGATGACGAACAGCAGGAGCAACGCGACGCCAAAAATTCCGATGAAAATCCACCCAGCCTGGTCCAGGCTGTCCTTGAGTCCTCGGTAGGTTTCCGCCGCCCCTGAGCCAATTGAGACATACAGAAAAGCCCACGTAATGGAGGCTGGTGTGAGCCAGCTCATGAATGTTCGGTAGCGCATCACGGACATTCCAGCGGTCAGCGGAACGACCGAGTGGAAGACCGGCAGGAACCGCGAGATAAACACCGCAATTCCACCCCGCTTTTTCACAAACCTGTCGGCTTTACGCCAGCGGTCCTCGCCGATGCGCTGACCGAGCCAGCCAGCCCGCAGTCGGGGCCCAAAAATCCGGCCTATCCAAAAGCCAAAGGAGCTCCCCAGGAGCGACCCTGTGACGACGGCCACGACCGTGAAAATAAACTCCAGAACGGTTGTCACCCCGGTGCTGGAAAAAAGGACGATGGTGTCGCCGGGAACAATCAGTCCGATCAGCACGCTGGTTTCGAGCATGATGCCGATACCGGTGAGCACGATGCGCAACACGGGAGGGACGTCCTCGATAAATCCGAGGATGGCATCGAGGATTTCGTTCATTATCGAGGGAGTCTATTGGTACACACTGGGGGTTTTGCCCCTAAAGCACCTCTTGCACACTGCGAGATTTTTTCCGCCACAAATCCTGCCACTGGTCTCGTCGGTGGGGATGGGAGACCAGCGCAGGGCCATCACAAAACGCGGTCGCGATTCTGATTCCCTGCAGTGCGCTCACAATCCAGAGCTCAGCTCCCTCCAGGTCGTCCACCCTCACGTCCGCTTCGTTGACCGGTACACCGGTGTCGAGGGCAATATCTGTCAGGACGGCCTCCGTGACGCCGGGAAGGTGAGCCGTTGCGCTGGGGATGACGGTGGGGTGAGCTGCTCCGGGGAGCCACACCATCAGTGAGCTGTAGGCCCCCTCGACGAGATAGTCCTGGTCTGTGGTGATGATGGCTTCCCCTGCGCCCAGCGGGGCTACCGCGGTTCTTAGCGCCATCAGGGCCTCAAGGTCAGGGCCCTTAACCTGGGGAAAACGTCGTGGATCTGATGGCGCCCTCGCGACGACGACCTCGGAATTCCACGCAGGCGCGAGGCGCTCTCGATAGCGCAACGTTGCGCCACCGGGGGTCTCTACCGCCTCTATGCGCGGAAACCAGGAGCCCACAGAGGGGAACATCTGGCCCAGACGGGCCAGAAAAGCCTCCAGTGTTTCCGCTGATACGTCTGTTGTTGCAGCCACCGAGTCCGAAAAACGTCGCAGGTGCCGCTCCAACGCAACAACCTCACCGTCTTCCAGGCGGAAAGAATCTGCGACCAGGGTTGTCTGCCGGGCAGGATCGCACCAGTCAATGCGGGCAAACTCCGTGCCCGAGAACTGATAAAGATTCTGACTCATAGGCTAAAGGCTATGACGAAGGGCTTTGTGAGGCATCTTCTGAGAGCACGCGCTGAGCCCGCCGACGCTTTTCTCGCTCTTTGCCGAGATAGCCCATACGCGCTCTGGCTCGACAATCACGGGGAGCGAGGAGCCTCGGTGAGCTATATCGCTGTTGCTGAACCCATCGCTCTCACGTCCAGGTGGCGAGAGGAGGTTCGGGAAGCCCGCAAGGCGCTGGCTCTCGAGCCTGGCGTGGGACTGGACGGGGTTCCCCTAGGGGTCCACCTTGTACTGCCCTACGAGCTGGCTCAGGAAACTCTGGGTGTCAAGCTGCCAACCCACGGTGTGATGACTCCCTACGCGCTCTCTGTTTCTCGCGTGGTGGAAATTGACCACCGCAGTGGTGCTGTGACAGCGTGCGCTCTGG
>JABJAO010000121.1 GCA_018666065.1 Microbacteriaceae bacterium | reverse complement strand
TTAGGCATTGACGCGTCCTACAAACCTCTCAACGACATCACGAGCCCCACGGGGAAAATTGGCGGGGCGGCGCAGAAGCGTCTGGGAAGTGGTGCAGTGATGCACCACGTCACCATGTCGTATGACATGGATGGTGACCGCATGGTCGAAGTCCTGCGTATTGGACGCGAAAAAATCAGCGACAAAGGTGTTCGAAGCGCCAACAAGCGGGTGGATCCGCTCAAAGCACACACCGGCCTGGAACGCTCCGCCATCATGGATCATCTCGTATCGACATTCACGTCCCTCTACGGGATGACTCCGGGTGGTGTGCGACCAGAGGAAATGGAGCGGGCCCAGGCGCTTGCGGCAGAGAAGTTTGCAACACCCGAATGGTTCTACCGGGTCCCGTGAGCCAGCCCGAATCGAGTCGTCGACGTGTGCGCGTGCGCAGCGTCATTTTGTCCAGCGCGCTCGTTCTCATTTTGATTGCCGCCGTCATGGTCTCGGCTGTCATTGGCCAACTCCAGATTGGCGCCATCGAGGTCGTGGGCTCACTACTGAAATGGATGGGGATATCCACCTCCTGGGCCCCGAGCGACCCCGTGGTGGAGGCAACCCTGCAGGTTGTGCGCTTCCCACGTATCGTCATGGCGCTCGCTGTTGGTGCGGCGCTTGCCGTTGCGGGTGCGCTGATGCAAGCGGTGTTTGGGAACCCTCTGGCGGAACCCGGAGTGGTGGGGGTCTCCTCTGGCGCAGCGCTGGGAGCCTCGACCGCGATTGTTTTTGGAATCTCTGCCGGCGGCGGCGGCGTTGCCTTGCTCGCATTTCTTGGCGGGCTCGGAGCCACTCTTCTGGTCTATGCCGTGGCACGAGCTGGCGGGCGTACAGAAGTGGTGACCCTTCTGCTCACCGGCATTGCTATCAATGCTTTTGCTCAGGCGGGCCTCGCGTTCGTGCTGTTCTTGGCCGATACGGCCAGCCGTGAGCAGATCGTATTTTGGCAGTTGGGATCACTGGCTGGTTCCGTATGGTCAGAAGTCGCCATCGTGGTGCCGGTCCTGATTCTGGGGACAATCGTGGCGGTGTTGCTCGCGTCACAACTGGATTTGTTGGCCCTGGGAGAGAGAAACGCCCGCCACTTGGGTGTTGACGTTGAAGCGCTCCGGATTATCGCGATCGTCCTCGTTGCGCTCCTCACCGGTGTTGCGGTTGCCTTTGCCGGAATCATCGCGTTTGTGGGGCTGGTGGTTCCGCACATCATTCGTATGGCTCTAGGACCTGCGCACCGTGGTCTGTTGGTGGCCAGCGCCGTGGGCGGCGGAGCGCTTCTCGCAATTGCAGATTTGTTGACCAGAACCCTGGTGGCGGGGGCCGATTTGCCCATTGGGATGCTGACTGCGTTGGTGGGTGGGCCTTTCTTCTTTGGGCTGCTCTACCAGCAACGTCGACGCAGCGGGGGGTGGGCGTAGTGAGTGAGCAGACCCCGATTGCCCGGCTGGATTCTGTGGGGTTGGTCCTCGATGGCCGCGCCATTGTCAAAAACGTCACGCTCGAGGTATTCCCGGGTGAAGTGCTGGCGCTCGTGGGACCGAATGGGGCGGGAAAGTCATCGATTTTGTCTCTTCTTTCCGGTGACGTCCAGGCCACGAGCGGCACAGCGTTTCTGGCGGGCAAAGACGTCACCAAGTATCGGACGGACGCCTCCGCCAGGCTCCGGTCTGTTCTGTTGCAGTCCAACCAGGTGTCTTTCCCCTTTAGCGTGTGGGAAATCGTCGAAATGGGCCGCGCTCCTTGGGCCAGAACTCCTCAGATTTCCGAGGACGACGAAGCCATCGAGGAGGCGCTTCGTCTGGCGGACGTTGGTCACCTCAGTGAGCGCCGGTTTAATCAACTCTCCGGTGGTGAGCGGGCACGGGTGTCCCTTGCGCGCGTACTCGCTCAACGGACAGCGCTTGTCCTGCTGGATGAGCCCACTGCTGCGTTGGATCTCAAACATCAAGAGTCGGTGATGAAGACGATCCGCCGTCTCGCCGACCAGGGTCGCGCGGTGGTCGTCGTGGTGCACGATCTCTCCGTGGCAGCGGGGTATGCCGACACGGTGGCCATGGTCGTTGATGGTCGAATTGACGCATCCGGTTCACCCTCTGAGGTCATCGTTGCGGATAGCGTCAGTCGGGTTTACGGAGTGGATGTTGACATTGAGCAGGTCGGCAGTCCACCCCGGCCCGTCGTTGTGCCTCGTCGAAAGCCCTAGTTTTAGGCCTTGAGGTCGTCAAACTCCGGATTCTTCATCATGTACTTGGCGATATAGGGGCATAGGGGCGTCACCGAATAGGTACCTTCTGCCCGAATGGCATCGAGCGTTCCTCGCGTGAGGGGAATCCCCAGTCCCTCGCCACGTTTCTCGACGGGAACCTCTGCGCGAATCAACAGAAGTCTGGTTCCGTCGATCTGGTATTCAATTTCGCCCATAAATTCATCACCGTCGCTCAAGACGTAGCGGTGTTTATCGGGCTCGTGAGAAATTTCCAGCGACACGGGTTAGCTCCGATGGCGATCGACGGCGTCGCCCATCGCGATGACAATTTTTTCCAGGATGTGGTGCGGAGTTGAGAGCATCAACCTCAGGTGTCCGACCCCGGCCTCTCCGCAGAGCGCCCCATCGGTGAGACCAACTCTGGCTTCCTCAGAGAAGAACTGCGCCCAGGTTCGATCCCCCGCGATGTCGGGTAGTCCTCGGGCATCAAGCCAGGCGATGTAGGAGCCCTCGGGTTCTCGGTAGGTGAACTCGGGCAGGTGTTGAGCGAGCAGGTCCCGAAGGAGTGACCGGTTGATGTCGATGTATCCGAGGACGTCCTCGAGCCACGCTCCACCCTCGCGGTAAGCAGCAGTGTTGGCGGCAACCCCCGGGGTCGCCGCCCCATGGGAGACCAGGAACGCTATGTCTTTAATCGACCGCTGGTGCTCGTCATTGGAAACAATCAGCTGGGCGCATTTCAACCCCGGGATGTTCCACGATTTTGAGGCTGAGGTTGCCGTGAGGGTGTGAGCTGCTGTGGTCTCTGTGAGTGAGGCGTAAGGAATGTGGGAATGCTCGCCAAAGGTAATGGGGGCGTGGATCTCATCCGAGAACACCATCCCGCTCTTGGCCTCTACGACATCAGCGAGAGCGAGGAGTTCGGCTCTCGAGTAGACCCGACCGAGAGGGTTGTGAGGGTTACACAGAATCAGCAGATGCGCACCCTTGTCGAAGGCTGTGGTGATGCCCTCAAGATCCATCTCCCATAGACCACCGTCTCCTTCAATCATTGGGACTTGAATGATCTCCCGCCCGCGCATGGGCGTGAGCGTGAGGAAAGGCATATAGGCAGGGGTGGGCAGAATCACCGGGGTTCCAGGCTTGGTGAAGCGCTCCATCACAAAGTCATAGGCGCTCAGCACGTCAGCTGTCGGATAAATGCGGGTTGAGGGAACCTCCCAGCCGTAGCGGCGAGCAAGGAACTCTGAGGTGGCATCCGACATCTCTTTCGCTACTGCCGGGGGAAGGTATCCCCAGAGAGACTTGTCTGTCGAGTCACGCAGCGCCTGCGTCACAGCAGGAGCAGTCCCAAAATCCATCTCGGCAACAAACGCCGCAAGATGACCGGGCATCCTCGTCCATTTCATGGTGCCGGTCTCCATCAAACTTTCCACCGTGATGTCATCAAAGCGGTGGTCACTCATGGCGGCTCCTCTCCTGCTGACTTCAGTCTGCCACTCTCAGCACGCGCAGCAATCGCGGTGCTCACTAGACTCATAGCGTGGCTTCTGGAACCAAGCGCTATAGCTATCTGGGCCCCGTGGGAACCTTCACCTGGGAGGCCATGGGGCAGGTTTCCGGTGCCGACAAACACGAATGGGTCAGTGTTAACAACGTCGGCGAAGCTCTCGATGATGTCCTCGCCGGTCGCAGCGACTACGCCATGATCGCGATTGAGAACAGTATTGAAGGTGGCGTGAGTGCCACCCAGGATGCCCTTGCGGTGGCGCCGGAGTTGCGCATTGTGGGCGAGTACATGGTTCCAGTTCGCTTTGTTCTGGCGGTGAAGCCGGGTTCCGCGGTGACGGATGTGACGACGGTTGCAGCTCACGCGGTCGCCTACGCCCAGTGCCGGGGGTGGTTGGAGGCCAATCTGCCCCACCATTCTCATGTGCCCGCGCGCTCAAACGTGCACGCTGCCCAATCAATTGTGGATGAGGGGCTCGCTGACGCTGCCATTGCTCCTCCGGGAATTAGTCAGCATGCGAGCGTGGACATCGTGGCCGAGAACATCGGGGATAACCCTGATGCGCAGACCCGCTTCGTTTTGGTTCAGAAGGGTGGAAGCCCGCCCGCACGGACAGGCGCCGACAAGACCAGCCTTATCGCCGAACTCCCCGACAACGGTCCGGGTCGCCTCCTGGAAATGCTGGAGCAGTTCGCCACCCGCGGGGTCAACATGAGCCTCCTGGAGTCCAGGCCAATCGGGGACGCCATGGGGCGCTACCGCTTCGTCATTGACCTCGATGGACACATCGAGGATGAGCGCGTCGCGGATGCGCTTCTCGGCTTGCGCAGGTTTAGCCCCAAGGTGACGTATTTGGGTTCGTATCCGCGAGCTAATGGTCATAAACCTGATGTTTCGGCCCAGAACAGTGACCAGGCGTTCGTCGATGCTCGGTCATGGCTCGAGGGTTTGCGCACCGGCTCCAGTGAGTGAGCGTGACAGACTAGGGGGGTGATCGACCCTCAGCTTCTGCGCGATAACCCTGACGCGATCAAGGCGTCTCTTCGCACCAGAGGAGCGGACGAAGCCCTGGTCGATGCGGCCCTTCACGCCGATACCGCCAGGCGGGATGCCATTACTGCATTCGAGAGGCTTCGCTCTGAACAAAACGTCATAGGTAAAGACGTCGCGAAGGCTTCTGACGCAGAGAAGGATGCCCTTCTTGCGACCGTGAAAGAGTTGTCTCAGAGAGTCAAGGATGCCTCCGCGACGGTTTCGGAAGCAGAAGAATTAGCATCCAAGGCGCTAGGAGCCCTCCCCAACCTCGTCCTTGAGGGAGTCCCCGCAGGCGGAGAAGAGAACTTTGTCACGCTGCGGGAGGTGGGAAGCATTCCCACATTCCCAGGAGAGCCGCAGGATCACCTGGAACTCGGGGAGAAACTCGACATTCTCGACATGGAGCGTGGCGCCAAGGTGTCGGGTTCGCGGTTCTATTTCCTCAAAGGCGCTGGTGCGCTCATGGAAATGGCGCTCATGAACTTGGGGATGAAGCTCGCGGTAGATAACGGCTTCATCCCGCTGATTCCTCCGACGTTGGTGAAACCAGAAGTCATGCAGGGAACCGGTTTTCTCGGAGAGCACGCAGCCGAGGTGTATCACCTGGGCGAGGACGATTTGTATTTGACCGGGACGAGTGAGGTAGCGCTTGCCGGTTACCACAGCGACGAGATTATTGATCTGACTGCCGGGCCGCTTCGGTACGTGGGGCTCTCCACTTGTTATCGCCGCGAAGCGGGTTCGTATGGAAAAGACACCCGCGGCATCATCCGTGTCCACCAGTTCCAGAAGCTAGAAATGTTCTCTTACGTCGATCCAGCAGACGCCGCAGCAGAGCACGAGCGTTTGGTGTCCTGGCAGGAGCAGATGCTCCAATCCCTCGGCCTTGCCTATCGTGTGATTGACGTTGCTGCAGGGGACTTGGGTTCCAGCGCTGCACGAAAATATGACGTGGAGGCCTGGGTTCCCAGCCAGTCGGCATACCGGGAGCTGACCTCAACTTCGAACTGCACGACGTTCCAATCCCGCAGGCTCAATGTCCGTCACCGCCCCGAGAAGGGTGCCTCGACAGAGCCGGTCGCCACACTCAATGGGACACTTGCCACCACCAGATGGCTGGTTGCTCTGTGGGAAACCCACCAGCAGCCTGATGGTTCGGTGCGCATTCCCGAGGCGCTTCAGCCCTACATGGGCGGGCTTAGCGTTATCAGCGCTTCCTAGAGTGCCCCTGATACAACTATGAGTGACATGACACAGAGTTCTCAGCCGTGGCTTATTGCCCTCGACATTGATGGCACTGTTTTGCACGAAGATGGCCATCTTTCCGATCAGGTCGTCATCGCCGTTCAACGGGCCCGTGACGCGGGTCACGAGGTGACGCTTGCCACTGGCCGCTCGGTGTCGATGACGATTCCTATTTTGGAACGTCTGAATATCGTGCCGGAGTTTGTCGTGTGCTCCAACGGAGCGATCACTCTCAAGCGGGATCCCGGTGCCCCTTCGGGTTACCGGCGGTTCCACGTTGAACGCTTTGACTCGACAGAGGTGCTCAAGCGCATCAAAGTCCGCCTTCCTCAGGCTCATTACGCCGTCGAGGATGAGACCGGTCTGTATCGCTATACCGATTGGTTCCCCGAGGGAGCACTGGACGCGATGAGCGAGCAGGTCACCTTCGAAGAGCTCCTGACCACCTCGGCAACCCGAGTTGTGGTGATTTCCCCTGGACACGAAATTGATGACTTCTTGAAGGTCGTTGAAGACATGGGTCTTCACCAAGTCAGTTACACGGTCGGGTGGACGGCATGGCTCGACATTGCGCCCGAGGGTGTCAACAAGTCCACCGCCTTGGAGATGGTTCGGACTGAGCTCGGTTTCCCCTTGGACCGCGTCATGGTGGTGGGTGATGGGCGCAACGACATCGAGATGCTGCAGTGGGCAGGAAAAGAAGGGCGTGCTGTCGCGATGGGACAGGCTCCCGAGGAGGTGCGCATCCACGCCACAGAAATCACGGATGATTTTGTGGGCGATGGTGTCGCCAAAGCCCTCAATCTGCTCACCGAGTAGTGCTCCAAGGCAGGTGCTCTAGAATCTTCCGCGGAGGGCTGTCCGAGCGGCCGATGGAGCTAGTCTTGAAAACTAGTGGGCAGAAATGTCTCGTGGGTTCGAATCCCACGCCCTCCGCCAGACAACACCACAGCACACACAGGATCGGGGGAGCCCGTGGCTAACACAGCCAAGCCGGCCGCACCTGAACTGTATGACGCCGCGGATGACTACCCGCAACCATTTCACACCAGCCACAAGCGCCCTGGCGGGTGGAGGTTAGTCACCTCGCTTGCCCTTGGAGCTGTGGCAGTTCTGGTCGTCAGCATGGGAACTGTTCTTGGTCTCACCGTCCAAAATCTTCAGTCAAGCCTGGTCACCGTCGAATTGCCGGGAGCTCCCGATCCGATATTGCCCACCATTGGGGAAATCGAGGGCGGATTTAACGTTCTGGTTGTGGGGTCGGACACCCGTGTCGGACAGGGTGACCAATTCGAGTTTGTTGATTCTGAACTCAACGACGTCAACCTCCTTGTTCACGTGTCCGAGAACCATGACCGGGCTGTCGTAATCAGCTTCCCCAGGGACCTGCTCTTGGACATTCCCGCGTGCCCTCAGGCGGATGGCCAGGAGTCTGCCCCGAAAGAGATGCAGCCGCTGAACACCACCATGAGTCGCGGAGGGCTTCCGTGCGTGGCATTGACGCTGGAGAAACTCACCGGATTAGACATTGGTTATGCCGGTTTGATGACTTTTACAGGGGTCGCCCAGCTTTCCACTGCGGTGGGCGGGGTGGAGGTGTGTGTGAGCGCACCCTTGGTTGACCCCTGGTCTGGAGTGAATCTTCCTGAAGCCGGGTACCACAGGCTGGAGGGCGGGCAGGCTCTGGCCTTCCTGCGCACTCGCAAGGGCGTGGGAGATGGCAGTGACCTGTCTCGCATCTCGTCACAACAGGTTTATATGGCAGCACTGGTGAGAACACTCCAGCAGGACGGCGTGCTCAACGACATCGTGAAGCTCTACGGAATCGCGCAGACCGCCGCGCAAACAATGGTTCTCTCGACCAGCCTCGCCAGCGTTGATGTGATGGTGGCGATGGCGCGGGCTCTGCGGGGGATTCCCAACGAGAACATCGTCTTCATCCAGTACCCGGTGTTGGATGCCGACCCTGAGCTGTATCCAGGCCGCGTTGTTCCCCATGAAGCCCTCGCGGACGAGGTCGTTACGCGCTTGCAAAACGATGAGGCCTTTACCGTGGGTGGCGGATCACTCGGTTTTGGTTCTACCGATGCCGGGACACAGGAGGCACCGAGCGGTTCTTCGGCGCCGAGCGCCGAAGAACTTGAGGGCCTGGTTGGTCAGACTGCAGGGGATGAGACCTGCGCAGTTCCCCGCTAGCACCTGGCATCGCTATAGTTGTGCGAGTGGTGAAGCCTGCTTCATCCAGGAGACGTCGCATAGTCCGGCCGAGTGCACCACCCTGCTAAGGTGGAGTCCCCGCAAGGGGACCGAGGGTTCAAATCCCTCCGTCTCCGCTCTCTACGAAACTGTTGCTATTTAGAGCGTGAGTTCCCTGGTGCCCCTCTGGCTGGGTCACTGGCCTTCGACAAGAAGATCGCGAACACGAGAGCGACGACAATCGCCGAGCTGATACCAAGCTCTATGACTGCGCGATCAAAGCTTTCCTGGGGCTTTTCTGCTCCGAGTGTCATGGACGCTCCCACCGTGAGAATGTGTCGCACGGCCGCAATGATGCCGATGATGAGAAAGTTTTGAAGCTGGAAAACACCATCGGTATAGCGAGCTATGACAGTGCGGATGATTTCGAGAATGATGATGATGAACAAAATGTCGTTGATGGCTTGAATCATCCCATCGGGAAAAAATGGCGACGTGGTGAAAATGCGCACCACGCTGAAGATGAACGCAGCAATCGCAATGCCTAGGAGAAAGACCCCCAGGGCAATGTGGAAGACATCCTCAACGCCCTCGGCCCATTTCGTAGGGACAACGCTCTTGTGTGATTTCGTCATGATGTGCTCACCCTACGCCCCTGGCTGGGAATACAGAAGAGGTAGAGCAGCCCTTCACACTAGCTGATGGCTTTGCGCACCAGTTCGCTGATCTGCTGTGCCACAGCGTCGGTCAACTCTGTGATGGCGTAGGAGGTGGGCCAGAAGACCCCGTCATCGAGCGCCGCTGCGTCTTGAAAACCAAACGTGGAGTACCGGCTATCGAATTTGCTACCGGCTTGAAAGAAACATATGGTTTTACCGTTCCAGTAGTAGGCAGGCATCCCGTACCAGGTCTTGGTCGTGATCTCGGGTGAGATTCCCAGCACCAGGGAGTGAAGCGCGGTAGCCAATTTCTGATCAGCTGGCGGCATTTCTGCAATTTTGCGTCGGACTTGCTCTTCTCCCGAGAGTTTCTTAAATTCGCGAGCCTCGCGAGCCCGTTCGCGCATTGCTTCGCGTTCTTTATCGCTGAATGCTGATGTCTTTTCTTGAGAGTCGGGCATGGACACACCCTTCCTAGAAGTGTTCACCGCGGAATACCGCGACGTCACTGAGCCAAGCAACGCAGGCGTAATGGGGGAAATAGTGCGTGGACAGCACGGAAAATATGCCCTCAACGGTGTCGTCACCCACGACGCACTCAATCTTGACGTTGCCTCCCTGGAGGTCGCCAACGCGTTGACCCCGAATGCCGGCGCCATGGACTGTGGAGACGGTGTAGCCCTTGATACCCGCGTTATGCAACTCTCCAACTAAGCGCTTTTCCAGCGCGCTTTCGGCGACGATGGTGATCAACTTTTTCCCTACAAAGTCCATGACAGTACTCCTTCAAGGCTTTCGGCGAGCCAAATATAGAGAGGTATTCCAGCAATGAGGTTGAACGGGAACGTAATTCCGAGGCTCGCGGTGAGATAGATCCCAGGGCTCGCTTCGGGTAACGCGAGACGCACAGCGGTTGGCGCTGCGATATACGAGGCTGATGCGCTGAGAACTCCCAGAAGTGCTGCGCCACCGACGGAGAGTCCAGAGAGTAGCCCGGCGCTCACCCCCAGCGCACCCGCGAGGATCGGGAAGCCAAGGCCAAAGACCACGACCCCTGTTCCTGCTTTCTTCACATCGGGAAGCCTGCGCCCCGCAACGATCCCCAGTTCGAGCAGGAATAAGGTCAAAACACCGGTAAAGAGCCCACCAAAGAACGGCTCGATACTGGCAAATCCCGCATTTCCGGCAATTGCACCCAGTGCCAGGCCACCCACCAGGAGAACGATGGACCGCCCGGAGAGGACTTCCCGCAGCGATTCACCCCACGCAACCGATTCACCGCGTCCGCGAGAGGCCAGAAGCAAACCCACAATGATTCCTGGAACCTCGAGTACGGCGAGCAGTGTGACGAGGTAGCCCTCGACGAATCGAGAGCTTGATTCGAGGAACACCAAGGCCGCAGTGAACGTCACCAGTGACGTCGATCCATAGTGGGCAGCGAGAGCGCCCCGGTTCACCCGGTCCAGCTTTGTGAGCCATCCAGAGATGGTGAAGGCGAGAACGGGAATCATCAGACCGAGGACGAGGGTTGCAAGAAGTGGCAACCACAGTTCTGTGATGTTGGCATTTCGGAGAGCAACACCACCTTTGATGCCGATGCCGAGCAAGAGATAGATGGAGATTGCTTGGTAAAAAGCTTCGGGCAAACGAAGGTCGCTCTTGATCGCGACAGCAAGCAGGCCCAGGGCGAAGGCAAGAACGGGAGGGGAAATGAGATTGGTGAGCGCGATGCCCAGGATTTCGCTCGCGTCCACGCCACTCTCCTCAAGGTTTGGCTGGTTCGATAGTACTGGGGATGCCTCACCCCCACGTGGAGGGCCCTTCGGCTGATAACAATTTGGGTTGTGTAGAGGAAATACTCACCCTCACCGGTTATCGTGAAGGCAGATTGCACTCGTGCAACCTCCAGCGGACCACCAAGTCCCTGTTTTTTTGGCTTCCTCACCCCGGGTGCCCGACTAGCACGTCGCTTCTTGTCCCGGTTAATTTCTTGACGGTGAGGTTCATCCAATGTCTTTTCGTATACGCGAGTACCATCCCGCTGACACCGATGCGGTGTTGGAGCTCTGGGATTCAGCCAAGTCCGACGGATTTGAGCCCGTCTACGGGCTGGCCGAAGTGCTCGCCTCGTGCCAGAAAGATCATGCCGTTCTCGCGGTTGCTGATGGGCGCGTTGTCGGCGCTGCTGTCGCGCGAGCGGCACACGAGCAGGGCTGGATTGTCTTTTTCTCCACGTTGCCCGACTATCGCCGCCAGGGAATTGGAAGTTCTTTACTCTCTGCGCTCGAAGCGCGAATGGCACCTCTGGGGTTGACCAAGCTGTCAATTCTTGTTCCCGAAAGCCAGGACGAGTCTGGGGTGCTCGACCGGGCAGGATTCATTGACAAGAACCACCTGAGCTATTTCGAGCGAGAAATCCCGATTAGCGAAAAAGAGAGAAGCATTTTGGGCGAACTCGGGGGCAGAGTACTTCCACGAGACCTGTGGTCAGGAATCGCGGGCATGCAGAAAGAAAAGGAAATGTTGGAGCGACGTCTTGTCCTTCCTCTCTCCGACTCAGCGCTGGCCGAGAAGTTTGGCGTTGAGCCTCCGCGCTCCATCGTGCTTTTTGGCCCTCCGGGAACCGGCAAGACGACTTTCGCGAAAGCTGTGGCATCGCGGCTCGATTGGCCCTTTGTGGAGGTTTTCCCCGCCCGGTTGGCAGCCGATAACAAAGGACTCGCGGGGGCTCTTCGTGACACGTTCACTCGCATCTCCGACCTCGAGAACGTTGTGGTGTTTATCGATGAGGTCGAAGAGATCGCTGCTCAGAGAGGGGGCGAGCCCCCGACTGCCCTTCAGGGGGTGACCAACGAGTTGCTCAAACTCATCCCGATGTTCCGTGAGCGCCCGGGTCGTTTGCTCATCGTGGCAACAAACTTCATCCGCGCACTGGATGACGCTTTTCTTCGTCATGGTCGTTTTGACTACGTCATACCGATTGGACTTCCCGACAAGACTGCTCGGGAGTCGATTTGGCATCGCTATATCCCAACCCAGGCCCTCGAGAGCGTGGACGTCGGGGAGCTGGTCAAGAGAACCGATGGTTTCTCACCGGCCGATATCGAGTTTGCGGCGAGAAAGGCGGCCCAGCGGGCCCTCGAGTCTGCGGTGTATGACCAGTCCGATGCGACGGCGGTCGGTCCCACCACCGAGGACTACTTGTGGGCAATCGGCGACACGAGGATGACGGTCTCGGGAGAGATGGTCGGTGAATTCCTCCAAGACATCGATGCGCTTGCGAGGCTCTAGAAAAGGAAGGTGACCGTAAACTTCCAGACTGCTAAGCTTTCCTGGCATTCGAAAGAGTGCTGTAGGCGCCCGTAGCTCAACGGATAGAGCATCTGACTACGGATCAGAAGGTTGGGGGTTCGA
>JABJAO010000105.1 GCA_018666065.1 Microbacteriaceae bacterium | reverse complement strand
TCCGGCGAGGAACGAACGCCTCGAGAGTTGTGACTTGCGTGCCATCTTGATGAGGCTGCGGACCATCGGGTCCTCGGGAAGTGGGCGATTCATCATTGAACTCCTTCATTCACTAGCGTGCTGGTGCACAAGGGTTGGTTTGATACTAGACCGCACACGCTCACTCGTGTGACGCTTCGCGTTACAACCTAGTAACTCTCCGTGGGTGGTGTCGTCACTCTCCAATAAATGACATGACGTGCTTGATGCGGGTGTAGTCCTCGAACCCGTACTGGGAGAGGTCTTTGCCATAGCCCGAGTGCTTGAAGCCACCGTGGGGCATTTCGGCAACGAGCGGGATGTGACAGTTAATCCACACGGCACCAAAGTCCAGACCCTTGGCGAAACGCATGGCGCGTCCGTGGTCACGCGTCCAGACACTGGAAGACAGACCGTAGAGAACGTCATTGGCCATCGTCATCGCTTGTGCCTCATCCGAGAAGGGCTGAACGGTAATCACGGGACCAAAAATTTCGTTCTGAATAGCGTCGTCGGTTTGCTTGAGACCGGTCACGACCGTGGGCTCGATGAAATACCCCGACGAGCCCTGACGAACTCCACCGGTTTCGATTGTCGCGTTGCTGGGCAACGCGTCGATCATGCCCATCACTCGAGTCATCTGGTTGTGGTTGTTCACCGGGCCATAGAACGTATTGGGGTCATGTGGCATTCCGGTCTGGACGTTGGCAGCTACCCAGGCGGTCAGTGCCTTGACGAAATCGTCGTGAACGTTCTTGTGCACAAGAACTCGGGTCGCTGCGGTGCAGTCCTGACCAGCGTTGAAGTATCCGGCAATGCCGATACCTTCAGCAGCTTTCTCGAGGTCGGCATCATCAAACACGATGACCGGTGCTTTACCGCCGAGCTCCAGGTGGACTCGCTTGAGATCGCTCGATGCGGCCTTGGCGACCTCCATACCGGCGCGCACAGAACCAGTAATCGACACCATCTGCGGAATCTTGTGGTCAATCATCGCCGCGCCGCTGGTGCGATCTCCGGTGATGACGTTGACCACGCCCGGGGGCAAGTGCAGAGAGCAAATCTCGGCGAGCAGGAGGGTGCTTTGCGGCGTGGTGTCGGATGGCTTCAACACCGTGGTGTTGCCCGCGGCCACCGCCGGAGCAAATTTCCATACCGCCATATTGAGCGGGTAATTCCATGGAGCGACCTGCCCGATAACACCAATGGGCTCTCGCCGGATCATGGAGGTGTGGTCCTTCATGTATTCCCCAGCACTGCGCCCTTCGAGGTTTCGGGCGGCCCCTGCGAAAAATCGGATCTGGTCGACGCTGAGCATGATCTCGTCATCGACGAGTGAGGTTCGGGGCTTTCCCGTGTCTTGCGATTCGAGATCGGCAAACTCCTCGGCCCGCTTCTCCATCTCATCGGCAATGCGGAATAGTGCGAGCTGGCGCTCTCCAGGGGTTGTCTCGCCCCAGGACTCGAAAGCGACCTGCGCGGCCTTATAGGCCTGGTCCACATCCGCTGCCGTCGAGATGGGCGAGTGGGCGTATACCTCTTCTGTGGCCGGGTCAATGAGCTCGAGGGCGTCCTTGCCCTTGGCTTCGACATAGGTTCCGTTGACAAAGTTTTTCAATGTGCGAGTAGTCATGGAGTTACTCTAACCCAGAGTGAACCCGGAGGTCCAGGGGCACAATTACTCACCATTTCGTTGCAAAATTTACAAAACGCAATGTTTTCAATTGCCTTTTGAGAAAAATAATGCGAAAATCACATCATGCCGAAATCACCGTCGAAGCGGGCAGTAGCTCTCGATGATTCCTCGAAGGAAATCATTAGCCTGCTGCAACGCGACGGGCGCAAGTCGTATGCGGAAATTGGCAAGTCTGTTGGACTCAGCGAGGCCGCCGTGCGCCAGCGCGTTGCGAAGCTGACAGATTCCGGCATCATGCAGATTGTCGCCGTGACAGATCCCAGCCAGCTGGGTTTCCACCGGCAGGCCATGATCGGCATTCGAGTCACCGGTGATGCACGAAGCATCGCCAACAAGCTTAAGGCCATCGACCAGGTGGACTACCTCGTGCTCACCACCGGACGATTCGACATCCTTGCGGAAATAGTCTGCGCGGACGATCACGAACTTCGAGAAATACTGCACGGCTCCATCCGCACCATCGACGGTGTGGCAGATACAGAAACCTTTACCTACCTATCACTAGAAAAAGAACACTACGACTGGGGAACACGATGACGATTATCGACAAACTACAGAAGAAGCTGAAGCCCGCTAAGCCCAAGACTGCGAAGCGGACACGAAAAGCCGAGACCCTGCAAGACAAGGCCAGGGATCACCTTTGGATGCACTTCACACGTCAGGGACCCATCTCCGGCGGTGTCGATGTTCCCCTCATCGTCAAAGGCAATGGCCACCACATCTGGGACGATAAAGGCAAGCGCTACATCGACGGACTTGCAGGCCTGTTCGTTGTTAACGCCGGTCACGGCCGGGCTCGCCTCGCGGAGGTCGCTAGAGCGCAGGCTGAAGAGCTTGCGTTCTTCCCGCTGTGGTCCTACGCCCATCCCGCAGCCATCGAGTTGGCCGACAAGCTTGCCGATTACGCCCCGGGAGATTTGAACAAGGTCTTCTTCACCACCGGCGGCGGCGAGGCTGTCGAAAGTGCATTCAAATTGGCCAAGCAGTATTGGAAGCTCATGGGCAAGCCCATGAAGCACAAGGTCATCTCCCGTTACGTGGCCTACCACGGCACCCCCCAGGGAGCACTGGCTATCACCGGTATCCCCTCGATGAAGGCCATGT
This sequence comes from Microbacteriaceae bacterium, assembly GCA_018666065.1. GTDB lineage: Bacteria > Actinomycetota > Actinomycetes > Actinomycetales > Microbacteriaceae > Pontimonas. Next base: position 3,033 of record JABJAO010000105.1, on the reverse strand, counting down.
TCGAGCCACTCACTCCCGGTGGTTTCCGAGTTCCCAACACCAACTACTACCGCGCTGAAGAAATGGGCTTTCCTGGCGGCACCGAGGAAGAATTTGGTCTGTGGGCAGCGAATCGAATCGAGGAAATGATCGAATTCGAGGGTCCCGACACCGTTGCGGCAGTGTTCCTGGAGCCTGTCCAGAACTCGGGTGGATGTTTCCCGCCCCCTCCCGGATACTTTCAACGGGTGCGAGAAATTTGCGACAAGCACGATGTGTTGCTGGTCAGCGATGAGGTCATCTGTGCCTTTGGGCGCATTGGCGAGATGTTTGCCTGCAACGCCTTCGACTATGTTCCCGACATCATTACCTGCGCCAAGGGAATGACCAGCGGATACTCGCCCATCGGAGCGATGATCACCAGCGATCGTTTGTTTGAGCCCTTTGGTAAGGGCGACACGACGTTCTATCACGGCTACACGTTTGGCGGCCATCCCGTCTCGGCAGCTGTGGCGCTCGAGAACATTAAGATCTTCGAAGAGGAGGGAATCAACGAGCACGTTCGCACCAACTCTCCGAAGTTCCGTGCGGCACTCGAGCGGCTTCTCGATATTCCTATCGTCGGGGACGTTCGAGGCGCCGGCTACTTCTTTGGAATCGAGTTGGTGAAGAACAAAGAAACCAAGGAAACGTTCTCGGACGAAGAGTCCGAGAAGTTGCTCCGCGGCTTCCTATCCAAGGCTCTCTTTGAAGCAGGACTGTATTGCCGCGCTGACGATCGAGGCGACCCCGTGATTCAGCTTGCCCCGCCGCTGACGATCGGACCCGCGGAGTTCGATGAAATCGAGGCAATACTGCGCGATGTTCTCACCAGGGCGTCGAAGCTGATCTAGGCAGATGACGCACTACCGCGGGCTCTCACTCTGGCATGACAGCGTGGGAGATGATCTGACACCCCGGGCATCACTGAGTGGCCCTGAGCGAGCGACCCAGTGGGATGTCATCATCATGGGAGCTGGGTATACCGGTCTGTGGACTGCTCTCGCACTCGCGGAGCAGTCTCCTTCGCACAAGATTCTGGTGGTAGAGAAAGAGATTGCCGGTTTTGGAGCCTCGGGCCGAAATGGCGGTTGGGTATCTGCATTATTTCCCGCCAGCACTGCGGCGCTCGTTGAGAAACATGGGCTCGAGAGCGCCCGCGGTCTGCGGAAGGCAATGGTTGACTGTGTTCCCTCCGTCGGAGCGTGGGCGAGAAAACTCGACATCGACTGTGACTTTGTTCAGGGCGGAACCACATCGCTGGTGCGCCACGACATTCACCGCTCCCGCGCTGAGGCCTCGCTGCGGGATGCGGCACTCACGGGAGTGGACACCCCCCAGTGGAAAGAGCCTGAGGAGACCCTGCTCGCGAGTCACACCCAAGGAGCGGTGTTCGATCCCGCCTGCGCGCGAATCCACCCGGCGAAGCTTGTCCGAGGACTCGCTCGGGCAGCAGATGCGGCGGGCATCCGTATTGCCGAAAAAACGGAGGTTCTCGACTACCGGCCGGGCGCCGTCACTGTCCCCGACGGTGACGTTTTCGGCGATGTGATCATCGACGCACTCGAGGGCTATCGCAGTCAACTCTCGCCCACAAAACGGGCGTCGTTGCCGCTTTACTCGCTCATGATCGCAACAGAACCGCTGCCTGACTCTGTTTTCGACGCGATCGGCTTGCCCCATGGCATGACTTTTGCGGATTTTCGTTCTCTAGTGATTTACGGTCAACGAACAGCGGATAATCGCATTGCTTTTGGCGGGCGAGGGGCGCCCTATCACTGGGGTAGCACGATCTCTCCCGACTTCGACCGAGTCCCACGAGTGTTTGCAGCACTCGAGGCAACGCTCCATGAGATGTTTCCAGAGCTTGGAAACCCTGCCATTACGCACACATGGGGAGGGGTGCTGGGCGTGCCGCGAGATTGGCATTCCTCCGTCACGCTGGACCCATCTACGGGAATTGGTCGCGCGGGTGGCTACGTCGGAGACGGTGTCGGACTATCCCACCTCGCTGGGCTTACCCTTGCGGACTTGGTGTTGGGAAAAGCCACAGATAGGACGGCTCTACCCTTTGTCGGCCATCACTCTCCACGCTGGGAACCAGAACCCCTGCGTTTTCTCGGTGCAACCGCTGCAATTGTCGGAGTGAACCTCGCCGACCGGGTCGAAGAGCGCACGGGCCGCACCTCACTCCTGTCTCGAGCGATCGCGCCGCTGACAGGCCACTAATCCTTCGTGGTGTCGCCCGGCAAAGAAATGTCAGACACGTAGGGCATCCGCGACTTGGCCACGACCACGAGGTCAGTCGCCAAGCTGCCCAGCACAGAGGCCACAATCGTGAGAAACAACACAGTGCGGTCCAGCCATTCTTGATCGCCGAGCCAGAACACACCCGCTAAAAACACAACAAATTTGACGAGCCAGGTGCCAAGGACCGCTCCAAAAAAACCCGGCGACAGGACATCGCCCTTGCCTAACCTAAAGCCCCAGATAATACTCAGCGGGGTAAGGCCCAACAGGGCAAAACCAAGACCAGCACCCACGAGAGCCCCCAGCATTCCGGGGAGCTCTGACACCAGTGCTCCCGCCGTTGACGCGACAATCGCGATGATGGAGGTCACGGCAATTCCGACCAGCAGTGCTCGTTTGGCAACCTGGGACACGGTCATGATGGGGATCCTTCCTCAACAGCTAAGGGGTCGTGCGGAGCTCGGTTATCTGGTGACAGGGTGACGACGGTGGAGCCGACCAAACCAACGACGATGATTCCCACCGCGATGTACCACGCCACAAAGAGAAACATGAGCGTGCCAATGGCCAACACTGCGGTCCAGGAATAGAGAATCAAGACTGCTTGTTGGTGGCTGTGGCCCATATCCAACAACCGGTGGTGCAAGTGCGCGCGATCTGCGTCAAAAGGCGACATCCCTCGACGCAACCTCCGGCCCACGGCCAACGAAAAGTCGACCAGCGGAACAATCAACACGGCAAGGGGCAAAATCACGGGCAGGAAAG
>JABJAO010000046.1 GCA_018666065.1 Microbacteriaceae bacterium | reverse complement strand
GGTGTCGGGACGAGGCCTGGGCATCGATCGAATAGTGGTGGCAAAGAATGACTCCGGGAAGTCATACGCTTCAGCCGCAATGTCCTGGGGCAGACCGATGAAGGCGGGACCGCAGTCTCCGGCATCGAGCATGGTGGCGACTGCTTGAGGCAGGGAGCTCAAGATCTGCGCGGGGTGGGTGATGCGGTCCCAATACCTGGTGACGGGCTGGAAGGCATCGTTGACGGTGATCGAGGGCATCCCGAAGTGCTCGACCTGCTGGAGCACAGGGTCAGGAAGCCTGGAGACGAACGTGTCACCGGAAATAAAGAGCACCGGCAAGCGGTTCGACATGGCCACGCCGGCAGCGGTGACCATGTTGGTTGCACCAGGTCCAATGGAGGAGGTGGCGACCATGATCTGTTGACGCCTGGTCGCCTTCGCAAACGCTGCAGCGGCAAGCGCCATTCCCTGCTCGTTTTGGCCACGCCAGACGGGGAGTTTGTCCCGGCGTGTTTCCAGGGAGTGCCCGAGGCTCGTCACGTTTCCGTGCCCGAAGATTCCATACACTCCGGGGAACAGGGGAACGTTCGCGCCATCGACGATGGTGCGCTGGGCGATCAGGTAGCGAACAATGGCCTCCGCCACGGTGATTCGAGTGGTTGCAACGCTCATGTTATTTACCTGCCAAGTCGACGACGGGCTCCCAGGAGCGTGACTCCCAGGAGTTGATCAGGGCCTGCTGGACGCTCACCACGTTGACCGCTTCGCGGAAGCTTGGTGAGAAGTCTCCACCCGTGGCGATTGCTTCGAGGAAGGAATAGTCCTCGATGGCCATGAGGTCTTCCAAGCCAATGGAGTTGGCTTGTCCTGGAGCGAAGGCGCCGTGGAAGGGGAAACGGTCACCACCGTAGATGGTGGTGTATCCAGAGCTCGGGTCCTCGGTGAGGCGGTAGTACTGGAGTTCGTTCATCTTCTCCAAGTTCCACGACAGGGCGCCCTTGGTGCCATACACCTCAAAGGCGTTCTGGCTCTCGGGTCCCACCGTCGTGCGACTGGATTCAAATGTTCCAGTCGCTCCGTTACCAAACCAGCAGAGCATGGAGGCAAAGTCCTCGTTTTCGACAGCGCCCTTGGGGTCTTCGGGCTTGCCGCGACCGTAGTGGCTGGCTGCTCCCGAGGGCAGTGGGCGCTGGGGAATAGTGGTGCTCTTCATTCCCACAACCTCGGTGATGTCGCCAACCAGGAATTGGGCCAGGGAAATGGAGTGGCTCAAGATGTCACTGGACGCGCCATAGCCGGCCTGGTCAAGAATGAATCGCCAGGTCAGCAGGCCCATCTCGTCACTGCCGTACATCGACAGGAAGCGACCCCGGTAGTGGGTAATCTCACCCAGAGCGCCCGAGGAAATGAGTTCCTTCGCGTGCAACACCAGTGGTGCCCACAGGTAGTTGTAACCGACTGCTGTGCGCACGCCAGCGCCCTGCGCCGCGGCGTGGGCCGCCACGGTCTGTTCGGGCTTTCCACCAATGGGCTTCTCGCTGAAGACTGCTTTGCCTGCTGCCGCAGCGGCTTCGATCATGGGCAGGTGCAACATGTTGGGAGCCGTAACCCAGACGACATCGACGTCATCGGCCTCTACTGCTTCGCGCCAGTCCGCCACTGCGCGCTGGAAACCGAAGTCGTCGACGGCGCGGCTGCGGCGCTCCTCTTCGGTGTCTGCACACACAATGAGCTTGGGATCAAAAGAGCGGTTCGGGAAGAGCGAGGGCATACGGAGCATGGCGCGGGAGTGCACCTGTCCCATCCAGCCCAAACCGAGTACTGCGACGCCGAGGGGTTTGTTCATCAGTGGTGCACCTTTCTGGGTGGTTAGTTGTGGGGTCTCACTATTGCCGCTGCGCGGCTCGTGGCAGCTTCGATGTCTCCTCCGGGGGGATAGAGGAGGGTGCGCCCGGCGAGCAGGCCTCGCACGTTGGGCTCCGCCATTCCCTTTTCCCACAGGTCATAGATTCCATCGACTCCGTGGCTGGGGTCGCCACCGAGCATGAGGATAGGAAGCGATGTCGCTCCTGCGACCTCGTTCATTCGCTCACTGGCAGGAACCTTGAGCCACGTGTACGCGGAGGACGATCCCAGTCCTGAGGCAATAGCCACGACTGTAATCAGAGCGTCATCGGAGGGATCCAGTGTTGCTTTGCCGGCTGCGTCCTTGATGTAGGGCAGCGGCTCGATCATCGAGAGCAGTTTCCTATCGGCAAGCTGCGTGGTGATCGATGCCACAGTCTCCAGAGTTCTCGCCACTGCGGGGTCGGTGTAGTCGATACGAATCAGTGTCTTGCCGCCATCGAGCCCCATGGACTCGATGTGGGACACGTCATAGGAGGTCACTCGGTCATCGAGCTCCCACGTTGCTCCGATAATGCCGCCACGATTCATGGTGCCAATCGCGAGCTTGTTCTCGAGTGCCCCCAACCAGGCGAGCTCTTCGAGGATGTCGGCACTGGCAAGAACACCATCGACGTGGGGGGCAGAGAGAACGCGAACGAGGTGATCGAGCAGCGTGTGGCGATCGGACATCGCAATGGGGTCATCACCCAAGCTGATCTTGCCCCGGGCTGTGTGGTCGGAGGCAACCAGCAGGAGCTTGCCATCTGACCCTTGCGGGGTGCGACGTGCTCGCCCGAGCAGCGCCTTCGTGAAGGCTTCTGGTTCAAAAACTCGCGCTTCCAACAGCGCGTGATACATCTCCACGCTTACACTCATGCTGCTTCCTCCAGTACTCGCAGAAGCTCGCTCTTGGTCGGCATCGCATCGGCACAGGTGAGCTGTGTTGCGACGTGTGCACCGGCTGCGTTAGCGAGCGCTCCTATGTCTTCTAGGCCCAAGCCTTCCAGTAATCCGTGGCATAGGGCACCACCAAAAGCATCCCCGGCGCCCAGTCCACACACGACGTCAATCGGAGTGGGCGCAACGCGCACCCGCTCGGTCGCAGTGGCAAGCAGTGCCCCGCCAGCACCGAGCTTGATGATGGCCAACCTCACTCCGGCAGCGAGGAGGGCATCCGCTGCTGCATCTGGTTCGCTCACGCCCAATGCCACCTCACACTCTTCGGCATTGCCCACAACGACGGTGGCCAGCGCGATGGCGCGTTGGGCCATCGATCGTGCCGCGTCGACATCAGCCCATAGCGAGGGGCGATAGTCCAAGTCCAGAATGGTGTGCTGGTCACGCGTTCGAAGACCCATCCACGCCAGCGATGTCTCGGCGGTGCTGCCGTGGGCGAGCGAACCCTGACTTATCCACAAAATCCCCGCATCCGTGATCACAGATTCAGGAACGTCGGTGGTGAGCAGCGTTGTATCGGGGGCTGCCTCTCCGCGATAAAACATCACAGTCGGTGTTTCGGGGGGAGTCAGAGCGGCGAAGGCCAAAGGAGTTTGGGAGCCAGCAGCGCTGCCGACATAGGTCGTGTCAACACCCCAGCCTTCGAGGCGCCCCTTCACATACTCACCGAATGCGTCGTCGCCGACCTTGGTGACGAGCATGACCGAGTGACCCAGCCTCGCGGCGGCAACGGCCACGTTGGTGGGGCTACCACCGACGGACTTTCGAAAACTCTGCTGGGTCTCAAACCCCTGGTGGGGTTCCATGGCGTAGAGGTCGACGCTGATGCGTCCAACACTCACCACGTCGGGTGTCATAACGGAGCACTCTCCAAAGTGGGTGCCACCTTCTCCACGAGATACTGCATCGACGTGGTGACCTGGTGAATGGGTCCCTCGCCTTCCGCGGGGAGGCCATCGGTAATCGCAGTGTCCTGCTCGATGACATCCCAGCCGTTATAGCCTGCGCGCTCCAGGGTCTGGACGACACCCATGATGTCGACGTCTCCCTGACCCAGGGGGGTGAAAATGCCTGCCTGGGTTGCCGCCATCAGGCTGACTTCGCGGCGCAGCACTGGCTCGACCATGTCCAGACGGATGTCTTTGAGGTGGACGTGTCCGACACGATCCATGGCGTCTTTGGCAAACTGCACAGGATCTTGGCCACCAAAGGCCATGTGCCCGGTATCGAGACAGAAGTGCACATCACACGAGTCCAAGACTCGTGAGATGTCGTCTTTGGTTTCCACCAGGGTTTGCACGTGGGGGTGAAGTACCTGCTCGAGACCGAATTCGGCACAAATGTCGTCGATGATGCCAAACATTTCTGCCATGTGGGCTCTTTCTTCTGTCTCAAGCGCGCGCGGGTTGGACCAGTCCATGTCTTGGACAACGGAGGAAATGAACTTTGTCGCCCCCGCGTCCTCGAAAAGCTTGGCTGTGGTGCGCGCACTCTCGATCGTGGCCTCGCGGTGGGCGCGATCATGCAGCACCACAGGGGTGAATCCTCCGAGAAGCGTCATGCCAAAGGCAGCGAGTTCCTCTTTGACCGCCTCAGGCGAGGTCGGGAGGAATCCCGGGGCTCCCAGTTCAGTGGCGGTAAAGCCGAGCCCCGACATTTCCCCGAGTACTCGAGGAGTGGGCAACATGGCACCCCAACCGGGGACTTCGCAGATGCCCCACGAGATGGGCGCAGAAGCAACACGAGAAAGAAAGTCCGACACTGGCACCCCTTCGTTGGAACGTTCCAATAATTATGGCAGAATGAAATCTGGCACGCAACACAGAGCTGTGTGGAGCCGAAGGAGAATTAATGCGAGTACTCGTCGTGGGAGCTGGCCGAATGGGCGCCATTCGGGTCGAAGACTTGGTAGCAGACCCTCGCGTGAGCGAGGTCCTCATCGCCAATCGCAACGAGCAGCGCGCACAGGACCTGGCTGCCACCTGGGGAGCCACCGCGCTTCGCTGGGATCAGGCGACCGCCGCCGTTGCTGATGCTGTCGTGGTCGCGGTGGGCACCGATGGGCACGATCACATCCTCAGCGGCGTTCTTCCCCACGGGATTCCTGTGCTGTGTGAAAAGCCCGTTGCCTTGACTCTGGAGGACACCGCGGCTGCAATCGCACTGGCCCAGAGCAGTGGGTCACCCCTGCAGATTGGTTTCCAGCGACGATTTGATGAGGCTATTCGCGGTGTCTATGACACCATCCAGTCGGGCAACCTGGGGACCTTCTACTCGATGAGCATCGCCTCGAGAGACCACACCCCCAGCCACAAAGACTTCATTCCCGGCAGCGGGGGAATCTTCCGCGACCTCCACGTCCACGACTTTGATCTGGTGAGGTGGCTGACCGGAAGCGAAATCGCCACCGTCTTTGCCAGCAAGCAAGTTCGGGAATATCAGGACTACGCCGAATTCGATGACGCCGACATGTCGGCGATCTCTGTGACCACCGTCAGCGGCGTCCAAGTAGTCATCACCGGTGCCCGACACGACGCGGTCGGACACGATGTTCGACTGGAAGCCTTTGGCTCCAAGGACTCTGTCTCGGCGGGGCTCAATTCCCGCACACCACTGCGTGCCATGGAGGGCGACCTTGCCCTCAACACAAACCCCTACACCGGGTTTGTGGATCGTTTCCGCGATGCGTTCCGCCAAGAGACGCAGTCCTTTGTCTCCTTGACTGCAGGGGAAATCGAGAATCCAACCCCGCCGGACTCGGCGCTGGAAAGTCTTCGGGCAGCGATTGCGTGCGAGGAGTCGATTAGAACCCAGCGCGCGGTGAACGTCGCCGATATTTCCTGACTCGTGTCTGCCTCTCGCCCCACGATTCTTGATGTCGCAGCGCGCGCTGGGGTATCAAAATCGTTGGTGTCGCTGGCGCTCTCCGGTTCACCGAAGGTCAGCGAGAAGAGTAGGAAACGAATTCTTCGTGCCTCCAATGAGCTGGGATATCGCCCGAACGCTGCAGCGAGAAGTCTCGCGATCCAAAAAAGTCGAACACTCGGCGTTCTCGTTCTCGATTTGCACAACCCCGTCTTCGCCGAAATCTTGGACGGCGTGCAAACAGAAGTGCGCCAACACGGTTTCACCACGATGCTCATTAGCGGTGGAGATGACCCCGCACTCGAGAGAGCAGAAATCGACACTCTCCAGCAATTCCAAATCGAGGGCCTCATCCTCATCTCTCACCGCCTTGCCCCGGCGGTATTGCGGGAGATCGCCGAGGAGGTCCCCACCGTCACGGTGACCAGGGATGACATCCACGTGCCCCGAATGGACATGGTCTGCAATGACGATGTCGCCGGAGCCAGGCTGGCCGTGGACCACTTGGTGAGCCTTGGGCATCGCCGCATTGTGTGTCTCAGCGGCGGAGACAACCCTGTGTCTCACTCGAGAGCCCAGGGGTATTCCGAGGCAATGGCCGATCACGGACTTTCCGACTATGCCCAGATAGTTTCTGGAGGACTGAGCGACACGGCAGGTTATTCCGCGGGTACGAGAGCACTAGAGCTCTCACCCACCGCGTTATGTGTCGCCAACGACATTGGCGCGATGGGAGCTATTGCCGCAGTCGAGGAGGCAGGTCTCGATGTGCCAGGAGATGTCTCCGTTATCGGCTATGACGGTATTCGCCTTGCGGGACTGCGCAGTGTGAACCTCACCACTGTTGCCCAACCCCTCGGCGAGCTCGGTCGCCTGGCCGCTCAGCGGCTACTGGAGCGCCTGGAGGACCCCACCCGAGACGCGCAGCACGATCAGGTCGCCTCAAAGCTCATTGTTCGAGGCACCACGGGTCCCGTGGGTTCGACTACGCCGTAGAGCTTTTCGTCCACTCTCGGAACCACTCCAGGCTGCCTGGGTTGGCAAGTGACGACGTGTCTCGCTCGGTGCGATTCGCCACAATGTCTGCCACGGCAAGCTCGGTCATTTTGCCACTGCGGGTTCGGGGCATCTCGGGGGCTCTCACGATCAGCGCGGGAACGTGTCGGGGGCTTGCCTGCGAGCGAAGGTGGGTTCGGATGGTGCCCTCGAGCTGATCATCGAGCTCGCCCGTGGTGACAACGAACAACACGATGCGACTATCTCCCTCGAAGGGTTGCGCAACAGCAAGTGCATCATCGACACCGGGAATGGAGAGCACCACCCGGTAAATCTCGGCGGTCCCGATCCGAACTCCTTTGGAGTTCAATGTCGCATCCAATCGACCGAGAATTTCAAATCCGCCATGCGGAGTGATTTTTGCAAAATCGCCGTGCGCCCAAATTCCGGGGAATCGGTCAAAGTAGGCGCTGTGCATGCGAGCACCGTCATCGTCTCCCCAAAACCGCACGGGGACGGAGGGGAACGTGGTGCGACAGATCAGCTCACCCTCCTCCTCGATATCGGCTTGCGAACCATCGGAGCGCACCACGCTGACATCAAGACCTAACGCTGGGCCTTGGATTTCGCCGCGGTGGACTTCTTCTGTTGCGACACCCAGCACAAGGCACCCACAGAGGTCTGTCCCCCCAGCAATCGATGCCACAGCAATCGTGGGGGAGATTGCGCTGGATACCCAGTCATAACCCTCTGGCGCTAGAGGCGATCCCGTCGAGGCAATAGTGCGCAGAGCATCGAGGTTTCCTTCAGCCAGAGGGTCGCTCTCGGTGCGCCGCCATGCGTCGATGAGGGCGGCAGAGACGCCGAGGAACGTCAGGCGCTCCGCTGCTGCAATCGACCACACTCTGGTCATGGTGGGGTGGCCGGGGCTGCCATCCATCAACACGATGGTGGCGCCGGTTCCTAACCCCATCACCAGCCAGTTCCACATCATCCAGCCGCATGTCGTTGCATAGAGCATGCGATCGTCGGCTCGAACATCCAGGTGGTAACCCTGCTCGCTCAAGACCTTGAGCAATACACCTGCAGCCGAATGGACGATGCACTTGGGCGTGCCTGTGGTTCCACTGGAGAACAAGATGAACCCGGGGTGGTCAAAGGGGAGATCCCGAGGAGAGAGTGCTGCACCTCGGTGCGGGCCAAGCCATGATTCCCAACTCGTGCGAGAGGAATCCCCGCCAACCACGACCACCGTGGTGAGGGTCGGGAGCCTGTCCGCAACCTCATCGAGCACTGCCTCGTGGTTGATGCTCTTGCCCCCATACATTGAGCGCGCCGAGGCCAGAAGAATAGTGGGCTCGATTTGGCCAAATCGGTCCACCAGCGCGCTGGGTCCAAAGTCTGTTGAGGCAGTGCTCACGATCGCTCCGAGGGAGAGCGCCCCTAGAGCAAAGATGACGGTTTCTGGAACGTGGGGCATCCAGGCTGCAACCCGGTCGCCCACTCCTACTCCTGAGGCCTGCAACGCTGCAGCGCAGGCCGCCACCTCATCGCGCAGCGCAGTCCGGGTCAGGCTTCGCCGGGGACCATCCTCGGAGTATGCGACCAGGACTTCGGTATCGGGATCCCCGGCCAGAAGAGTGGACACAACATTGAGCGAAGCTTCCGGGAACCAGCGCGTAGAGCCAAACCCTGCGCCGCTGTGGGCGATAGAGCCGCGAGTGCCGACTATTCCCAGGTCGTCCCACGCCTCGCTCCAGAACTCTCCGGGGTTTTCATACGACCACTGATGGGTCTGGCGAAACGAGTCATGCCCGTGACGCTCAATGAGGGTGTGTAACAGCACGTGGGAATACTACCTAGCGCTCAGGTTCGGTCACGAAATACTTCGCCCTACGCGGTGTAGGGCAGGCGAGGATCTTTCTCCTCGGAATCCCAGGTTTCTCGAATCCATTCGTGGTGGGGGTCATTGGTGACGTTCCAGGAGCGATCCGGGTCGGGGCCGGCCATCACGTTCATGAAGTAGAGGTCATAACCGGGCATCGCGGCGGCGGGACCGTGGTAGCCATAGGGGACCAAGACGATGTCGCCATTGCGGATCTCAAACAGCTCGTCCATGGCGCGCTCGTCGGAGCTGTAGGTCTTGAAATAGGCGACCGGGTTGGTCGGACCGGAGGGAGTGTAGGCACGATCGGGCGCGAGCTCGAAGTAGTAGACCTCTTCGAGGTTGGATTCGACGCCGGGAATATAGGTGTCGTGCTTGTGCGGGGGCACTCCTGACCAGTTGCCCGAGGGTGCAATGACCTCGACGGCGACCATGCGGTCTGCATCAAGGTGTTCCACACCACCAAAGTCGTGGATCTGTCGGGTTGATTTTCCAGCCCCGCGCAAGAGCAGGGGGACATCGGACGCTTTTCGCAGGTTGACCGGCTTTGCCACGGATGCCACTGCCTCGACCACCATGACCCGACCGTTCGTGGTGAACGAAATATCAGACTGGATGGGTAGGTAGAGGTAGTCCACCGCTCCGTGGAACACAGACTGGCGTCCCTGCAGCACAAGAGTCTCGCTCGAACCAGCAGTGGAGTAGGTGACCTCCGTGGCCTCGCCGCTCAACATGTAGATCACGCGCTCTTTGTTGTCCGGAGCGATCTCGAACCGAGTGCTGTCTTTCGCATCGGCAAGACGCATCCCGGTGTACGTCCAGCCGGGAAGGCTCTCGTCGACCACTGCTTCCCAGGGACCCTGGCGAAGCGACCCCTTGGGGTAATACCACTGGCTCATCATGCCTCCGCTGCTACTGCTCTCAAGAATTCGACGCTGTCTTTAGCATCCACCATAGGCCCGCCACCGGCGGAGGGTTCCTCCTGCATGACGAGGTCTTGCTCGAGGACAAACCATCCGGTGTATCCCTGGGCGATCAGATGTGAGGTGATGGCCCTGACGTCCACGTCTCCTTGTCCTAGCGGTGCATAGAGACCCTCTTTCACCGCGTTGTAGTAGCTCAGTTCGCCATCGCGAACCCGTTGGGCGATCGCGAGGTGCACATCCTTGAAGTGCACGTGCCCAACGCGGTCACCGTGGTCCTTCGCGAAAGCCACAGGATCTGTGCCCCCAATCCACATGTGCCCGGTGTCGAGGCAAAAAGGAATTGTCGTGCGGGAGAGAACCTCATCCACGTCGGCTTTGGTCTCCACCATCGTGCCTGCGTGGGGGTGAATGACGACCATGATTCCCAGAGCCGCTGCGTGCTCGCTGATGCGGGTGAGGTTCGTCGCCATGGTCTGCCAGTTGTCCTCCGTCATGACCGGCCGAGGCGCGTCGTAGCCATCGAGGCCTGTCTCTGCTGCAAGAACCAGCACTTCGGCATCTGCTGCCACATAGGCCTCGAGCTCGGTGGCAATGGAGGGAAGCGGGTCAACGTCCGGGTCGTGCAGTACGGCGGGGAAGAAGCCCCCCACGGCACTCATGTTGTGTTTGGCCAGGGTTGCCTTGCGGCCCTCGGCGTCTTCGGGGAGGAAACCCAGGGGTCCAAATTCCATGGCCTCGAGACCCAGGGCAGCCATTTCGGTCAGCACGCGATCGGGGCCCATTTGGTGGCCCCACCCGGGCACTTCACACACGCCCCAGGAAATGGGGGCTCCAGCAATACGAATTGTGCTCATGGTGTTCTCCTCCTGTGGTTATGGGGCTGCGATATGTTCGGGGGTTTTTCCCGCCAGGACGTCAGCAATTCCCTGCGCTGCCTGACGAAAAGTCTCTGCGGTGCTCTGGGTCGTAAGCCCCATGACATGGGGGCTCAACACGACCTGAGGGTGGTCAAAGAGTGGGTGGTGGGCGGGTGGCTCGTCGTCAAAGACATCCAGCCCAACTCCGCCGAGGTGTCCCGATTCCAGACCCCACAGCAGAGCATCGAGGTCGACCACTTCGCCCCTGGCGAGGTTCACCAGAATCGTCCCGGGCGTGAGCGAGGCCACCATTTCGCGGGAGATGAGTCCTCGTGTTTCTGGGGTTCCAGGAAGGTGGATGCTGATGTGGGTTGCCTCGGCGAGAGCTTCGGCAACGGTGGCAGCAAGGGGGACATCCGCCTGGCTCACGTAGGGGTCGTAGGCAACCACGCTCATGCCAAAAGCTTGGGCCAGCTTTGCAACTTGGCGCCCAATTCGGCCATAGCCCAGCACCGCCAACGTGCCACCCGCGAGATCTCCCACGGTGATCGTGGCCCGCTTCGCCCAGCTGTCCTCTCGCACCAGTGCTGTCAGCTGGGGGAGCGCTTTGGTGAGTGCCAGAAGGTGTGCGAGCGCTCCCTCGGCCACGGCGTGGGTATTAGACCCTGGAGTAATCACGACGGGGATGCCGCGACGTGTGGCCTCGGCCACGTCGACACGCTCTGTTCCCACGCCCGTGCGGGCGAGAACTTTGAGGTGTGGCATCCGGGCCAACATCTCCTTATCGACCGTGACGTGTGCTCTCACAATCGCCCCCACAGCACCTGCCATGTCTTCCTCAGAGGGATCAGCGATGAATCGGGCGTGAGGCTCGAGAATCGGGGTAACGATGCCCGAATCCACATCTCCCAGGGCGACAACAGCGGGCAGGGTGTCAGACATCGGAGGAATTATGCCTGGGAACCGGGGTGGCTGATCTGCTGGACCTGGTCGGAGAGCCCTTTGCGCAACGCGAGGGCGTCCGAGCCCAGTGCCAGAAAGTCCATGCCGAAGTCCTGCATGGTTGCAATCCGCGCTGGGTCAGAAATCAGCGATCCCACCGGGATTTTTGCACCATTCGCTGCAGCCACCACCGTGGTGAGTGCCTGGGTGAACACCGGGTTATCGAAGTCCTCGGGGACACCCAAAGCAAATGACAAATCCAATGGCCCGATGAAGAGTGAGTCGACACCGGGAAGCGTCGCGATGCTCGAGACTTCCTCCAGCGCCCCGGTGGTCTCAATCTGGATCATGCACACTCCACGTGCGCTCTCACGGACTGAATACTTTCCCCAGCCCGCACTCCGGGTGTACGAGGCGACCCCTCGTTGACCCAGAGGAGGGTAATCGAAATAGGAGACGCACTCCCGTGCGTGATCGAGCGATTCAATGCGCGGCAGCATGATTCCCGCCGCACCCTGGTCGAGAACCCACCCGATCACTGCCCGCTCGGGTGATGGAACACGGACCACCAGGGGAATACCGGCAGCTGCTGCCGCCTGGACACTGGGCCCGACCTGCTCAAGGGTCCCGCCGCCGTGTTCAAGGTCGAGCAGAACCCACGTGCAGCCAGCCAGTGCTGCGATCTCGATCGCCGTGGGACTTGCAAGTCCCAGAAACGTTCCAGGGCTCATCGCAGGAGAACCCAAGGTCTCCCGCAGCATCTCTACCGCCCGGGCGTTATTCACCCGTGCCACTTCTGGTGAGCAAGGCCTGCCTCGTATTCGTCGCGCTTCTGTGCAATCCAGGGCTGGTCAAACACTTCAGCGGGCGCAACATCCCACCAGACCTCAGAGCTTGGCAGGTTGGCATGGGGGATAGTGGGCACGACGATCACCACGGGACCATCGTGGTCCCGAGCTTCTTCGAGTGCCACCCTGACCTCATCAGCGGTTACCGGGCGGAGCGCCTTTGCTCCCATACCCTCGGCCATCTTGACGATGTCGATATCGAGGTAGTCGCCTTCGAGACGGCCAGCGCCATCCTCGGTCACCATGGAGTCACCTTCGCGGTAGCGGAACTCGTTACCAAAGTGCGAACCCGAGCGCCACATCTGGAGCCTACGGATGACCTGGTAGCCATGGTTTTCTGCCACAACGATCGTGAGTCGCAGGTGCTCCTGGCAGGCGGTGACAAGTTCGGTGGGAGCCATCACGAAGGTCCCATCTCCGACAAAGCTCAGCACCCTCTTAGAGGTATCCGGTGTTGCCCAGCGAACACCCATCGCGGCAGGGATTTCATAGCCCATGCACGAGAAGCCAAACTCCAGGTGGCAGTGTCGACCGTTCGTGGCATCCCAGGCTTTCTGGAGATCCCCGGGAGGGCCTCCTGCGGCAGTGATGATGGTGTCACCCTCGCGCGAGGTCTCCTGCATCAGTCCAATGAGCTGAGCCTGGGTCAAGATCGCATCGGTGGGTTCAGAGTCACCCAGCGTGCTCTGGTCGAAGAGCACCGTGGGATCGAGTGCGGCTGCCCGCATTCCCTCCCATTCCGTCATGCGCTCGGTCACCGTCGCCGTCCACGCGGCGGGAACGGTGTAACCCTGGACTGCACTGGCGAGGGCCGCGAGGGCTTTCTTGGCATCGGCAACGATCGTGGTCGCACCCTGCTTGATGCCATCGTGCTCGCAGACGTTGATCGAGGCGAACTTCACGTCGGGGTTATCAAACATGGACTGTGACCCTGTTGCGAAGTCGGTCAGACGTGTTCCCACGTGCACAATCAGGTCAGCCTCGGCGACGATGGTCCGGGTCTGGGGAGTTCCCTCCAGTCCAATGCCCTTGAGGT
>JABJAO010000013.1 GCA_018666065.1 Microbacteriaceae bacterium | reverse complement strand
TGGGAGAGAAATTCTGCGGGATAGGTGCTGTTCGCGTGGATGCCCCCAACCTTTGCGGCAGCGTCGATAATGACATCGGGTGACATAGCGTTCACGGCATCGAACACCTGGGAACGATTGGTGAGGTCGAGCTCTCGGGAAGTGAATCCGACGAGATTCTCGTATCCGCGAGCCTCCAGAGCCCTCCAGACTGCAGAGCCCGCCAAACCTCGATGCCCAGCGACATAAATGGTGTCGTCACTGGAAAGTTGGCGTGCCACGGATTTTCTCTATTCTTCGTTAGCCTTGGGCTACAGCTTATCGATAAGGTCCAGGGAGATCCGTGGCGCGAGTATTAGTCGTTCTTCCTACGCTTGGGACCAGAGGTGACCTGCTCGAGCAGGCCTTGGACTCGATTGTTGAGCAGGGTGAGCAGGTGCGGGCAGTGCTCGTGGCCCCCATGAGCGCCACTAACGCGATTGCCGCGGCGCGCAGGAGACAGATCGATTGGGTTGAGGATCCTGCCACTGGAATCTCGGCAGCCGTAAATGCGGGCCTGAGGGCTCGCGAAGGTGAAGAATTTTACGCCTGGCTTGGCGATGACGATGTGTTTCGACCAGGTGGTCTCACAACTTTGGTCGATGTGCTCGATGCTGCACCGGACTCAGTCCTCGCTTTCGGCGCTTGTGACTACATCCTCGATGATGGGACAGTCCTGGCGACGAGCAAGGCCGGTGCTCTTGCAACATGGCTGTTGCCATGGGGGCCAGACCTCATTCCTCACCCTGGAACACTTGTCCGTCTGGATGACCTTGAAGCAATCGGGCTTTTTGACGAGAAGCTGAAGTTCACCCTGGACCTTGATGCATTCCTTAAGCTGCGCAAGCGAGGGGCTTTCTCTTCTACCAGCCGGGTAGTTTCGGCTTTTCGTTGGCACCCAGACTCGTTGACAGTTTCTGACCGCTGGGGGTCCTCTCGCGAAGCGATAGCGGTGAAAGCTCGCCACCTTCCAGCCCCCCTCAAAGCAATCCACGGTGTCTGGAGTTACCCCGTTGCCCTTGCTTCCCAGGTTGCTGCCTGGCTTCTGAACCGCAGGGCCTCGCGAGCGAGTCAGTAGTGTTGGGCGTATGAGGTTTCTCGTCACCGGTGGGGCCGGTTTTATCGGCTCCCACGTCTGCCACGCATTGATCAGAGAAAATCACGATGTTGTCGTTGTGGATGACTTTTCTACCGGTCGGGCATCTTTTGTGCCGACGGAAGCGGAGGTGGTGGAGGCCACGCTCCTCGATGCCGCGGAGATCACCCGAGCATTCTCGTCAGCCCCCATCGATGCGGTCATCCACATCGCAGGCTACAAATTCGCGGGTGAGTCAGTCGACCTGCCCCTGCACACGTATCAGCAAAACGTTGTCGGGATGATGAATTTGCTGGAGGTCATGAAGGATCATTCGTGCTCTCGCATTATTTTTTCGTCCTCAGCAGCTATCTATGGCGAAGTAGAAGATGACGTAATTCCTGAAGAACACCCCAAGAATCCAGCAAATCCCTACGGTGAGACAAAGCTCATTGGGGAGTGGTTGCTGCGCAACGGGGGGATTGCCTACGGCCTCCAGCACACATCTCTGCGCTATTTCAATGTCGTGGGCTCGAGTGAGCCCAGTATTCATGACACGAGTCCATACAGCTTATTTTCTCTTGTTTTTCGAGCCCTTCTCGAGGGTGAGATTCCGAGAATTTTCGGGGACGATTATCCCACCGAGGATGGAACGTGTGTCCGCGATTACATTCCTGTGGGAGCCCTGGCCAGGGCGCATGTGGTGGCTGCTGAGAAGCTTGTCGCGGGAGTTTCCCTTGAGTCGGCCTACAACGTGGGCACCGGGCGTGGCCACTCAGTAGCGAGCGTGATGTCCATGATGGCGGAGGTCACAGGCATCGACTTTGAGCCAACTGTCGTGCCCAGAAGGCCGGGCGACCCCGCGACAGTCGTCGCATCTGGCGAGCGCGCGAAGCGTGACCTGGGATGGAATCCCGATACAAACCTGAGGGACATGGTTTCCAGCGCTTGGGAGGCTTTTGGCAAGGAGCAGCGCGACTAGAAATGTCAACGTTGATTTTGTGTTTCCACCGGATTGCAAATCCAGATCATGGAGGACGAAGCCTCTTAGCCATCAGCCCGGAGGATTTCGAGAAAACGCTTACTGAAATTGGCCGGTCTCGCGAGTTTGTGACGCTCGAGGAGTCCTCTCGGCCATCTTCCGCGCAGCGTGCCGTCGTTACCTTTGATGATGGCTATCTCGATAATTTGACCGCAGCGCTTCCCATCCTTGAGAGCAGAGGAATCCCCGCGACCTTTTTCCTCTCTACAGGTTTTATCGATTCAGACCTCCTGTTCCCGCCCGATGCGCTCGACGCCGTGATGGAGGTTCCAAGGGTTGACATTTCCGCTGGCCTTGAGAAACTCATTGCGAATGGATACTGGAAAGCTCTCGACACGCTCGCATCATTACC
>JABJAO010000064.1 GCA_018666065.1 Microbacteriaceae bacterium | reverse complement strand
TCATGATGATACGTCAGTATCGCCATGCGATTCGGAGCGTGAATTGGGAGATTCCCGCGGGATTGCTCGATATTCCAGGCGAAGACCCACTGGTTTGCGGCAAGCGGGAATTAGCCGAAGAAGCCGACCTGGAAGCAGATCACTGGGAATTTCTGACAACCCTCAACACGACACCGGGTGGTTCGAATGAGTTCATCCATATCTACATCGCAACAGGGCTGCACGAGCTCGACCATGATTACGTCCGCACCGGGGAAGAGGCAGACCTGGAGAAGCGTTTTGTTCCCCTCCGCGACGCTGTGGATTCTGCCGTAGCGGGCAAAGTAAGGAACCAGATCGCTGTCACTGCTCTCCTAGCCGCGTATGTCCACCGGCACTAGCGACACCGGGGCTACCCGCCGCAGCGAGCTGGAGAGAAATCTCGAGCACTACGTTCGCTATCTCACCCTCGAGCGAGGACGCTCGGTTCATACCATTGCTGCCTACCGGCGCGATCTCGCCGGATACCTGGACTATTTGGCGGATCACGGCGTTACGGAGTCCGGAGCGGTGTCGTTTTCCCACGTTCAGGCTTATGTGGAGAGCCTGCAGGGGGTCGCAACGACGGTGGCGCGGAAAGTCTCCAGCATCAAGAACTTTCACCGGTATTTGGTGGACGAGAAGGTCGTCATCGACGATGTGAGTGCGCGCGTGGTGCCACCCGCGCTCCCTGCTCGCCTCCCACAGGCGCTCAGTATCGCGGAAGTTCAGTCACTCCTGGAGGCAGTGAGCGGAGATGATCCGCCGGCGCTGCGCGACCGGGCGTTGTTGGAGTTTCTCTACGCCACGGGGGCAAGAATCTCGGAGGCCCTCACGTTGACCCTGGATGACATCGTGGATGAGACTCTGAGAACAGCCGCTGCTATTCGGGTCACGGGAAAAGGAAATAAACAGCGCATTGTCCCGGTGGGGTCGTATGCCCGAGCCGCACTCGATGCGTATCTCACGAGAGCTAGGCCAATGCTTGTTGCTCGCCACGGGCGGGCAACCCCCATGGTTTTCGTGGGAAATCGAGGGGCAGCGCTGTCCCGGCAGAATGCTTGGCTCATCCTTCGTCGCGCCGCGGAGAAAGCGGGCGTGAGCCGGGCGATCTCTCCGCACACGCTCCGGCATTCCTTTGCCACGCATGTGCTCGGTGGTGGGGCGGATATCCGTGTGGTTCAGGAATTACTCGGGCACTCGTCAGTCTCCACGACCCAGATTTACACCAAAGTCACGATTGACACCCTTCGCGAGGTGTACCAGAGTGCTCACCCACGCGCCCGATAGCCCTTCGCGATAGACTCTGGTTATGGTGAAAACGGCGGAAAATCTGGGCCCCACGGGTCGTCCACTCCGCGAATTCCCCGAGCCCGCGGTGCTTACATCGCATGGTCCAGCGCGGATTATCGCGCTGTGTAATCAAAAAGGCGGGGTTGGCAAGACGACCACCACTATCAGTTTGGGCGGAGCGCTAGCGGAGTATGGCCGCTCGGTTCTCGTCATCGATTTTGACCCGCAGGGCGCGCTTTCCGCCGGTCTCGGGGTTGATACGCACGACACCGTCACGATTTACGATCTGTTGATTGGTCGGGAAAAAGACGTTCGGAAGGCCATTCAGCCGACCAAAGTCAAGGGCATTCACGTCATCCCTGCGAACATCGACCTCTCTGCTGCGGAAGTCCACCTGGTGAGCGAGGTTGCTCGCGAGCAAATCCTGGCGCGCGTGCTCAAGCCTGTGCTGGATGACTATGACGTCGTTCTCATTGATTGCCAGCCCTCGCTCGGACTGCTGACCGTGAATGCTCTCACTGCCGCTCACGGGGTCCTCATTCCCTTGGAGACGGAGTACTTTGCGCTGCGCGGTGTGGCTCTCTTGATCGACACCATCGACAAAGTGCGAGAGCGACTCAATCCCTCGATTCGTGTCGATGGAATTATCGCCACGATGTACGACTCGCGAACACTGCACGCGAAAGAAGTGATGGAGCGCGTAGTCGAAGCCTTCGGCGATACCGTCTTGGACACCGTTATTGGAAAGACCGTCAAGTTCCCCGATGCGTCCGTCGCCGGTGTTCCGATCACGGAGTTCGCCCCGAATCACGCCAGCGCGCAGACATACCGTCAGCTGGCGAGAGAGCTTATTGCCCGTGGTTCCATCGCCTAGCACCCTCGATCTCCTCGGTGTGGAGAGTGACGCGGTGGGGGATGGGTTCCAAGTTTCTCTCGCCAACTTTGATGGCCCCTTCGACCTCCTGCTCTCGCTCATTACCAAGCGTGAACTCGACATCACGGAAGTGTCGCTGGGGGCGGTGACCGATGAGTTCCTGACGTATGTCAAAGACCTTGAGGGTGTTGCCGGCCTCGACGCAGCAAGTGAGTTTGTCGTCGTGGCAGCGACGCTGCTGGATATGAAGATTGTGGGGTTGCTTCCCCAAGGGGAGTTCGTTGATCCCGAGGATGTTGCCCTTCTGGAGGCGCGGGACCTGCTCTTTGCCAGGCTTTTGCAATATCGCGCGTTCAAGGACGTCTCTGCGTGGGTTGCCGCTCAGATGGAGGCCGAGTCCACCCGGCACCCGCGCCGAGTTCGACTCGAAGAGAAGTACCTAGACTCCGCACCGGAGCTTCGCTGGACTCTCAGCCTGGAGGACTTCCATGCTCTTGCGGTGTTCGCTTTCGCACCGCGTGAGATCCCAGTGGTGGGTTTGGAGCACTTGCACGCGCCACTGGTCAGCATCCGTGAGCAGGCAGCCCATGTGGTGGCCATGCTCAAGAGTGGGGCACCGGTGAGTTTCCGTGCACTGATTGCTGGCGTGGAGGAGCGCGGGGTCATTGTCGCGCGATTCCTCGCCGTTCTCGAGCTCTATCGGGAGGCTGCGATTACGTTCCAGCAGCTCGAACCTCTGGGAGAGCTCACCCTGCAATGGGCGGCTCCCGATTTCACCGAAGATGTGCTCGCCCACCTGGGCGAAGAGTGGGGAGGCGAAGAACGTGTCGATGACTGATGCCGTGACCGAAGAAATGCCAGAGGAACGAGACCTTCTTCGCGAGGTTGAGGCCATCGTCATGGTGGCTGACGAACCCCACAGCGTGGTCGCCCTCGCGAGTGCGCTCGAGGTTCCCCTAGCCGAGGTGAAGAACGCTCTCGCGGCTTTGGCGGCCGACTACAACGGTGAAGGCGAGGGTCCGCAGCGCGGTTTTGAGCTACGTGAAGTCGGCGGTGGCTGGCGAATTTATGTGCGGGCTACCTACGATCACGCGGTCAAGAGGCTGATTCAAGACCAGGTGCCGGCCAAGCTATCCCAAGCAGCGCTGGAAACGCTCGCCGTGATTGCGTATAAGCAACCCGTAACGCGAGGTCAGGTTTCTGCTATCCGCGCGGTGAACGTTGACACGGTGATTCGCACCCTGCTCAGCAGAGGGCTCATTCGTGAGTCTCACACAGACCCTGAAACAGGAGCCATTTTCTACGAAACAACGGACATGCTGCTCGAAGAGCTGGGCATCGAGTCTCTCGAGCACTTACCGCCTCTCTCGCCGCTGTTGGATGACGGCGCTGAGGGTTTTGACGATGTCGGCTGAGTCGGAGGGTTCTAGGCAGCGGCTGCAGAAGGTTCTCTCGGCTGCGGGACTATTTTCGCGACGTCGAGCCGAGATGTTAATGCAGGAGGGTCGCATCCGAATCAACGGAGAGCTCGCCACAGAAATGGGGGTTCGAGTCGACCCCGATGTTGATGTGGTGAGTGTGGATGGGAAAGTCGTTCCCCTCAAGACATCGGCTCTGTACATCATGCTGAATAAGCCCCGGGGTGTTCTCAGCACGATGGCGGACGAGCAAGGACGCCCGGATCTGAGCGCCTACGTCGCACAGATTGGTGAGCGTGTGGTCAACGTCGGTCGCCTCGACGCTGACACCACAGGGTTATTGCTGATGACCAACGATGGCGATCTCGTGCACCGTCTGAGTCACCCATCCTTTGAGGTCACGAAGGTGTACACCGCAACGGTCAGGGGGGATGTCGACCAGAAAGTTCTAGCGAAGCTCAGTGCGGGTGTCGAATTGGACGATGGCGTGACCGCCGCGGACAAGGTGAAGCTCGTCGGACAGCCTCGCGGTAGCACCAGCATTGTCGAGATTGTCCTGCACTCGGGCAAGAATCGCATCATCCGCAGGATGATGGAAGCGGTAGGGCACCCGGTAATTGATTTGCACAGAAAAGCCTTGGGTGGGCTTCACCTGGGCGGACTGAAGCCTGGCACGTGGCGAGAGCTCAGTACTCTTGAGGTTAAAGACCTTTTGACCATCGCGCACCGTAAAGATTTTCCAGCCAAGGAGTCCACTGATGAACGCGAAGAGTAGTGCGCCGTTTGCGCGCGTTCACATCGTGGGCACAGGGCTGTTGGGTACCAGCGCGGGTCTTGCCCTCAGTGAGCGGGGAGTGAGCGTCACCCTGGCCGATCAGTCGCCCTCATCGCTCGCTTTGGCCCTAGATTATGGTGCCGGGGCACGGCGGACCCCTGGAGATCCAGACCCCGACCTGGTCATTGTTGCAACACCCCCGGACGTGGTTGCCGAGGTTGTGTGTGGCCAACTCGAGATGTTCCCCGGCGCACTTGTGATGGATGTTGCCAGCGTGAAATTGAGCATCCAGGGCGCGGTGTCAGCAGCCTCCACGCACGCTGGACGGTTCATCCCCACCCACCCGATGGCAGGGCGGGAGCGAGGGGGTGCCGTATCAGGGCGCAGCGACCTGTTCACGGCCAGGCCCTGGGTAATCTGTGCCGAAGCGGGGCAGGAAGCCGACGCGGTCCGGGCCCTGGTGGTGAGCCTGGGGGCAATACCGGTCACGATGACTGCTAGCGAGCATGACGACGCTGTCGCGCTCATCTCTCACGTTCCTCAGCTCGTGGCCTCCCTGACCGCAGCGCGCCTGCAGGGAGCCTCTGAGCAGGCGCTTGGCCTTGCTGGTGGGGGCCTCAGAGACGTCACACGTATCGCCCAGAGTGACCCCGCGCTGTGGATTCAAATACTTGCTGCCAATAGCGAGCCTGTCGTGGAGCAGCTGAGGGAGCTGCGCGCTGATTTGGACCACGTTATCGACGCATTGGCGGGCGTTGAGTCAGTGGGGTCGAAGAAGGTTCTGGCGGAGACGTTGAGTGCGGGAGTGAGCGGAGTCTCCCGGTTGCCCGGTAAACACGGCGCATCCACGACGTTTGCCTCGCTTATCGTGGTGATTGATGACAGCCCCGGTGAACTTGCCCGGTTGCTCACCCAGCTCGGTGACTGGGGTGTGAACCTGGAGGACCTCCGCCTCGAGCACTCTCCCGGAGCCCAGGTTGGTTTTGCCGATTTGACGCTAGCCAAAGATGTTGTCGACGATGTGGAATCCCAGCTGCGTGACGCCGGGTGGAGAATTGCGGGGGAGCGCTCATGAGTGAGGTCGTTGTTGTCGCCGTAGATGGGCCTGCCGGCAGCGGGAAGTCCAGCGTGTCCAAAGCTGTGGCGCGCCGACTCGGATACGCCTACTACGACACCGGAGCTGCATACCGGGCGCTGGCCTGGGCCGCAGTCAACGCAGGTATCGACCTTCAGAGCGAAGATGCTGTTGTCGCCGTGCAGGACTCGGCGGAATATGTGGCAAGTCACGATCCTGATCACCAGGTTTTCCATGTGGATGGGGTCGATGTGACCGAGGCTATTCGGGGACACGAGGTGTCTGGCTCTGTGTCCCACATTGCCCGCCACCCCAGGGTTCGACAAGGGCTGGTGGATCATTTTCGGAGCGTGATTAGCGCCTGTAGTTATCCAGGAATTGTCATGGAGGGCCGCGACATCACGACCGTGGTGGCTCCCGACGCCCAGGTTCGTGTGCTTCTCACCGCTGATGAGGAGGTTCGCATCGCCCGGCGGCAAGCCGAGCTCGCTGGTGTGACAGCAGAACCCGTTGCGGAGTCGTTGAAGGCCCGGGACCGAAGTGATCAGAGCGTTGTGGACTTCATGAATGCCGCACCCGGTGTGGCACTCTTGGACTCTGGCCCCCTGACATTTGGCCAAACGGTGGACGCGATGCTGTCGCTCATCGACGAGGCCCTAGGAGGCACAGATGAGTGATGAGAGTGAATTTGTCGACGATGACTTCGGAGACGATCCCGAGTTAGCTGCTCGCTTAGCCGGTATCGACGATGCGGAGAGCGAGCAAAGGGCAGACGCCCTGCGTCAAGGGCTTTCTGACTACGAACTCGAAGACGACGACGAAGACATCCTCGGCGGTCTCGAGGATGAGGATGGGGAGTATCGCCCCCAACCAGCACTTCCTGTTCTTGCCGTCGTGGGTCGACCCAATGTGGGCAAGTCCGCGCTGGTCAACAGAATTCTGGGTCGTCGTGAAGCCGTCGTTCAGGACACCCCGGGTGTTACCCGGGACCGCGTGTCCTATAAAGCCGAATGGAATACGACCTCATTGACCCTGGTCGACACCGGCGGATGGGAGCCCGACGCCAAAGGCATCGCTCACTCGGTCGCCATGCAGGCCGAGGTCGCTATTGATCTTGCGGATGGGATTCTCTTTGTTGTGGATTCCACCGTGG
>JABJAO010000015.1 GCA_018666065.1 Microbacteriaceae bacterium | reverse complement strand
CTCTGAAGTACTGAGCGATATCGATACGCTGTCGGCCCTCGCGCCGTTGCACAATCCCGCCAACGTGGCAGGAATTCGCGCCGCCCAGAGTGCCCTTCCCGACATTCCGCACGTCGCAGTTTTTGACACCGCCTTTCATCACGCGATGCCCCAGGAAGCCTCGACCTACGCCATCCCTGCTGCCGTGAGGCATGAATACGGTCTGCGGAAGTATGGCTTTCACGGTTCGAGCCACTCCTATGTCTCCAGAACTGCATCCACAATGCTCGGCGGGGACATTGCCAGTCAGCGGATAATCACGCTGCACCTGGGCAATGGCTCGTCAGTGGCAGCCATACGAGGAGGTCAGTGCATTGACACCTCGATGGGTTTCACACCGTTGCCAGGCCTTGTCATGGGAACGCGATCTGGGGATATCGACCCCGCAGTGGTTCCCTATCTCGTTCGCAACGCTGGAATGACCAGCGAGGAGGTTGATTCGCTTTTGAACTCCGAGAGTGGATTGCTCGGGCTTGCAGGGAGTTCGGATTTTCGGGATGTTCTCTCGGCTGCGGAAGCAGGAAGCAAGGAGGCCAGCCTGGCCCTGGGGGTGTGGGCATGGAGGATTCGCCATTACATCGGGGCCTACGCCGCTCTTCTAGGAGGCCTCGACGCACTGGTATTCACCGGAGGAATCGGTGAGAACTCAGCCGATGCCCGTGTTCGATGTGTCGAGGGTCTGGAATTTCTCGGCGTTGAGATTGATAACCACCTCAACAGGCGTGATGCCTCCCTGTCGCGGATAATTTCACCTTCGGGCTCGTCAGTCGCGGTGATGGTCATCCCCACGAACGAAGAGCTTGAGATTGCCCTGCAGACTGCTGATGTCGTCAGGCGAGCCCGGTAGGCTCCCAGTGTGGTGACTGCTCTCTATCGTCGATATCGACCCGAGGCGTTCGCCGAGCTCATTGGGCAGGGTCAGGTGACGGAACCCCTAATGCAGGCGCTCACTGCCGATCGGGTCAATCATGCGTATTTGTTTAGCGGCCCACGCGGTTGCGGCAAGACAACGTCAGCGCGCATCCTTGCCCGCTGCCTTAACTGCCACCAAGGCCCAACCGACACCCCCTGTGGCACATGCCCAAGCTGCGTTGAGCTATCCCGTGATGGCGGCGGCTCTCTCGATGTTGTCGAAATCGATGCCGCCAGCCACAACGGCGTTGATGATGCCCGGGATCTTCGCGAGAGGGCTGTGTATGCCCCTGCACGGGATCGCTTCAAGATTTTCATCCTCGATGAGGCCCATATGGTGACCCAGCAGGGCTTCAACGCTTTGCTCAAAATCGTCGAAGAGCCCCCCGAGCACGTGAAGTTCATCTTTGCCACAACAGAACCGGACAAGGTGATCGGGACGATTCGCTCGAGAACGCACCACTATCCCTTCCGTTTGGTGCCACCGGCTGACCTGCTGGCCTATATCGAGTCTGTGTGCGCGAGCGAAGGTGTTTCCGTAGACGAGGGGGTTCTTCCCCTCGTAGTTCGAGCGGGGGGAGGCTCTGTTCGAGACACCCTTTCTGTGCTTGATCAGCTCATCGCGGGCTCCTCGGACGCCTCTGTGTCCTATGACCGCGCCGTGGGGCTATTGGGATACACACACGGAGAATTGCTGGCTGAAGTGGTCGCGGCGGTTGCCGGGGGAAGTGGTCCACAATCTTTCGTGGCCCTGGACAAAGTCATGCACACCGGGCAAGACCCGCGGCGATTTGGCGAGGACCTCCTTGAATATGTCCGGGATCTGATTATTGTGCTCTCCGCAGGGTCGGAAGCAGGGGCTCTCTTGCCGGGAATTAGCAGCCCTGTCATTGACCAGATGCGGGCTCTGGCAACGACTCTTGGCCCGCAACGTTTATCTGCGATGGGTGATGTCATCAGCCAGGCGCTCCAGTCCATGACGGGTGCGACGTCGCCGAGGCTTCATCTTGAGCTCCTGATGGCACGATTGCTCCTCGATGGGCCTCAGGAGAGTCCGGGCGCTAGCTCGCGCGCCTCTCAAGCCCCTCCGCAGGCAGCATCACCGAGTGCAGCGCCGGCACCCTCAGAGCCGAAGACTGCTGAATCTGCTTCGACCGGGCCCGAAGTTCAGAGCTCTGAGCCAGCACCTCAACCAGCGGAACCCCTGAGCTTTCAGCAGTTGGTTGATTTCTGGCCGGCAGTGATTGAGGCAGTTGCGGAAAAGAAGCGAGCGGTGTGGTCAGCGCTGGTCGATACCGTAGTTCTGACGCTGGTGGATGATGTCGTCACTATTGGGTTCCCCTCTCTTCAGTCCGCAGAAGTTTTGAAGAAACCCCAGGGTCCTGGTCTGCCCGTGAACGCGGAGCTTGTGCGAGAAGCGATCCTCGCTGTGACCGGCCATCGCGTTCGATTCAAGGTTCAAGAAATTGTTCCTGAAGGCTCGAATGAAACGGAGCCGCAGGAAGAACCCAAGCCCGAACCTCGTGACGTTACTGAGCCAGCGTCCTGGCCCACGGTAAGTCCACCAAATGCCGCTGAGCCGGCCGAGACTGAGGTGGACGCTGAAGTCCCAGACGATACTTCTGAACCACCAGCAGTAACCGCTGCTCAAGCCAAGGTTGGGGAGGCTGCCATTAGAGAAGTACTCGGTGGAGAGCTGATATCAGAGCATCCCGTGTCGGCGGAGGATGAGCACTAGTTATGTATGAGGGGATTGTTCAAGACCTCATTGACGAGTTTGGGAAGCTTCCTGGAGTAGGGCCCAAGTCCGCCCAGCGTATTGCGTTCTTCATCATCCAAAACGCGCAGTATGAGCCGGCAAAACTATCCGAGCTCTTGGAGACGGTGCGAGAGAAAGTCCGGTTCTGCCACATCTGCGGAATGATCTCTGACAGTGATACGTGCGGCTTTTGTTCTGATGCGAAACGTAACCCGGCCCTGATTTGTGTCGTCGAGGAAGCCAAAGACGTTCTGGCGATTGAGCGAACCAGGGAATACCGAGGTCTGTATCACGTCCTCGGTGGAGCAATCAGTCCTATTGATGGGATTGGGCCCGACGATTTGCGGATTTCTGAGCTGTTGACGCGTCTCGCAGACTCTTCGGTGTCGGAGGTCATTATTGCGACGGACCCGAATTTGGAAGGCGAGGCCACGGCAACGTACCTGAGCCGCTTGCTCGTCCAACCGGGGCTCGCTGTTACCCGTTTGGCCAGTGGACTTCCGGTCGGGGGAGACCTCGAATACGCCGATGAAGTTACGCTGGGGCGCGCATTTGAAGGCCGTCGGTCTTTTTCCTAAACCTCTTTTCAGGGCCCGCCGAGCGAGGGCGATAGAATTCAATGATTCTTGGCCGCCCTCGCGGTCACCGGCGGGCTTGGAGTAAACCGTGAGTTTGATTGTGCAGAAGTATGGCGGCTCGTCTGTCGCCGATGCTGCCAGTATCAAACGCGTCGCAGCGCGGATCGCCCAGACCAAAGACGCCGGCTATGACGTAGTCGTGACTGTTTCTGCGATGGGTGACACCACAGATGATTTGATCGACCTTGCTCAGCAGGTCAGCGGCCAACCTCACGCCCGAGAGATGGACATGCTTCTCACTACGGGTGAGCGAATTTCGATGGCCTTGCTCGCCATGGCAATCCGGGATTTGGGCTGTGATGCCCGGTCCTTCACGGGTAGCCAAGCAGGCATGATGACCGATGCTCAGCACGGTCGCGCTCGAATCGTGGATGTCACACCGACGCGCGTTCGCCAAGCTCTGGACGAGGGCGCCATAGCGATTGTTGCTGGGTTCCAGGGCTTCAATCACGATTCCCGGGACATCACCACGCTTGGTCGGGGAGGCTCAGATACCACTGCGGTAGCGCTTGCAGCGGCCCTGGACGCTGAGGTCTGTGAGATATACACGGATGTCGATGGTGTTTTCAGCTCTGACCCACGCGTTGTCCCGAGGGCCCGAAAGCTTGATCGAGTGTCGTATGAGGAAATGCTCGAGTTGGCCGCGGCGGGAGCCAAGGTCATCAACATTCGGGCAGTGGAGTTTGCCAGACGCCATGGAGTGACCCTCCATGTGCGCTCATCATTTACGGAAGAATCAGGAACGTGGGTCAGTTCCCCAGATGAAGGGACCAATGTGGAAGAGCCGATTATCGCTGGCGTTGCCGGTGACACGAGTGAGGCCAAAATCACGGTTGTCGGTGTTCCCGACATTCCTGGAAAAGCTGCGGGGATATTCACCATCGTCGCCAGCGCGGGGGCAAATATCGACATGATCGTGCAAAACGTCTCTGTTCATGACACCGGGCGCACTGATATTTCCTTCACCTTGCCCAAGGAAGATGGCCAACGGGCTGTCGACGCTTTGACGTCCGCTCAAGGAGACTCCGGCTTCGAATCGCTGATTTATGACGACCACATCGGAAGACTCTCTGTGGTGGGTGCGGGAATGAGGACCAATGCCGGAGTGTCCGCTCAGTTGTTTACCGCACTCTCAGAGGCTGGAATCAACATCGAAATGATTTCCACCAGTGAGATTCGAATTTCAGTCATCATGCGCGAAGAAATTCTCTCGGACGCTGTCCAAGCCGTTCACACTGCCTTTGGGCTCGATGGGGACGTTGACGCAACCGTGTATGCAGGAACGGGCCGCTAGTGGTTTCACTGGGAGTCGTTGGCGCTACGGGTCAAGTGGGCCAGGTTGTTCGTGACTTGTTGGTGGAGCGCAATTTCCCTTTGTCCTCGGTGAGGTTCTTTGCGTCCTCCAGGAGTGCGGGAACCGAACTTCCATTCGGTGATGGTCACGTCGTGGTGGAGGACACCGCAACCGCTGACCCCAGCGGTTTGGACATCGCAATTTTTAGTGCGGGGGCGACGCTGTCCAAGGAGCAAGCTCCGCGCTTTGCCGAGGCTGGTGTGATTGTTATTGATAACTCCAGTGGCTGGCGGATGGATTCCGATGTGCCCTTAGTTGTCGCGGAGGTCAATCCCGAGGAAACAGTGAACCCACCCAAGGGAATCATTGCGAACCCTAACTGCACGACGATGGCGGCTATGCCAGCACTGAAGGCGCTGCACGATGACGCAACGCTCGTGCGATTGATTGTGTCCACCTACCAGGCGGTCTCGGGAGCGGGACTCAAGGGTGGTCAGGAACTTGCTGGCCAGGTCGAACAAGCATCCTCACACGACATGCTCGGACTTGTGCATGATGGTGGTGCGGTGTCATTCGATGCTCCTTCGGTATTCCCCGAAACCATTGCGTTCAACGTGATTCCTCTGGCGGGGAGCCTGGTCGATGATGGTTTAGGCGAAACCGATGAAGAAAAAAAGCTTCGTAACGAGAGCCGCAAGATTCTCGGGATTCCTGACTTGCTCGTGAGTGGAACCTGCGTCCGTGTTCCGGTTTTCACCGGTCACTCCTTGCAGATCAACGCAGAGTTCGGCCACCCGATTACTGCCAAGCGCGCGAAAGAAATTCTTTCTGCAACGCCGGGAGTAGTGCTTGTCGACGTGCCCACACCCCTGAAAGCTGCGGGGGCTGATCCCATCTTGGTGGGCCGAATCCGTCAGGACGAGGGTGTGCCGGATAACCGGGGCCTCGCCATGTTCATCAGCAACGACAATTTGCGCAAGGGCGCAGCTCTTAACGCTGTGCAGATTGCAGAAATAGTTGCGCAGCGGCTTTAGTTGTCGCCTCTGTCCTTGAGGGCACGATAAATCAGACTCGAGGCCACAAACACGGTCAATGCCCCAAACATGATGGCCGCTGCCTGCGGGCTCAGGCCGAACGCGACGATTGCCCCCACAGG
>JABJAO010000080.1 GCA_018666065.1 Microbacteriaceae bacterium | reverse complement strand
TATCGGTACCTGTTGCAGCCCAACCTCTTGATGCGTTAGTTCGTCTCCATCGTGTGGATCAGTCAACTTGATCTAACCCAATGGCGTAATCACGAGACCACTCGGCTTGTGTGCAGCCCAGGTGTGACCGTGCTGGTGGGCCCTAATGGTCAAGGAAAGACCAACGTAGTCGAGGCGATTCGATACCTCTCGACGCTGGGATCCCATCGGGTGGGCTCTAGCGCGCCGTTGATAGGCGATGGACACACCACCGCGACGGTTTTTGCACACCTGCACCACGGAGAGCGACAAATCACCGCTGGTGTCACGCTTAAACACCACGGCGCAAATGACGCGACCATTAATGGGTCGAAAACCAAAATGTCGGAACTGCCGCGATGGGTATCCTCCGTCATGTTTTCTCCGGAGGATGCCGCAATTATCCGGGGAGAACCAAGCCATCGACGAAGTTTCATGGACGAATTAGTACTCAGCGGGTCACCATCCATGGCAGGAACTTTTCAAGATTTTGAGCGGGTACTCAAACAGAGGAATTCTCTTCTCAAGTCACTCCGCGCGGCACCCAAGAGTGCAGATCTCTCCACATTGGATACTTGGAGTGAACGGTTTACCGCGGTGGCGGCTGAGATTATCGAGCACCGTCTCGAGTACCTTGCGGAAATAATTCCGGAAGTCTCTGCCGAGTACCACAACCTCGCGGGCGGTGCTGAGGTTGCCGCTCACTACCAAACCAAGGGCTACTCCCTCGAGAGTTCACACTCGAGTAGAGATCAGATTATGACCGTGCTCTCGGACGCCCTCCGTGACGTGCGCCAAGAAGAACTAGACCGCGGAATGACGCTGGTCGGTCCCCACCGGGATGATGTGGAACTCACCATTCAAGAAAAGCCCGCTCGCACGCATGCAAGCCAGGGGGAAACATGGTCACTAGCGCTCGCATTGCGTCTAGCCATGGCGGCCTGGATGAGAGACAAACGCTCAAGTGGCGACCCCATTGTGATCCTTGATGATGTATTTGCTGAGCTTGACGCCCAACGGCGAGAGAAATTAGTGAGTGCCATCATGGGATACGAGCAGCTACTGATTACCAGCGCGGTGGAAGAAGACTTACCATCAGGCCTCGGCGGCGCACGATTCGATATAAAAGATGGCGTGGTGACTCCGCGATGAATACCCCGGAAGCTCGACAGGTGTATCAACGTCTTCGACGAAAATTTGGTGGCTATCGGGGATCTGCGACAAGCACCGCGGAGGGATCGCAACCTTTTGGTCAGTATCGTGACCCCGGTTCAATGGCAGAAGCATTCGATGAGCTCACCAGTTCCATGGGGTGGGCACCCAGCCTGGCTCGGGCGGACCTAGCTGAGAACTGGGCCGACATTGTGGGCGACGATGTGGCCGCGCACGCTCATCCCGTTGCCTTTGGGGATGGTGTCCTCGAGGTGCAGTGTGATTCGAGTGCATGGGCCACACAGTTGCGATTAATGAAGAAGACTCTGCTCCACGCGTTGGTCGAGCGTTTCCCGCAGGCCGGCGTGTCGGAAATCCTCGTAAAAGCACCGGGTGCCCCCTCCTGGAAACATGGCTCCCGCTCCGTTCCAGGGCGGGGCCCGCGCGATACTTACGGGTAGAAAACCGTAAATGGTGGAACGAAAAGAAATATCTCCCCAGAGGGCCGAAATCAGCCTTTCTGGAAGCCCTCTTCGATAGACTGGGGACTGGCAATAAACCCCGTTTTTTCGCGGTTCTAGCCTCATCCGAGCCCAGCTTCAGGAGTAATTGAAAATGTCACCAACGTCGAAGAAAACTTCCGAAGAAGACTCCTACGGCGCCAGCGATATTCAGGTTCTTGAAGGGCTTGAGGCAGTCCGGAAACGACCCGGTATGTACATCGGGTCGACGGGACCTCGAGGTCTGCACCACCTGGTGTACGAGATTGTCGATAACTCGGTAGACGAGGCGCTTGCCGGCCATTGCGATCAAATTTATGTCGCGATTCAAGCCGACGGTGCAGTGCGAGTGTCCGACAACGGTCGAGGTATTCCTGTTGACGAACACCCGATTGAAAAGCGTTCGACCGTCGAGGTAGTCCTGACAACCCTTCACGCCGGTGGAAAATTTGGCGGTGGCGGATATGCAGTCTCTGGTGGACTCCATGGTGTCGGTAGCAGTGTCGTGAACGCGCTCTCCCAACGACTAACCGTCGAGGTCAAGCGTCAAGGGAGCAGCTGGACGCAGTCCTATCACAACGGTGTGCCCGATGCCCCGCTCGCGAAAGCAGGCGCGACGGACGAGACGGGCACAACAATCGAGTTTTGGCCCAACTCGGAGATTTTTGAGACGGTCGAGTTCGAGTACGAGACTCTCCGCACACGATTCCAGCAGATGGCATTTTTGAACAAGGGCCTGCGAATTGATTTGGTGGACGAGCGCCCCTCGGCGTCGGGTCGAAAAGACACCTACCAATACGAGCAGGGGCTCGTGGACTATGTGGAATACCTCAATAACGCGAAGAAGACCGAAGTAGTCCACCCTGACATCATTTCTTTTGAGGCCGAGGACACGGAACGCACTATCGCACTCGAGGTCGCAATGCAGTGGACTACGGCATATTCCGAGAGTGTTCACACCTATGCCAACACCATCAACACTCACGAGGGTGGAACCCACGAAGAGGGGTTCCGGGCAGCTTTGACCACATTGGTCAACAAGTTCGCGCGATCATCAGGTCTGTTGAAAGAAAAAGATGAGAATCTCACCGGTGACGACGTGCGTGAGGGACTCACAGCCGTGGTCTCCATCAAATTGGGCGAGCCACAGTTTGAGGGACAGACCAAAACGAAGCTGGGCAACACGGAAGCGAAGTCTTTTGTCCAGAAAGTGACTGGCGAGCACCTCGGCGATTGGTTTGAGCGAAACCCGAGCCAAGGGCGTGATGTGGTGCGCAAGGCCGTCCAAGCTTCCGCCGCTCGAATTGCCGCGCGCAAAGCGCGCGAGCAGACACGGCGCAAGGGACTTCTTGAATCTGGAGGAATGCCCGGCAAACTCAAGGACTGTCAGTCCAAGGATGCGGCACTGAGTGAAATTTTCCTCGTCGAGGGTGATTCCGCCGGAGGAAGCGCAGTATCGGGGCGCAACCCGGAAACGCAGGCGATCCTTCCGCTGCGCGGAAAGATTTTGAACGTCGAAAAAGCCAGACTTGACCGCGCGCTAGGAAATAACGAAATTCAGGGCATGATCACCGCCTTTGGCGCGGGAATCGGGGAAGATTTCGACGTTGACAAGGTTCGGTATCACAAGATTGTGTTGATGGCCGATGCCGACGTCGATGGCCAACACATCACGACATTGTTGCTGACCCTCCTGTTCCGATACATGCGCCCGCTGATTGAGCGCGGTTATGTCTATCTCGCGCAGCCTCCGCTGTATCGCCTGAAGTGGTCGAACTCTGATCACGAATACGTCTACAGCGACCGCGAGCGCGACGCTCTCATCGAGGCAGGTAAAAAGGAAGGCAAAAAACTTCCCAAAGACAACTCTGTGCAGCGATACAAGGGTCTTGGGGAGATGAACCACCAAGAACTGTGGGACACCACGATGAACCCGGAAACGCGGACCCTCCTCCAGGTCACTCTGGAAGATGCGGCGATCGCGGACACAGTGTTTAGCACCCTGATGGGCGAAGACGTCGAAGCGAGACGAACGTTCATCCAGCAAAACGCCCGAGACGTTCGATTCTTGGATATTTAGGACACGATGATGACTGAGGACACAGCAGCTAAGCCCGCCGCCGACAAGATTGATCAAGTTGATCTCCAAGTGGAGATGCAACGCTCCTATCTCGACTACGCGATGAGCGTGATCGTCGGGCGCGCCTTGCCCGACGTGCGCGATGGGCTCAAGCCCGTTCACCGCCGCGTCATTTACTCCATGTATGACGGCGGGTATCGGCCCGATAAGGCGTTCTCGAAGTGTTCCCGCGTTGTGGGTGACGTCATGGGTAAGTTCCACCCCCACGGTGACAGCGCTATTTATGACGCCCTCGTGCGTCTCGTCCAGCCCTGGAGCCTTCGCTACCCACTCGCCGCAGGGCAGGGAAACTTTGGAAGTCCCGGCAACGACGGGGCAGCCGCTCCTCGATACACCGAGACCAAGATGGCCAACCTCGCTATGGAAATGGTGCGGGACATTGACGAAAACACCGTCAATTTTCAAGACAACTACGACGGTAGAACTCAAGAGCCGGCGATTCTTCCCAGTCGTTTCCCGAACCTTTTGGTCAACGGTTCGGTGGGAATCGCGGTGGGAATGGCGACAAACATTCCACCGCATAACCTTCCCGAGGTTGCCAGCGCAGCCTTGTGGCATTTAGCGAACCCCACAGCGTCTCGAGAAGAGCTCCTGGAAGCATCGATGGCGGCCGTCAAGGGACCGGATTTCCCCACCGGCGCCCAGATTCTTGGCACCCGAGGAATACAGGACGCGTATCGCACGGGCCGCGGCTCGATCACCATGCGCGCGGTTGTCACGGTGGAGGAAATTCAAGGCCGCACGTGCTTAGTGGTCACGGAGCTTCCGTACCAGGTAAACCCGGATAATTTGGCGATCAAGATCGCCGATTTGGTCAAAGACGGAAAGCTCACCGGAATCGCCGATATTCGCGATGAGACCTCAGGTAGGACCGGTCAGCGTCTTGTCATTGTTCTGAAGCGTGATGCAGTAGCCAAGGTTGTGTTGAACAACCTCTATAAGCACACATCACTGCAGGAAAACTTTGGCGCCAACATGCTCGCCATCGTTGATGGTGTTCCTCGCACATTAACCCTCGATGGGTTTATTTCGTATTGGGTAGCCCACCAAATTGAGGTCATCGTCCGACGGACGCAGTTCCGCCTCGATAAAGCCGAAGCAGACGCCCACATCCTGCGCGGATATCTCAAGGCTTTGGACGCCCTCGATGATGTCATCGCGCTGATTCGGAAGTCCCCCACCGTAGAAGAAGCTAAAGAAGGCCTGATGAAGCTCCTCGGAGTGGATGATGACCAGGCGCTTGCCATCCTGAACCTTCAATTGCGTCGTCTCGCAGCGCTTGAGCGGCAGAAAATCATTGACCAAGCCACGGAGCTTGAGAAGATGATCGCCGAATACAAAGCAATTCTTGCCAGTGACGAGCGCCAGCGCTCGATTGTCTCCGAAGAACTGCAGGATGTCGTCGATCGCTTCGGCGATGACCGCAGGACCGAGATTCTTCAGGGCTTTGAAGGCGGAATGACCGATGAAGACCTCATTCCTGAAGAAGAAATGGTCATTACCGTGACGCGCGGCGGATACATCAAGCGGACGCGAAGCGACAACTATCGCAGCCAGCACCGCGGGGGCAAGGGTGTCCGTGGCGCCCAGCTCCGCGCGGACGATGTTGTGGAGCACTTCTTCGTCAGTACGACACATCGATGGTTACTGTTCTTCACAAACTTGGGCCGGGTCTATCGCGCCAAGGCGTATGAGGTCCAAGAAGCTGGCCGGGACGCCAAAGGCCAGCATGTGGCGAACCTCCTCGCGCTGCAGCCTGGCGAGAACATTGCCCAGATTCTAGATATCGCCAACTATGAGGCAGCGCAGTATCTCGTGCTCGCTACGAAGCAGGGCATGATCAAAAAGACTGCACTGACGCAATATGACACCAATCGCCAGGGCGGCATCATTGCCATCAACCTCAAAGAGGAGGACGAGGTTGTTGCAGCCCGCCTGCTCAACGAGGGAGATGACATGTTGCTGGTCTCGCGAGCTGGAATGTCTCTGAGGTTTACTGCGAGCGACCAGAGCTTGCGACCCATGGGTCGCTCGACCGCGGGAGTAAAGGGCATGCAGTTCCGCGGCGATGACCAACTGCTCTCGGCGTCTGTGGTGAGCGACGAGGGCTTCGTCTTCGTGGTGACCGAGGGTGGTTTTGCCAAGAGGACCGCAGTTGATCAGTACCGTTCTCAGCAGCGTGGTGGGTTGGGAATCAAGGTGGCCAAGCTTTCTGACACCCGAGGCGCGCTAGCCGGCGCCATGATCGTGGATGAGGATGACGAAGTCTTGATTGTTCTGGAATCTGGCAAGGTCGTGCGCTCGGGCGTCTCGGAAGTTCCCGCGAAGGGGAGAGACACCATGGGCG
The DNA here is from genome assembly GCA_018666065.1 of Microbacteriaceae bacterium. GTDB lineage: Bacteria > Actinomycetota > Actinomycetes > Actinomycetales > Microbacteriaceae > Pontimonas. The sequence goes on along the minus strand of JABJAO010000080.1, from coordinate 1,001 downwards.
TCGTTTTTGCTCGACTCGATGGCGAGGACAAGGTCCTGGGTATTGCTCGCAACCAGGAGCGGGACCTCGCAGAGCCGGAAGCGGACGAGAGTAGTAGTGTCGTGGAAGCACAAGAGCCCGCGGTCGAGAAAGAAACCTCCGATGAGTGAAATCCCTATCGTTCAGCCTGAAAGCCGGAAGCAGAGCGCTAACGCTCCAGCGGCAAAGCAGGTTCGACTCAACCTCGTCTACATCGACGTCTGGGCTGCGGTAAAGCTGTCGTCCCTGGTCGCGGTTGCTGTGGCAATTACCGTGTTCCTCGTCGTGATGCTCTCCTGGCTGCTTCTCAACACGGTCGGTGTTATTGGTGCCCTGGAGGGAATTGTGGGCGACATTCTGGGTGACGGTGGCGGCGCAGTGTTGGCTTTGCTCAGCTTCGGGCAGGTGACTCTGCTCGCGTTCGTGGGGGCGCTGATCAATATGGTGTCGCTTACCGTACTGGGATCACTCAGCGCCGTTCTCTACAACGCCATTGCTAGACTGACGGGTGGATTGACTGTGGGGTTCACGAACAACTAGTCGATTGGGTCGAATGCCCACCTGTGCGCTAATGTCGTATGCGGTCTAGGGGGCTATAGCTCAGGCGGTTAGAGCGCTTCGCTGATAACGAAGAGGTCCCAGGTTCAAGTCCTGGTAGCCCCACGCACAACTAAATACATGAGGGGCCTTAGCTCAATTGGTAGAGCGCCTGCTTTGCAAGCAGGAGGTCAGGGGTTCGATTCCCCTAGGCTCCACGAGTAGTAGAAAACCCCTGTAAATACAGGGGTTTTTCGCCGCATCTAATACGCTGGCCAGATGCCGTTTCGGTTTGCTGCACTGCCTTCTTCTCTAGCTGCTGTACTTGTGTTGTCGGCGTGTGCCTCTCCTGGGGGTACCTATTCGGAGGAGGTTATCGCGTCCGGCGAGGGGGCGGGAGAATTTTCGGACGATATTCGCCTCATCGATAGGGGCCTCCAAGAGGG
>JABJAO010000016.1 GCA_018666065.1 Microbacteriaceae bacterium | reverse complement strand
CCGAGTTCGACATTCTTTTTCTCCAGCTGATGATTGACCATCACGAGGGAGCACTCGCAATGGTCCGGATGATTGAGAACTCGTCAAATGACGAGGCAGCCTTGCTAGCGCAAGAAATTATCAACGCGCAAAAAGCTGAAATTGAGGAAATGACGTTGCTGCTGGGAAGCCTCTCTGGTGCGTAAATCGCTTATTTGCACAGCCATAACTGCACTTCTGTTAGCGGGATGCACAACGGGCAATAACGATGGGGTCACCCTGGACGAGCTTGAACATGTTCATAGCGTGGCGACAGATGGGGAAGAGTTTTTCCTCGCAAGCCACCACGGTTTGTACGTCTGGTCAGGGGACTCCTGGCAATTGCGAGGCGAAGAGTTCGACATCATGGGTCTCGCCATTGATGATGGTGTGTTTTATGCCAGCGGCCATCCTGGTCCTTCTCAAGACCTTCCTGACCCACTGGGAATCCTGGTATCCAAGGACGCTGGCGAGACTTGGGAACCCTCAGTCCTCACGGGCGAAGTCGACTTTCATCTCCTGGAAGTGGCGGGCACCACAGTGGTCGGGGTCGCCGCAAATTACGGAATGGTTGTGGCGTCAGCTGACCTCGGTCAGACATGGACAAGCCTGGAGGTCCCACCGCTGACGAGTCTCGCTTTGAACCCTCTGAACGGTAACGAAATCCTGCTCGCCTCCGATGGCGCCCTCTTTCTCTCAGAAGATGACGGGGTCACATTCTTGCCCGCCACAGCTCCGCCTGGTATCTCGCTAATCGAGTGGTCAGATTCCCGCATCTACCTCTCCGATGGCTCGACTATTTTCGCAGGTTCAACCCCAGCGGGACCTTATGTTGCTCTGCCACAAGAATTCACGAACATTCTTGGGATAGCTGCCCACGGCGAAGCCATAATGGTGCTGGATGACCAAGGCGTCCACTTCTCCCGTGATAGCGGAGCTTCCTTCACGCTCTTACCGTGATTCGAACACCGCTCATGAGCTACTACTAGAGGCCATCCGTTTGGCGGTCTCAGCAACTGAAACACCGCTCTGGGTAATCGCACGACCCTGATTCGCTGCCCTACTAGCCTCTAAACAGTGCGATGTGGGGGCGGGGATCACAAGGGCAACCGCCCCACTCACAATTCCTCGGCGCCTGGTTCCTACCTCACCACACCAATGAGGAGAAACACACCCGTGGCGATGATTCCCGTCACGGCGACAGCGAGCCCCGGCCACAAGTGCCACTCGTTCACAACCTTTACCCATGACTTCTTTGCCATCGTTCGGGCCCTCTCCCTATTCCTCGAGCGCTACAGAATGAGAAGCGTAAGGGCCGCGAGCAACGCGAGGCTGAAGACAACCATGAGGATGCGCGTGTAGATCAGGTACGAGCCGCTCGAGGCAATGGTTCGCGCAAGCGCACTGGGGTTGTCGACGGCCTCCAGGTCTTTAACGATCGTCTGGGCCTCGCGGATGACTGCCAATTGGTTCAAGACACTCAGCGAGCCAACGGTCACGAGGAAAATTGCTGCAAAGGACTGCGCGTAGGAGTACTCGCCGTCAAAGTAGCCCATCATCGCCATGACCGTGATCACAGCAAGAGCAATAACAGAGGGCATTTGGGCGGAAATAATCTGACGTCGCTTGTCATTCCACAGCTCGACGAGATCTTTTTCGTTCACGATTTCTCCTTAGTCTGATACCCCACCGTGGAGGTTGCGTCAGGCTAACAGGTTTAGCTGAACCTCCCTACCGGACTTTGCAGGAGCAACCTCACGGGGAAACACACATGAGGCGTGAACCTGGCGCCCACTCATTGAGGAGCCAGGCGCTTCTCCTCCAGTTGATAAGTCCCGCAGGCTGACATTCGGGGAAAACAGACCGCGCGGTGCCCTAGCGTAATCGCGGTTCTCCGCGTTGACGCATTTTGGGAAGACCATCGACAATGCGGGTGGCCGCCATCGTGAGTGGTCGGATGACCGTCACGTTTCGATTTTCCGAGAGCATTTTCGCGGTGGGCTCATCCATCGCGGTGAGGCAAATTTTTCCCTCGAAGTTAAATCGACTGAGCGTCTCCAACAGAACAAGGTTGGTGCTTCGGTCGTGGACTGTGCAAATGACAGCATCCGCGATGTTTAGGGGCAGGGAGCCAGAAAAGTCGGGATCGCTAATGTCACCAAAGAGTGTCTCCACCGAGTCGCCTTCCATTGCCCGCAGGGCACGGGGATCCTGGTCAACAACGAGTAACCGCCCCCCTTTTTCTCTCAGCCCCGCGACAACAGACGACCCCAGGCGTCCCGCACCGATAACAATGGCATCAATGGGGTGAGCCTGGGATTCTTCCCTCATCACATCCTGAGAGGCGGACTTGTCAAAACGTCGCAAAACCGGTGACATCCACTGATAGAGGCGGTCTGAGTAAAGGATGAAATAGGTCGAGAGCGTGATGGTGATGATCGCCACCAAGGTCACAAGGCTCATGACCTCACTGCCCACTTGGCCCAATGAGTACCCCAGAGCAATCAGGATCAGCGAAAACTCGCTGATTTGCGCGAGGGCAAAGCCAGATTTGAACGAGACTTGGGACCGATACCCCAGTGCTCCCATGATCACCATCACAACAAGCGGCTTCACGACCAACACGAACGCTGAGAGCACCACAGCCAGTCCGATTTGGGAACCAGCGTCCTCGAAGCTCAACGATGTGCCCAGCTCAATGAAGAAAAACAAAATCATGATGTCCCGCAAACTCACCATTCGAGCGCTGAGACTCTCGCGATAGGGCGTAGAGGCCAGCGCCACACCCGCCACAAAAGCGCCAATTTCCATACTCAGGCCAAGGAACTGGCTCGTCGCTGCAAGGGACATCGCCCATCCCACCCCAAAGAGGAGGGTGAGCTCTTGGCTTCGGGCTATGACGGAGAGCAACCGAGGGATCACAAAGCGAGCCAGTAGCGCGACCACACCCAAGAACCCGACACTGCCCAGAAGTGTCGCCACCAAAGAATTTGACGCCCCGGACCCATCGGGTGAACCCACCGAGGCAATGACGACCATCGCCACAATCACCAGGATGTCTTGCACGATGAGCACCCCCACAGCGATTTGGCCATGAAGCTGGTCGAGCTCTCGCTTGTCGGAGAGGACCTTGATAATGATGATGGTCGAGGAAAACGCGAGAGCGAGAGCCACATACAGCGCTGGGATCCAGTCAAAACCCCACGCAAGAACGATGAGGAATCCGATTCCCAAGGTCACCACAACCTGGGCGATTCCAGTCGCAAGAGCCACGAACCCCGTGAGACGAATCAAGCCCACGTCGAGTTTCAGCCCAACCAGGAACAGCAAAATGGCAATGCCAAACTTTGCCAGAAGTTCAATCTCCTCGCCCGCAGATACCAGGCCCAGGAATGCTGGTCCCAGCAGAATTCCTACAAACATGTAGGCGACGATCAGCGGTTGCCTGAGCAAGTTCGCGAGAAAACCCACTACGGCCGCAACAACGAGAATCAGTGCAATCTGACTGAACGCACTTTCTAGCATGGTCCCGACAGTAGCAAGCGCTCATGCCCGTGGCACGAGCGACTCAGACTTCCTACTCGAATCGCAGGGCATCCACAGGTTGCAATTTGGCCGCCGTCCGAGCAGGCCACACACCGAATACAACACCCACTAGCGCGCTAAAGCCCAGGGCCACGAAAACGGTTGTCGGGTCGATAAAGAACTCCCAACCGCCCAACACGGAGAACCCATACGAGGCCAGTTGACCAATGGTGAGGCCAATGAGACCTCCCAGCGTGGACAACACCACCGCCTCCATCAAAAACTGGGTCAAAATTTGGGACTGACGCGCACCGATAGCGCGTCGGACACCAATTTCTCGGGTTCTCTCTCGCACCGAGACCAGCATGATGTTCATAATTCCAATTCCACCGACAACCAGGGAGATTCCGGCGATACCGGTGATTAAAATTCCCAGGGTCCCGGTCACCGTCTTGATGGTGTCCTGCAGTGCTGCCTGGTTAAAGATGGAGAACGTCGCGTCCTTATCGTCGCGAACATTCTTGGAGTAGCGCAGGAAACTCTCGACCCGGTATTCCACGGGCGAGACTGCCTCTTGGGAGACCGCTTGAATGCGAATCACCGAGAGGTAGGGGGATTTGGAGAACAAGCTTCGTGCCGCCTCCTGCGTGATGTAGACCTCGGCACCTGAGCCAAAGCCATCAGCATCATCGATGACACCCACAACCGTGAAGGCAAGCCCGTCCAATCGGACGCTATCCCCCACCGATTCGCGCGTGAAGCCCAATTCGTCGGCTCCGCGTGCAGAGATCACGACGGTGCGAGAATTTTGCAGCCCGGGTGAGGTGGGAAGGAATGACCCAATCGCAACATCGGGGTTGCCGAGGTCTTCATACTCGGGTGACACGCCGATAATGCTCACCGACAGAGACTCGCTGCCATAGGACACGGTGCCTCGGGTTCGCACTTCGGTGCTGGTTTTGAGCACACCCTCAATCTCTGAGATTGCGGCGGCGTCTTTTTCCTCCAGGCCCGTGGTCGTACTGGCAGATACGGTGATTTGGTTGGCACCGAGCGACGCCAGCGAGCTGTCAATGCCCTGCTGG